>NZ_JASBRC010000010.1:0-154044 GCF_029960715.1 Arthrobacter sp. AL05
CGCGGCGAAGTAGACGCCCAAGCACCCGCCCAGGCAATCGAAAAATACCGCCTGCACAACGTCAATGCCGGCACCACCGGCAACGCGGGCGGCGACTCCTAGAGTCAGCTCAGCACGGAACGACGGCGGTCCCCACCGGAAGGCGGGACCGCCGTCGTCGTTAATGCCTAACGCCCGGGAACCCGGACACCCCCGGCGGCGGACAATACTGTGATCCAGCACAAAGGCCGTTGTAGCCTTTGCACAAATGGAGCTTGGGCGGCAGGCCCCGTATGCTCGATGCATGTCCGAGCCGATCACCACTGCCGCAAAACGCAAGCCTGCCTCAAGGGCGATGTCTCCGGAGAAGGTTGAGACGCTCAAGAAACTTCGGGCCAGTGTAGGCCAGCTCTCCACCACGACACTGCGCCAGCTGGAGAAGTCCTTGCCCTGGTACAGCCGGCTGAACTCGGACGAACGTTCGGCACTGGGCATGGTGGCGCAAAACGGCATTGCCGCGTTCGTCACCTGGTTCGAACGTCCCAGCTCGCCGTCGTGGATTCTCTCCGACGTTTTCGGCACCGCGCCGACCGAGCTCACCCGCTCCATCAGCCTGCAAAAAGCCCTGCAGCTGATCCGGATTGTGGTGGAAGTGGTGGAGGACCAAGTGCCGGTGATCGCACCGGAAGCGGACCAGGGAGCGCTGCGCGAGGCGGTCCTGCGGTACTCCCGCGAGGTCGCGTTCGCCGCAGCGGATGTCTACGCGCGGGCCGCCGAATCCCGCGGCTCGTGGGATACCCGGCTGGAAGCACTCATTGTGGACGCCATCCTGCGCGGTGAAAACACCGACGCCCTGCGGTCCCGGATTGCCGCCTTGGGCTGGAAAGCGCAGGAGCGCTTCACAGTTATGGTGGGCAACACTCCGTCCGAACCCAATGCCAGCTATGTCAGCGAACTGCGCCGCACGGCCGGGCGTTTCGCCGAAGACGCCCTTGTCGGAATCCAGGGCGACCGTCTTATCCTGATCCTTGGCGGGGTCCACGACCGGGAGACCGCGTACCTGAAGCTGGCTGAACTCTTCGCGCCCGGGCCGGTCGTTTACGGCGCCGAAGCCGGCTCCCTGCTGGAGGCCAGCAGCTCGGCGCAGTCCGCCTTCGCGGGGCTGACCGCCGCCCGTGCCTGGCCAGCCGCGCCGCGCCCGGTTGCTGCAGATGACCTCCTGCCGGAAAGAGTCATCTCCGGCGACGACGCGGCGCGCCGCTCCCTCGTCAAGAACATCTACCGTCCCCTGATCGCGGCGTCCAACGGCCTCGTCGAGACTCTCGGGACCTACCTCGAGCTTGGGCATTCACTCGAGGCCACAGCCCGTGAACTCTTCGTCCATGCCAACACCGTGCGTTACCGGCTCAAGCGCGTCTGTGACGTCACCGGCTGGGATCCGTTGCTGCCCCGGGAGGCTTTTGTGCTCCAGACGGCTCTGGTCGTTGGCCGGCTGGCGACCCCGCCGAAGCCCGCCGTGGAACGTCAGCCGTCGCGCAACAGCCCCTGAGCAGTTGTAGACTTCCTACAAAGTGACCCTGTGAGCTTGGTGCACGAATACACCGATAATCACGCCGTAGTTTGGAAAGCTGGATACGTGCTTGCAATCGTCTGCCCTGGACAGGGCTCCCAGACCCCCGGTTTTCTGGCCCCTTGGCTGGAACTGCCGCCCGTCGCAGGCCATCTGGCCTCGCTCAGCGAGATCGCGGGGATCGACCTCACCGCCCACGGCACCACGTCGGACGAGGAGACCATCAAGGATACGGCTGTTGCCCAGCCGTTGATCGTCGCCGCCGGGTTGGTGGCGGCCCAGTCGCTGTTCGACGTCGAGCTGGCCACCCTCCCGGTTATCCTTGCCGGCCACTCTGTCGGCGAAATCACTGCCTCCGCCCTGGCTGGTGTGCTCACGGAGACCGAAGCCATGACGTTTGTCCGGGAACGCGCCAACAGCATGGCAGCTGCCGCCGCGGCAACCCCCACCGGCATGAGCGCGGTGGTGGGCGGCGACCCGGCCGAGGTCCTGGCCGCGATCGAGGCCTGCGGCGCCACGGCCGCCAACGTCAACGGCGCCGGCCAGACCGTCGCGGCCGGCACCCTGGACCAGCTCAAGGCCCTCGCGGAGAACCCGCCGGCCAAGGCCCGGGTGATCCAGTTGAAGGTGGCCGGCGCATTCCACACCTCGCACATGTCCCCCGCCGTCGCGGCGCTGCGGGCCCTTCGCCCCGCGCTGCACCCGCGGAACCCGCAGGTGCCGCTGCTGTCCAACTTCGACGGCGCGGAAATCACCGATGGTGCCGCCGCCGTCGAAAGCCTGATCGCACAGGTTTCCCGCCCGGTCCGCTGGGACCTCTGCATGGAAACACTCGTGAAGCGCGGCGTGACCGGCGTGATTGAACTGGCTCCGGCCGGAACACTCGCCGGACTCGCTAAGCGGGGTATGCCGGGTGTGAAGACCGTGACCGTCAAGACCCCGGACGACCTCTCCGCCGCCCTGGCCCTATTCGCAGAACTGGAAGGACAGGCATGAGTGTGCCCACATTAAAGCAGGCCCCGCTGCACGAGAACACCCGCGTTATGGGAGTCGGAGCCTACCGTCCCGACGTGATCGTCACCAATGAGGACGTCTGCCAGTGGATTGATTCCTCCGATGAGTGGATCCGCCAGCGGACCGGCATCATCACCCGGCACCGCGCCTCCGCTGACATCAGCGTGATTGACATGGCTGAGGGCGCTTCCCGAGAAGCCCTGCAGAAGGCCGGCATTGAGGCCTCCCAGCTTGGCGCCGTCATCGTCTCCACCGTGACGCACCCCTATGCCACCCCGTCCGCTGCGGCGAGCCTCGCAGACCGTCTGGGTGCCACACCGGCCCCCGCCTTCGATATCTCCGCCGCGTGCGCCGGGTACTGCTACGGCATCGCCCAAGCCGATGCGCTGGTGCGGTCCGGCGCTGCCGACTACGTCCTTGTGGTCGGCGCGGAAAAGCTCTCTGACGTCATCGACAACACCGAGCGAACCATCTCCTTCCTGCTCGGCGACGGCGCCGGCGCCGTCGTGATCGGCCCGTCCGAGACCCCGGGCATCGGCCCGTCGGTTTGGGGCTCGGACGGCAGCAAGTGGGACGCAATCGGCATGACCGGTTCCATGCTGGATCTCCGCGGTCCGGCCTCGGCGGGAGCGCAGGGCGGTGCTCCCGGTACCGGGGAAGCCGCCGTCGCGGATCCGGCGCTTTGGCCGACGCTCCGCCAGGACGGCCAGACGGTGTTCCGTTGGGCAGTCTGGGAGATGGCCAAAGTCGCGCAGCAGGCGCTGGACGCCGCCGGCATCACCGCCGACGATCTCGCGGCCTTCATTCCGCACCAGGCGAACATGCGGATCATCGACGAGATGGCCAAAAAACTGAAGCTTCCCGGGACGGTCATCATCGCCCGGGACATCGCCGACGCCGGCAACACTTCCGCAGCGTCCATCCCCCTGGCCACCCATCGGCTGCTGCAGGAAAACCCGCAGCTCAGCGGCGGCCTGGCACTGCAGATCGGCTTCGGTGCCGGACTGGTCTTCGGTGCCCAAGTCATCGTGCTTCCCTGAGCCCCCGGGTTCCGCCACATTCCCCCGTCTTCACATCCCACAACAAGCCGAACCCTCGGTTTGAGTCATTCCCGCCCGAAGCTGCCGGCACAACGGCAGCCCACGGCAATAACAAGAAAAGGAGCCATCATGGCTAGCAACGAAGAGATCCTGGCCGGCCTGGCTGAAATCGTCAACGAAGAGACCGGCCTCGCCACCGAGGCTGTCGAAATGGACAAGTCCTTCACCGAGGACCTGGACATCGACTCCATCTCGATGATGACGATCGTCGTCAACGCCGAAGAGAAGTTCGGCGTGCGCATCCCGGACGAAGAAGTCAAGAACCTCAAGACCGTCGGCGACGCCGTCAGCTTCATCGCGAACGCACAGGCCTAGTTCCGGCCCCGGCCGGTCCGGGGGCGCAAGTGCACCCCCGGACCGCGCCATGTGCACCACCACCCGCTCCACCCCCCAACGTTTTTCGCAACGCAGGCCCCGGCAGCCTTACCCAAGTCCCGGACACGGCAGGCGCACCGACAGAGAGTGATCCCATGGCACGCAAAGTAGTCATTACCGGTCTGGGTGCCACCACACCCATTGGCGGCGATGTCCCCACGATGTGGAAGAACGCGCTGAAGGGCGTCTCCGGCGCGCATACGCTCGAGGACGACTGGGTGGCCAAGTATGAGCTGCCCGTCCACTTCGCCGCCCGCGCCTCCACCCCCGCCACGGAGGTCCTGAGCCGGGTCGAGGCCAAGCGCATGGACCCGTCCACGCAGTTCGCTGTTGTCGCCGCCCGCGAAGCGTGGGCCGACTCCGGCATCACCGAAATCGACCACGACCGCCTGGCCGTGGCATTCGCCACCGGCATTGGCGGCGTCTGGACCCTCTTGGACGCCTGGGACACCCTGCGCGAAAAGGGCCCCCGCCGCGTACTGCCCATGACCGTGCCGATGTTGATGCCCAACGGCCCGGCCGCCGCCGTCAGCCTTGACTTGGGTGCCCGCGCCGGCGCACACACTCCGGTCTCCGCGTGTGCCTCCGGCACCGAAGCTGTTCACATGGGCCTTGACCTGATCCGTTCCGGCAAGGCCGACGTCGTTGTGTGCGGTGGCGCCGAAGCCGCCATCCACCCGATGCCGATTGCCGCATTTGCCTCCATGCAGGCCCTCTCGCGCCGCAACGACGATCCCGAGCACGCCTCACGCCCCTACGACCGTGACCGCGACGGCTTTGTGATGGGCGAGGGCGCCGGCGCCCTCGTGCTCGAAGCCGAGGAACACGCGCTGGCCCGAGGTGCCCGCATCTACGCAGAACTCGCGGGCACCTCGGTCACCGCAGACGCTTACCACATCACCGCCCCGGACCCCCAGGGCCTCGGCGCCACCCGCGCGCTGAAAGCTGCAATGTTCGACGGGCGTATCCAGCCCGAGGACGTGGTGCACGTGAACGCGCACGCCACCTCCACTCCGGTCGGCGATAAGCCCGAGTACGCGGCCCTGAAGGCGGCTTTGGGCCAGCAGTTGGACAGTGTCGCGGTCTCGGCCACCAAGTCGCAGATGGGGCACCTGCTGGGCGCCTCCGGTGCGGTGGAAGCCGTGCTGACCGTGATGGCCGTGTATGACCGCAAAGCCCCGGTCACCATCAACCTGGAGAACCAGGACCCGGAAATCCCCCTCGACGTAGTTACAACAGCCCGCGACCTGCCCTCCGGCAGCATTGCGGCACTGAGCAACTCCTTTGGCTTCGGCGGCCACAACGCCGTGATCGCGGTGCGGAGCGTCTAGCTCCAACTGCCCGCAGCACGCCGAAATGACAGATGGCGGCAATGTTCTTAGTGAACGTTGCCGCCATCTGTCATCTCGGCGGAGCTATGGGGATGTGGTGCGGTGACTCCTGGCTGGCGGGTCTTAGCCGACTTGGTGCAGCCAGCGTACCGGTGCACCTTCGGCGGCATGCCGGAAGGGTTCGAGTTCTTCGTCCCAGGCTTCGCCGAGGGCCAGGGAGAGCTCATGGTAAACCGCAGAAGGGTCGCCGGCACCGGATTCGTAGGCGTAGCGGATTCGGTCTTCGGAGACCATGATGTTTCCGTGCACGTCGGTGACGGCGTGGAAGATGCCAAGTTCGGGTGTGTGTGACCAGCGGCCGCCATCAACGCCTTGGCTGGGTTCTTCGGTGACTTCGTAGCGCAGGTGCGCCCAGCCTCGAAGAGCAGACGCCAATTGCGCCCCCGTGCCCGGGTTTCCGGTCCACGAAAGTTCAGCCCGGAACATTCCGGGCGCTGCTGGCTGAGCAGTCCACTCAAGATCCGTCCGCTTGTCCACAACGGAACCTATGGCCCACTCAACGTGGGGGCACAGGGCAGTTGGGGCAGAGTGAACAAACAACACACCGCGGGTTAGTGCAACAGACATTCCATCCTCCATAGCTGTAGGTACGTCTTCCCCAACGACCTCTGCCTGGATGTGTGTCTCTTGCTCGGTTCCGCGCTGCGGATGGTCCTCGCCAGACTATTAAATTAGGGCCCGGTTCCTGGTGCTGCTGGAGGCTAAGAGCTTCAAGCGGCACTTGAAAGTTGCCGGGCGTGAGTCTCATTCTGCCGTACGCTACCGCATTACGCCAGTGCACCGCGGCGCGTCTTTCCCGGCGCGCCGCGCAGCGTAACCTCAGGGACCGGTCCCGCTAGCCGGGCCGACGTGCGGCGGCGGGATCAGGCGCGCGGATGGGCCTGCTGATAGCTCTGCCGAAGCCGCTCGACGGAGACATGGGTGTAGATCTGGGTGGTGGCCAGGCTGCTGTGTCCCAGAATTTCCTGCACGGCGCGGAGGTCGGCCCCGCCGTCGAGCAGGTGCGTGGCGGCAGAGTGCCGGAGGGCGTGCGGTCCGGTGGCTGCGGTGTCCCCCAGAGCTTCCAAGAGGTCGTGGACGACGCTGCGGACCTGCCGCTGGTCGACCCGTTTACCGCGCGCCCCCAGGAACAGCGCGGGACCGGAGGCGTCAGTGGCTAGGACGCGACGGCCGCGGCGGAGCCAGTCGTCGACGGCGAGCGCAGCGGGAAGCCCGTACGGCACTGTCCGTTCCTTGTTGCCTTTGCCGAGTACCCGCAAGGTCCTGCGGTCGGGATCGAGGTCGTCCACGTCCAGGCCTGCCAACTCACCGACCCGGATGCCGGTGGCGTAGAGCAGCTCAACCATGGCCCGGTTGCGCAGCGGTACGGGTCCGCCTTCCGCTGCCGCTGATTCCGCATTTCCAACCAGCCGAAGGACCTGCTGCTGGTGCAGCACCCCGGGCAGCGACTTCTCCCGTTTGGGCGCCTTCAGCCGCAGCGCGGGGTCAGCGACGATGAGTTCTTCCCGGACAGCCCAGGCGGTGAAGGCGCGGGCCGTGGCGGACCGGCGGGCCAAGGTGGCACGGGAGATGCCCGCTTCGCTTTGGGCTCCGAGCCAGCGCCGCAAAGTGCCAAGCTCCAATCCTCGCAGCTCCTCCACTCCTTCAGAGGCGGCATACTCCAGAAGAGAACCGACGTCGGAGAGGTAGGCGCGCACCGTATGGGGAGATCGCCCGCGTTCGGCCTCCAGGTAACGGCCGAAGCGCTGGCCGGCGGTGGCCAGTACGGCCGGGATCTGCTGAGTGGACACTCCCCTACTCTCGCAGTAATCGCCCGGTGGTCAGGGAGCCCGACGGCGAGCCGTTGGTCGGCTGCCCTCCGTGGCACTCCCGGCCATGTCCCCGGACCCTCACCCGGCCTTCCCGGACCGCTTCCAGCCGCCGCGGTGCGCTTCGGCCAGTCCCAGGAGCCCGAGCCGGCCCAGGCCCGCGCGGACGGAATCGAGGCTGAGTCCCGCGACGGTGGTGAGCTTGTCCACCGAGGTTGTGGTTCGCAGCGGCAGCGCGTCGAGCAGGATCAGGTCCTCCAGAGTCAGCCCATCCTGGACTGCTGCGTGGCCGGTCTTGTCCTCGGGCAACGATTCGCCGCTGGGAGAGGCAAGCTCCGCAATCTCTCCCGCGTCAGTGACGCAGACTGCACCGCCTTCCCGGAGCAGCCGATGGCAACCTGCGGAGTTGGCGCTGTGCACCGAGCCGGGAACTGCCCCGACTGCCCGGCCCAACGCTTCCGCGTGGTGTGCCGTGTTCAGCGCCCCCGACCTCCACCGGGCCTCCACCACAACCGTGACCGAGGCCAGCGCGGCGATCAGCCGGTTCCGTTGCAGGAATCTGTACCGCGTCGGGGCAGAACCGGGCGGAACCTCGGCCAGGACTGCCCCCTGGTTCGCGACGGTCCGCAGCAGGTCCTCATTGCCGGCGGGATAGAAGCGGTCCACTCCCCCTGCCATCACGGCGATGGTAGGCAGGCCGCCGTCGGTTCCGCCGGCGAGGGCGGCTCGGTGGGCGTGTGCATCGATCCCGTAGGCGCCGCCCGAGATAATCGTGAACCCCCGCTGCGCCAGTGAATACGCGAGATCGCCTGTTACGGAGGCGCCGTAGGAGGTGCTGTCCCTCGAGCCAACCAGTGCAACGGATGTGGCAGGCGGCGGCAGCTCCTGTTCATTTCCTCGCCACCACAGACAGATCGGCTCCTGCAGTCCGAGGTCTGCCAACTGGCGGGGCCATAGTTCGTCGGAGGGCATGACCAGGCGCCCGCCAAGCCTCAGGATGGTGGCAAGGTCGCGTTCGGGGGCCAGGTCCTGGACTCGCGGTGCCCAGCGCTTCCGGGCCGTCGCCAGCCCCGTCCAGCCGCCGGCGGACCCGGTCTCCTCCAGGAGGAGAAATATGTCACGCTCCAGTTCCGTGCCGGCGTGAATCTCACCGGTGGCAATTCTTAGCGCATCCGCAGCGCCGGCGATGCGCACCAGAGCCAGGCCGGTGCAGTCCTGCGGCTCAAAAAGCCGCGACAACGCCGCCCGGGCGGTCCGTTCATTCTCTGTCATGGTGGCGTCCTTTTACACGATGGCTGGATAGGGGCTGCCGCTTGACCGTGCCGGCAGGCAGGGGCGCTCAGGCAGCAGGGGTTGCCTGCCGGAGGCTGAGTGCCAGCCCGATGTCGTCTGCTGCCGGGATGTCGTGGTCGGCCAGATCCGCCACGGTCCAGGCCAGGCGCAACACCCGGTCGTAACCGCGGGCGGTCAGCATCCCGCGCTCCAGGGCATGGTCCAGGATCCGGGTTGCGGGAGCACTGAGGCGGAGGGCGCCCCGGAGTACACGACCGGGCACTTGGGCGTTAGTCTCCAAGCCGAACGGCAGCAGCCGCTGAAGCTGCCGTGTCCGGGCAGCCCGGACACGGGACGCAATGGTGGCGGTATCCTCCTCCACCCCGGGCTGGCCAAAATCGGCCAACGACACCCGCTCCACCTGCAGCTGGATGTCGACCCTGTCCAGCAGTGGCCCGGACATCCGGGCCAGATACCGCCGGCGCATCGTCGGGGTACAAATGCAGTCAATTCCTTTGCCTGTGGCCTTGCCGCAGGGACACGGATTAGCCGCGAGAACAAGCTGGAAGCGGGCAGGGTACGCCGCTGTCCCAGCCGAGCGGTGCAGTACGAGTTCGCCGCTCTCCAGCGGCTGCCGGAGCGCATCCAGGACCCGGCGCTCGTATTCCGGCGCCTCATCGAGGAACAGCACACCTCGGTGCGCCCGGGAAGCGGCCCCGGGCCGTGGGAGCCCGGAGCCACCGCCTATTATGGCCGCTGAGGTGGCGGTGTGGTGGGGGTTCTCATACGGCGGCCTGCGCACCAGTTGCAGGGAGGACGAGGCCAGTGAGCAGAGCGAATGGATGGCAGTGACTTCCATTGCCTCGGCGTCACCAAGGTCCGGCAGGAGGCCGGGAAGCCGCTCGGCCAGCATCGTTTTCCCGGCTCCCGGCGGGCCGGTCAAAAGCAGATGGTGAGCGCCGGCGGCGGCGACTTCCAGGGCCCTGCGGGCATCCGCCTGGCCGGAAACGTCGCACATATCCGGTGGTGTGAGGCTCGGCCCCTCTGCTTCGGCCCGAGGTTCGCCGGTCCCGGGATCGGGCTCGAAGTCGAGGGCCAAATCCTGCGGATCAGCACCGAAATCGAAGGCCAGCCGGGCCAGGGTGGCGTAACCATGCACCCGCGCGCCGGGCACGAGTTCAGCTTCGGCGGCGTTTGCCCGCGCCACAACAATGTCGCAGTAGCCTGCCCGCACCGCAGCCATCACGGCGGGAAGAACCCCGCGGACGGGCCGCAGCCGGCCATCCAGCCCCAGTTCCGCGATGAACACTGTCCGGCCGGTGGAACGCACATCATTGGAAGCCAGCAGGACCGCCATGGCGATGGCTAGGTCGAAGCCGGAGCCGCGTTTTGGCAACGACGCCGGGATGAGGTTGGCCGTGATTTTCCGCCGGCTCAGCGGAATGCCCGAGTTCTGGGCGGCGCTGCGGATCCGTTCCTTCGCTTCGTTCAGGGACGCGTCGGGCAGACCCAAAATGATGAACGCCGGGAGGGTCTGGCCGATGTCGGCTTCGACTTCAACGATGTAGCCGTTGAGCCCCACAAGCGCCACGGAGTAGCTCCGCCCGAGAGCCACCTACCCCACCCCTTTGAGGTGTTCGATAGTGGGCTCGCCGATGCCGTCGTCGAGGACGGCAATCACATCCAGTCGGCGCAGCGGTGCCCGCCGGCTGTGGTCGCGGCACCACGCGGAAGCGAGGCGGTGCAGCCGGGCCAGTTTGTCCACGCCGACGGCTTCGAAAGGATGCCCATAGTCCAGGGAGCTGCGAGTCTTCACCTCTGCGATGACCAAGGTGTCGCCGTCGAGGGCAACAATGTCTACTTCGCCCTCGGAACACCGCCAGTTGCGGTCCAGGATCCGCATGCCGCGGGCTTCCAGGTATCCGGCCGCGAACTCCTCGCCCCGCCGGCCCAGCACGTCTTTAGCTCTCATGTAACCAGCGTGCGGCGGCGGCGCGGGGCAGCCTAGGGCGTCAGGACGCTATGTGGAAAACCACGGCGGCGAAAGCGTTGGCCAGAGGAGTGCGCTGCCGCCCCGGCAGTACCGCGGTCATCGCCGGTAAACCGGGTCAGTTCCCCAGGTCGCCGACCTTGGGAAGGCCGAGCTCCTCGTTGCGCGGGAGCTCTTCGACGTTGACGTCCTTGAAGGTAATTACGCGGACGCTCTTGACGAAGCGGGCGGAGCGGTAAACGTCCCAGACCCAGGCGTCCTGGAGCGTCAGGTCGAAATAGACCTCGCCGTCGGCACTGCGGGCCTGCAGGTCAACATGGTTGGCCAAATAGAAGCGCCGTTCGGTCTCGACCACATAGCTGAACAGGCCGACAACGTCGCGGTATTCGCGGTAAAGCTGCAGCTCCATGTCGGTTTCATAGTTTTCAAGGTCCTCGGCACTCATGGTTCCATCTTGCACCATCCGGCGTGGCCCGCGCGCCACGGTCCGTCCCGCGGCGGGCCCCGGACCCTCCCCGGCGGTCCCGCAGTCGCCCCGGCGGCAAGTTTGATAACCGGCGCCGGGGCGGTGACTAGAGCAGCTGCCAGCTCACCCGGTGGTACGGCGTGGGCCCTGCGGCTCGGAGCGCATCCTTGTGTATGGCCGTGCCGTAGCCCTTGTTGACGTCCCAGCCGAAGGCCGGGTATTCGCTGTGCAGCCCGCGCATGATGCCGTCGCGTTCGACTTTGGCCAGGATGGATGCGGCCGCGACACTCAGGCACTGCATGTCCGCCTTGACCAGTGTGTGCACCGGCGCGTCGCAGCCCGGTTCCACCGGGCCGTCCTCGAACAGGGATGGCTGGGCCACCGGCGAGAGCCAGTTGTGGCTGCCGTCCAGCAGCACAACGTCAGGGGTGACCCCGGCGGCGAGGACGGCGAGCCAGGCACGGGTGCCGGCGAGCCGCAGCGCCGCGACGATGCCGACGTCGTCGATCTCTTTCGCTGTGGCGTGCCCAACGGCGTTGGCCACACTCCAGCTCCGGACCAGCGGCACCAGCCGCTCACGGTCCGCCACCTTGAGCAGCTTGCTGTCCCTAACGTCGGCGAGCAGCACCTGCTGCTCGAGGTCCACCACAGTGATTCCCACACTGACGGGTCCGGCGAGGGCACCGCGGCCCACCTCGTCAACGCCCGCGACGAGTCGGGCGCCCGCATTTCGGAAGCGGCGCTCGTAGTCGAGGGTGGGGGCTTGGGACATCGCTGCTGCCGCTACTTTCCGGCCGGCGCGGGTACGTCGCGGAACACGTCGGGGTAGTTGTCGAGGCCGCCGATGCGGTTCAGCGGCCACGCAATGACGGCCGCCCGTCCTTCGATGTCGGCGATGTTGACGAAGCCTCCGTTGCTGTCCGGGTGGGCGCGCGAGTCGGCGGAATGATTCCTGTTATCGCCCATGACCCAAACCTTGCCGTCGGGAACCACAACATCGAAGTCGCGGGCCTGGGGCACCTCGGCGGGGTTGATGTAGGACTCGTCCAGCGGCGCGCCGTTAACCATCAGCCGGCCCCCGGCGTCGCAGCAGACCACGTGGTCGCCCGGAAGCCCCACCACGCGCTTCACCAGGTGCTGCTCCGAGTTGTCCGGCAGCAGACCGATGAATGTCAGGCTGTCCTGCGCCCAGCTGAACGGACCAGCCGCCTTCTGTGCCGCAGGAACCAGCCAGCCCTGGGTGTCCTTGAACACCACGACGTCGCCGCGCTCCAGGGCGAACGGTTCCGGGACCAGAAGGTTCACAAAGATGCGGTCGTTGACGTCCAGGGTGTTGACCATTGACTCGGACGGAATGTAGAAGGCCCGGAAGAGGAAGGTCTTGATCAGGAAGGACAGCACAATGGCGACGAGCACCACGGTGGCCACTTCCTTCACCCAAAGGAACAGCGGACTGTGCCGCTCCTGGGCTTTCGCCTTGCGGGCACGCTTCGACGCGCGACCCGCATGGGCGGGTCCGCCCGCGGCCGGAAGATCCGCAGCGTGCTCCCTGGCTGGGATTGCCGAGGAAACCCAGGGCTCGTCCTGGCCCTGCGGATCGGGATTCCGGGGTCCGGTCTCGGGCATCTACTGTCCGTTCTTCGCTGTCGTGGTGGTGGCCGCGGACGGCCGAGCTACTGCTGCAAATCTATCAAGCGGCCAAATGATCTGAACCGGCCTGCCAATCACGCGCTCCAGCGGCACCATGCCCCCGCCTGGGGCGCCCAGAAGGCTGCGGGAATCGGCGGACAGGGAGCGGTGGTCCCCCATCAGCCAGAGGCGGCCGGGCGGAACGAGCACGGAGAATTTCAGTTCGCTTGGGGCGTCCCCCCCGTACAGATAGGGTTCCGCAACTTGCTGGCCGTTCACTGTGAGGTGGCCGCCGGCGTCACAGCAGACCACGTGGTCACCGGGAAGGCCGATGACGCGTTTGACGTAGCTTTCATCTGCACCTGACACGCCGACCCAGTGCCCCACGCCGCTGAGAAAGTCCAGCACCGGGCCGTTGCCGCTGTTGAGCGGGGCGAAAGAGCCGCGGCCGTCGAAGACAACGACGTCGCCGCGGCCCACCGGCTCGGCCCGGAAGTCCGTTCGGGACACCAGGATCCTGTCCCCCTCGCGCAGGAGCGGCTCCATCGACGCGGAGGGGATGTAGTAGACGTCGAGCCAGACTGAGCGGACCAGGCCGCTGATGAGCACGGCCAGCAACACGGCCAGCAACACAAAACGCCAGCCGAGTTTCCTGGGCTGGCGTTGTGTGTGTTCCATGATCCGTATCCTCCAGCGCATTTATGACGCAAACAGCGCTGTCAAGGATGTTCCGGCGCTGGCCGGACACGGTCGGTGGACCACTAGTAGTCCGGAAGGACTTACTTTGCGGGCTGGAAGTCGCGCTTTTCCTTGATCTTCGCGGCCTTGCCACGCAGGTTGCGCATGTGGTACAGCTTGGCGCGGCGCACGTCGCCCTTGGAGACGAGCTCGATCTTGTCGATGATCGGGGAGTGCACCGGGAAGGTACGCTCCACACCGACGCCGAAGGAGACCTTGCGGACGGTGAAGGTTTCGCGGAGACCGTCGCCGTGGCGGCCCAGGACAAAGCCCTGGAATACCTGGACACGGGAGTTCTTGCCTTCGATGATGTTCACGTGAACCTTGAGGGTGTCACCCGCGCGGAACGTCGGAACATCGGTGCGCAGCGAGGCTGCGTCTACGGAATCGAGGATATGCATTGATTCACTCCTGGTGAACGCCACAGGTCCTTCACGTTAGGTCACGGCGGCCAAGCCCGGGCGCAAGAGCGGCCCGGAAATTCCCGCCGAAAAAGTGTCGCTCCGGCCCTGTCAGGAATTGACGGAGCCGGGGTGCCGCGCTGTTGGTGACGCTCCCCCTGTGGCAGGTTCGCAACCCAGCAGGCACAAGGACTAATTTTGCCACACCCGGGGCCATCCAGCCAATCCGGTCAATCGGATTGGCCGCCGGCGTCGGCGCGGCGCAGCAGGCGGCCGTCGACGACGTTGTATCCGAGGTCCGCGAAAGCGGTACGGTCCGCGCGCGGCAGCTTGCCGGCGTCGAACTCCGCAAGCAGGTCCGGACGGCGTTCGGCGGTACGCCGGTACTGTTCGTGCCGGCGCCACTGGGCGATCTTGCCGTGGTTGCCGCTGAGCAGCACCGCCGGAACCTCACGATCCCGCCAGCTGGCGGGCTTGGTGTAGACGGGGTACTCGAGCAGCCCGTCCGAGTGCGATTCCTCGACGAGGGATTCGGGGTTGCCGACGACGCCGGGCAACAGGCGTCCGATGGCCTCCACCATCGCCAGGACCGCCACTTCGCCGCCGTTGAGCACGTAGTCGCCCAGGCTCATGGGGCGCACGTCGAAGTGTTCGGCGGCCCATTCCATCACGCGCTCGTCGATGCCCTCGTAGCGTCCGCAGGCGAACACCAGCCGGTCTTCCTCCGCCAGCTTGTGGGCCGTGGCCTGGCTGAACCGCTCCCCCGCCGGCGATGGCACGATCAGGACCGGCTTCGCTGCGCCGACCGGCCGGTCCGCAGCGACGGCGGCCAAGGCCTGGGCCCAAGGTTCGGGCTTCATGACCATGCCGGCTCCGCCGCCGTACGGGGTGTCGTCAACGGTTCGGTGCCGGTCCGCGGTGAACCCGCGGAGGTCGTGGACGTTGAGCTCCAGCAGCCCGTCCTGGCGGGCCTTGCCAATCAAGGACAGTTCCAACGGTGCCAGGTACTCGGGGAAGATGCTGACGACGTCGACCCTCATTTAGGCGACGTCTCCTGCGTCGTCGGACACTGCCGCAGCGGACGACGCGGGGGCGGTGGCGGACCCGGCAGCATTGGTCGCCGCGGGGGCGGACGCCGGCGTGTCGCCGGTCTTGGCCTCGTCCTCGGCATTGACCTCAAAGAGTCCCGGCGGCGGGGTGACCAGGACGTAGCCTTCCCCGACATTGACCTCGGGGACAATCTGCTCCACAAACGGGATCAGCACTTCGGTGCCGTCGGCAGCGGTGACTACGAGCAGGTCCTGGACCGGAAGGGTCCGGAGGCCGGAGACCTTGCCGACCACCGCGTCCCCGACGCGCACCTCCAGGCCTTCGAGTTCGTGCTCGTACCAGCCTTCATCATCGTCATCATCGTCGAGTTCTTCGGTTTCAACAAAGAGTTTGGCGCCGCGGAGGGTCTCCGCCTCATTGCGGGTCTCGATCTCTTCGAACGCCAGCAGCAAAATGTCCTTGTTCCAGCGGGCACTGAGGACGGTGAGCGTCCCTGTTGTGGCCGGCTCCACCACAAACTGGGTCCCGGGGACGAAGCGGTCGCCGGGCGCATCGGTGAGCACCTGGACAGTCACTTCGCCGCGGATGCCGTGGGGCTTGCCGATTCGTGCCACCTGAAGCTGCATCTGTTCCTCTGTTCGGGTAAATGGGGATGTGGATCTAGGGGGAAAACAGTCCGGCCCCTCCACCATTATCTGGTGAAGGGGCCGGACTCAAGACAAATGCTGCTGAAAGCGTTACCGGCGGCGGTCGGTATCGACGACGTCGACCCTGACCGGTTCGCCGTCCGTCAGCGCCGCCACCACAGTGCGCAAGGCGCGTGCGGTGCGGCCCTGGCGGCCGATCACCCGTCCGAGGTCGTCCTGATGAACGCGCACTTCGAGGGTGTCCCCGCGGCGGTTGTTCTTCGCACTGACCTTAACATCCTCAGGACTGTCAACGATCCCGCGGACGAGGTGTTCGAGCGCTTCTGCCAGCAATTTACTCAGCCTCGGTGGTCTCTGCTGCTGCGTCGGCGGGGGCCTCGGCTGCGTCGTCCTTCTTGGCCTTCTTGGTGATGGCTTCCGGGATAATCACGGAACCCTTTTCCGGGGTAACGAAGGCAGCCTTGGGAGCCTTGGTCTTCAAGGTGCCCTCCTGGCCCGGGAGACCCTTGAACTTCTGCCAGTCACCGGTGATCTTGAGGATCGCGGCGACCTGCTCGGACGGCTGTGCGCCGACGCCGAGCCAGTACTGGGCACGGTCCGTGTCGACCTCGATGTACGAGGGCTCTTCGGTCGGGTGGTACTTGCCGATCTCTTCGATGGCACGGCCGTCACGCTTGGAGCGTGCGTCCATGACGACGATACGGTAGTACGGTGCGCGCATCTTGCCAAAGCGCTTAAGGCGAATCTTTACGGCCACTTTTGTGGTCACTCCTGTTTCTGAAACGGGGTCGAGCCCGGCGTTCTGCACCCGTGGGGCGGGCCGTACTAGGGGGTTCTAAAAGGACAAGATCCGGACGCGGAGAGAGGGGCCACGCAGATCAAGTACCTGTCCATTGTGCCAGATCAGCGCGGGGATTTCGACTTGACACCCGCAACCGGTCCGGTCAAAGGACATCCGGCGCGTCAGGACGTCCAGACGTAGAGCCCGGACTTGCTGGCGGGGTCGACGGCGGCGGCAAGGTCGGCGAGCTGGCGGACATAGCGGACGGCTTGCTCCGCACCAAAGGGCATGTCCTCCTCGGCCGCCCAGCTTTCGGCGACGTCGTCGAGGATTTCGCCTTCACCTTCGGTCTCATAGCTGAGCAGTTCCGCCAGCGCGCGGACCATCGCCGGCGGGACCCCGAGCAGGGAATCGCTGGCGACGTCCACCATGGCCAGCTCGTAGTCGGCGCCGGCTGCGTGGACGGCGGTTCCCGCCAGGTCGCCGAGGCGCTCTATTTCAAAGTCGGTAATCTCGGCAATCCGCACCGCCGCGGAAATGGCTGCAGCCCCGCCGTCGAGTGCGGCTGCACGTTTGAGGGCTTCATCGTGGGTGGAGACAAAGACTTCGGTGAATCCCATGGAGCTCGTCCTTAGTTGTCTGGCGGCGCCGGGCCGCATTGCTGGCGTCTCTTCAGCCTAACCGCTTCACTGCAGCCGCGCCCGGGATGGACATGCCCTCCGCCGCCCGCAACCACTGGACATATCCCCGCTATGCCCACTTCCGGCCGCGACCAGTGGACACGTCCAACTCCCCTGCCGGCCACCAGTGGACATGTCCAGAGCCTTGCCCAGCCCGCTTCCGCGCTCAGCGCACGGCGACGCGGATCCGGTTCCGCCACGGGTCCTCGAAGCGCAGTTCAGCCCCGGTGTGGTGGGACTGGACCCCTGCAGCCTTGAGGCGGTCCGCGAGGGCCCCGACGTCGTCTCCGGCCGGTACTTCGATCAGCACCTCGCCGAGCCCCAGGGTGTCCCGGCGGGGTCCGGCGCCCCGGCTGTTCCAGACGTTCATGGCCATGTGGTGGTGGTAGCCGCCGGCCGAGACGAACAGTGCTTGGCCGTGCATGGCCAGCGTTTTTTCGAATCCGAGGGTGCCGACATAAAAATCCTCGGCGGACCGGACGTCGCCGACCTGCAGGTGGACATGCCCAACGCCGGCGCTGGCCTCGCGCTGCCCGGCCACGGACTCCTCGGTGAGGAACTCTTCCAGGTAGCGCTGTGGCGGGAGGGCCAGGCTGTCCATCATCACGTTTTTGCCGTCCCAGGACCAGGCGTCACGTGGGCGGTCCCAGTACAGCTCGATCCCGTTGCCCTCGGGATCCGTGAAGTAGAAGGCTTCGCTGACCAGATGGTCGGCGCTGCCGCTGAAGGACTGCGGCTGGTACTGCGCGGCGCTGGCGACGGTGGCGGCGAGGGACTGCTGGTCCTCGAACAACAACGCGGTGTGGAAGAGGCCGGCCTCGCCGCGGGACGCGGCCCTCAGTCCGGGCGCCGGCGCGAGGTGGACCAGCGGCTTCTGCCGGCGCCCGAGGTAGAGGCCGCCGTCCTGCTCGGCCACGATGTCCAGGCCGAGGGCGCGCTGGTAGTAGTCGGTCATAAGCTTCAGGTCGCCAACCTTGAGCATCACGGCGCCCATCGTCAGGGCGGCCGGAAGGAGATCCTGGGTGCTGGCTTCTGCGGTCATGTGATCACTCCGGTGCTTTGAGGGCCACCGACGCTCGATGACCTAGATATATATCTAAAGTACTTGAAGCTTCAACTTATTCCAAGTGAGCCGGGTTTATCCCTAACGGACCGGTTCGCCGCGCAGCACGATGTGCCTCAGCTCCTGCAGTGCGGCCAGGTTGCCGCGTGGATCCTCTGTGCAGACCAGGACGTCGGCGCTGGCGCCGTCGGTGATACCGGGCGCGCCCAGCCAGTCCCGGGCGGCCCATGCGCCGGCGTCGAGCGCCGCAAGGGCCGGCAGCCCGGCTGCGTGCAGCGCCTGGATTTCATCAACGATGCGCCCATGTCTAATAACGCTTCCGGCGTCCGTCCCGGCATAGATGGCGACGCCGGCTTCGAAGGCCTCAAGGACACGTTCTGCCCGGCGCTCCCATAAGGCGCGCATATGCTCCGCGTACCGGGGAAACTTTGCCTCGGCCTGTGCGGCGATGTCGGGGAAGGTGGCGATGTTAATGAGCGTGGGGACGATCGGCACACCCTGTTCGACGAATCTCGGAAGATGCCGCGGCAGCAGGCCCGTGGCGTGTTCGATGCAGTCGATTCCGGCGTCCAGCATGTCATCCAGGGTGCTTTCGGCGAAGCAATGGGCCGTGACCCGGGCGCCTTCATCGTGGGCGGCCCAGACGGCGTCCTTGAGCACCGCCGCGGGAAACGAGGGGGCGAGGTCGCCGTCGTCGCGGTTGATCCAGTCCCCCACCAGCTTGACCCAGCCGTCGCCGGCGCGCGCCTGCTTGCGCACGGCTTCCACCAGCTCCCGGGGCTCCACCTCGACGGCGAAGCCACGGAGGTACCTCCGGGTCCTGGCGATGTGCCGGCCGGAACGGATGATGCGCGGTAGCTCCGTCCGGTGCTGGAGCCAGCGGGTGTCGTGGACGGCTCCGGCGTCGCGGACCAGCAGGGTGCCGGCGTCACGGTCGGTCCTGGCCTGTTCCTCCGCCAGCTGCGCCGGCACGTCCCCGCCCGGACCCAGTCCGATGTGGCAGTGCGCGTCAACCAGCCCGGGGATGACCCAGCCGTCGAGAACGAGGTCCGGGGCGAGTGCGGGACGGTCAAAGGTCAGCAGGCCGTCGACCGACCAGAGGCCCCGGCGTTCCCGGTCGGGGCCGGTAAGGATGGGTCCGGTGAACTCGATGATGCGGGTCATGGGATCAAGCCTATTGCGCAGGGCGCTTCCGGAAACGGCTAGGAGGCATGGGCGTGCTGTTGCCGGCCGACATCGGCGATAAACGCCCGGATCAGCCGGTTTCCCTCCGCCGAGTCCTGGGGCCTGTGCCCGCCCGCCGCTGTGCGGTGCACGGCACCGGTGTCACGCAAATAGCCTGCGATCTCTTCATACAGCGGTTCCCAGCCGCCGGTCAGCACCAAAGTGGGGACACCGGGGACGATCTGCAGCGGAGCTTCCCAGGCCGGAGCCTGGAGACGCAGGCGGCACGCCTCACGCTGGTCTTCCGGGTTCGGGTCACCGAGGCCCGCCTGGGCCGGGCTCTGGGCCGCAAACACCCGGCGGACGAATTCGCGGTGGAAGTCCTCATCGCTTAGGTGCTGGCGGACCTCGAAGAGCGGCTGCATCAGCGCCCGGTGCGCTGCCGTCGCCGGCAGCTCCGCGGTGAGTGACAGACAGGCCGGCTCCACCAGGGTCAGCGAGTGCACCAGCTCAGGCCGTTCGACGGCGGCCATCATCGCGGCGATGGCCCCCTGGGAGTGTGCCACAACGTGTCCGCCGGCCTGGCCGCGGCCGTCGTCGGCCAGGGCCCGCAGCACAATGGCGGCATCGGCGCAGAAGTCCGTTTCCAGCGGCTCCTCGACCGGGTCATACCCGTGCCGGCGCAGGAACAGGGCGTCGTAGCTCAGCGCCATACCATGCTGTTTCGGCCACGCGGCAGCGCCGAAACTGCCCGCCCCGTGGACGAAGACTACGCGCTGCTTGAACATGGTCTAACCCTATGGCACCGGTCCGACAACGGGCCGCCGACATCGCTGCCGCCAGCGCCTATTTGCCGCCGCCGAGGAACTTGTCAAAACCCTTGGGCAGGTTCAATTGGGAGGGGTCGAAGTCTGTGCCCTGCTGCCCGAACGAGGCACCGGTCGGCAGTGCCTTGGCACCCTCGGTCCGGCGGGCCTGGGCGTCCTTGAGCTCCTGGGCGGCCTTGGCCGGGTTGCCGGAGCGGGCTTTTTTCTTGGGCGCGCTCTTTCCGCCCTTGCGGGCCCCGCCGCCACCCATCCCCGGCATCCCCGGCATTCCGGGCATGCCGCCGCCGGCAGCCATCTTCTTCATCATCTTCTGCGCCTGCATAAAGCGTTCCAGCAGGCCGTTGACCTCGGACACGTGCACACCGGAACCGCGCGCAATCCTGGCCCGGCGGGAACCGTTAATGATTTTGGGTGCGACACGTTCGTGCGGCGTCATGGAACGGACGATCGCCTCGACGCGGTCGATCTCGCGCTCGTCAAACTGCTCGAGCTGCTGCCGGATGTTCTGCGCTCCCGGCATCATCATGAGCATCTTCTTCATGGAACCCATATTGCGGATCTGCTGCATCTGGGCCAGGAAATCGTCCAGGGTGAAGTCTTCCTGGTCGGCGAATTTCTTCGCCATCCGGGCAGCTTCGTCCTTGTCCCAGGACTTCTCCGCCTGCTCAATCAGGGTCAGCACGTCACCGAGATCAAGGATGCGTGAGGCCATCCGGTCCGGGTGGAAAAGCTCGAAGTCGTCCAGGCCTTCACCGGTGGACGCGAACATCACCGGCTTGCCGGTGACGGAGGCTACCGAAAGCGCGGCACCGCCGCGGGCGTCGCCGTCGAGCTTTGAGAGCACAATACCGGTGAAGTTGACGCCTTCGTCGAAGGCCATGGCCGTGTTGACGGCGTCCTGGCCGATCATGGCGTCGACCACAAACAGCACTTCATTCGGAACGATGGCCCGGCGGATCTGGCGTGCCTGTTCCATCATCTCGGCGTCGACGCCGGTCCGGCCGGCGGTATCCACGATCACAACATCGTGCAGCGTCCGCTTTGCTTCTTCGACGCCGGCACGGGCGACGGCGACCGGGTCGCCGGCCGGGTGGTCCAGCTCGGTGGAGGTGGCGCCGGGGTGCGGGGCGAAGACCGGCACCCCGGCACGCTGGCCCACCACCTGGAGCTGCGTGACGGCATTGGGGCGCTGCAGGTCGCAGGCCACCAGCATGGGGCTGTGGCCCTGCGCCTTGAGGTGCTTGGAGAGCTTGCCTGCCAGCGTTGTTTTGCCGGCACCCTGGAGACCGGCCAGCATGATGATCGTGGGGCCGGTCTTCGCGAGGCGGATCCGGCGGGTTTCGCCGCCCAGGATCTCGACGAGCTCCTCGTTGACGATCTTGACGATCTGCTGGCCCGGGTTCAGCGCTGCGGAGACTTCCGCTCCGAGGGCCCGCTCGCGGACCCTGCCGGTGAATTCGCGGACCACCGGAACGGCGACGTCGGCGTCCAGGAGGGCGCGCCGGATTTCGCGGACCGTAGCGTCAACGTCCGCCTCGGTCAGGCGGCCCTTGCCACGGAGGTTCTTGAAGGTTGCTGTCAACCGGTCAGAGAGTGAATTGAACACGCGCCGTGCACTTCTTTCAGTGGATCTACAGTTGGCGGCCGGTCCGGCTCGCCAGTGTCGCGACTGAGGTTCGCCTGAACGAACCGCCTCGACAACGGGACTCGACTATCTAGGGTACCAAGACGCGCCTTGATGATGGCATGCTGACGTAGGTGACCAGTCAAAATTCAGTAAAGACCCTGCTCATCCTGGGCGCCTCGGGCGACCTGACCGGCAGGCTGCTGCTGCCGGGTCTCGCCCGGCTCGTCTCCCGGGGACGTGCCGGCGGACTGACCCTGGTGGGCGCCGGCTCGGATCCCTGGACCCCGGACCAATGGGCCGAACGCCTCGAAGAGTCCTTCGCCGACGCGAACTCCCAGGCCGGTGCAGATGGCCGGCGGGAGCTGAAGCGCATCCGCGGCACCACCAGCTACCGCCGGATCGACGTCACCGCGGCCGGGCAACTGGCCGGCCTGCTGGCGGAGCTGCAGGGGCCCGTGGCGGTCTACTTCGCCCTGCCGCCGCATATCAGCCAGCTGGCGTGCGAGGCGCTGGATCCCGGCCAGGTGCCCGCGGGGACCCGCCTGGTGATGGAAAAACCGTTCGGTTCCAGCGAGGAGTCAGCCCGGCACCTCAACGAAACCCTGGCCGCGCTGGTCCCGGAGGACCACATTCACCGGGTGGACCACTTCCTGGGCAAGGCGACGGTTCTAAATATCCTGGGGCTCCGGTTCGCCAACGCCTTCCTGGAGCCGGTGTGGAACCGCGAGCACATCGAACGGGTCGAGATTGTCTTCGACGAGGACCTCGCGCTGGAGGGCCGGGCCCGCTACTACGACGGCGCCGGCGCCCTGCGCGACATGATCCAGAGCCACCTGTTGCAGATCATGGCATTGATGGCGATCGAGCCACCGGCCTCGGTACATGAACGCGATCTCCGCGATGCCGTGGCGACGGTGCTGCGGGCCAGCAGCATCAAGGCGCCCTTCGCGAAAAGCACCCGCCGCGCCCGTTATACCGCGGGATCGATCGACGGCCGGAAGGTACCGGACTATGCCAAGGAGGACGGCGTAGACGCGTCCCGGGGCACGGAGACGCTGGCCGAGGTCGAGGTGCAGATCGAGAACTGGAGGTGGCAGGGTGTCCCCTTTATCCTGCGCTCCGGAAAGGCCCTGGGCACCCAACGCAAGGAAGCCGTGGTGACCTTCCGCCCGGTCCCGCAGCTGCCCAAGGGCTTCAGCGGGGTGGCTTCCCCCAACCAGCTCAGGATCGGCTTCGGACCGGACACACTCCAGTTCGACGTCGATGTAAACGGCCCCGGCGACGTCCTCAGCCTGGACCGCGCCACCCTCAAGGCTGAGCTCAGCGCCTCCGATCTGCTGCCGTACGGGGAGGTGCTCGAAGGGGTCCTGACCGGGGACCCCCTGCTTTCGGTCCGCGCCGATACCGCCGAAGACTGCTGGCGCATCTTGGGGCCGGTCTTGAAGGCCTGGGACCGGGACAGCGCACCGCTTGAAGAGTACGCAGCCGGAAGCGGCGGACCGGAGGGCTGGCTGGCCTGAGGGCCGCCGCTGTGCTTCCCGCCGGAGCCACCGGGACAGAGAAGAAGCGGGCCGGGTACCCTTCCAGGTTCCCGGCCCGCTTCTTGTTGAGCGCCCGGCTAGATTGCCGCCGCTCCGCGTTCCCCGGTGCGGACCCGCACCGCTTCGAACACATCCATCGTCCAGACCTTGCCGTCACCGGCGCGGCCGGTGTTCGAGCTGGCGATGATGACATCGAGGATGTCGTCTGCCTGTTCGTCGGTCGCCAGCACCTCTACCCTGATCTTGGGCAGCAGGTCCACGTTGTACTCGGCGCCGCGGTACACCTCGGTGTAGCCGCGCTGCCGGCCGTAGCCGCTTGCTGCGCTGACCGTGAGGCCCTGCACGCCGTAGGCTTCAAGCCCTTCACGGATAGTGTCGAGTTTTTCCGGCCGGACAATTGCTGTGATCAGTTTCATGCCTCCACACTTTCCTTACCCGCTGCTGCGGTCGTTTTGCCGTTGGCTGCCGGGTCCACCGTCCGGGCGGCCGGGGCCGCTGCGGCCTGGGCCTTGCCGGTAATGAGTTCGTGCAGCGGCGTGAAGCTTCCGCCGTGCCCGCCGACTCCGAATTCGTAGGCCGTTTCGGCGTGCAGGCTCAGGTCCACGCCCACCACTTCCTGTTCCGGGGAAACCCGGAAACCCATGGTCTTGTGGATCGCAAACGCAATGATCGAAGTCATCACTGCGGAGTAGGTGATGGCGATGCCGGCCACTGCGAGCTGGGCCCAGAGCTGGGTGAAGCCGCCGCCGTAGAAGAGGCCGCCGCCGACACCATCAGCCGGGAGGGCGATAAAGCCCAGGGCCACGGTGCCGATGATGCCCGAGACAAGGTGGACACCAACAACGTCAAGCGAATCGTCGAAACCCCAGCGGAATTTGAGACCGACGGCGAGCGCGGAGGCCACACCGGCCACAACGCCGAGGCAGAGCGCACCAACCGGGCTGACATTGGCGCAGGCCGGGGTGATGGCGACGAGGCCGGCGACCACACCGGAGGCTGCGCCGAGTGAGGTGGGGTGACCATCGCGGATCCGTTCCGTGACGAGCCAGCCGAGCATTGCCGCGGCGGGGGCCGCCAGGGTGTTGACCCAGATCAGGCCGCCCTGTTCCGCCGTCGTTGCTGCGCCGCCGTTGAAGCCGAACCAGCCGAACCACAGGATGGCGGCACCGAGCATCACAAAGGGGATGTTGTGCGGGCGGTGGTTGGGGTCCTTGCCGAAGCCCTTGCGGTTACCGATGATCAGCACGAGGATCAGTGCTGCTACACCGGCGTTGATGTGGACCACGGTGCCGCCGGCGAAGTCGATTGCCGGGCCGAGGGCCTTGCCGATGGCGCCGTCCGCGCTGAACAGCCCGCCGCCCCAGACCATGTAGGCCAGCGGCGCGTACACCAGGGTGACCCAGACGGGGACGAAGACGGACCAGGCGCCGAACTTGGCGCGGTCAGCAATTGCGCCGCTGATCAGTGCGACGGTAATGATCGCGAAGGTGGCTGCGTAGCCGACCTTGATGAGCCCGTCAGGGGTGTTGATGCCCTCCAGACCGAAAGTGGCAAAAGGATTCCCTACTATTTGCAGGAAGCCCTCGCCGGAGCTCATCGAGGAGCCCCAGAGCACCCAGACGACACCAACCATGCCGATGGAGATAAAACTCATCATCATCATGTTCAGGGCGGCCTTGGCGCGCGTCATGCCGCCATAGAAGAATGCGAGTCCGGGTGTCATGAACAGCACGAGTGCTGCTGCCACCATTAGCCATACGTGACCTGCGGTAAGTTCCATGGTGCACGTCCTCCTTGCTTGGATGCGGTCGGAAAGTTAATGTTGCGGAATTCTCCGCGTGCCTCAACGCGGTTTGCGTTCTAAGAAGATCTTGGCGGGAGCGTGTTTCGCCGGCAGAGAATTTAGATTGCCGGCGCGTTACAAGAACCTCCCGGAAGTAAATGGTGCAAATCCTTCTTGTTACGGTTATGTTTCACGCGTTCCACCGCGCGCCCTCCCCCGCCCGATTCCCCAGGAAGCCACCACCATGAGTAAGTCCCCCCGCCCCGCGGGATCACCGCCCCGGGCCGACACACTGAACAGCGGCAAGGCGGTGCTGCCCCGGGACATCAAGGTGATGCTGGTGGCCGCTTTCCTGATCGCCCTGGGCTTCGGCCTGGTGGCGCCGGTACTCCCCCAGTTCGCCACCACGTTCGACGTCGGCGCGACGGCGGCCGCTGTGATCGTGAGTATTTTCGCCTTTATGCGGCTGGTCTTCGCACCTGCCGGCGGCGCGTTGATCGTGCGCCTCGGCGAACGGCCGGTCTATGTGGCCGGATTGCTGATTGTTGCAACGTCGACGGCGGCGTGCGCCTTCGCGCAGGACTACTGGCAGCTGCTGGTTTTCCGGGGCCTCGGCGGCGCCGGCTCGGTGATGTTCACGGTGGCCTCGATGGCCCTGGTGGTCAGGCTGGCGCCGCCGGAGAGCCGTGGCCGGGTTTCCGGCGCCTACGCCTCGGCGTTCCTGATCGGCAACGTGTGCGGCCCGGTGGTGGGCGGGCTGCTGGCCGGCTTTGGTCTGCGGGTACCGTTTCTGGTCTACGCGGCTGCCCTGATCCTGGCAGCCCTCGTGGTGCAGACCCAGCTAAGTCATGTGCCGGCCGCCGCACGCCGGGACGGGAACGCGCTGCCGGCGATGGAGCTCGGGGCGGCGCTTCGGGACAGCGCCTACCGGGCCGGGCTGTTCTCCAGCTTCGCGAACGGCTGGGCAACCTTTGGCGTCCGGATGGCCACGGTGCCGCTCTTCGCTGTCGCCGCCCTGAACGCCGGCCCGGAATCTGCGGGCTGGGCGCTGGCAATGTTCGCCGGCGCCAACGCGGTGGCGTTGACGTTCTCCGGCAGGCTCGCGGACAGCCTGGGCCGCAAACCGATGATGATCGCCGGCTTGCTGGTCACCGGGACCGCCACGGCAACGATCGGGTTCACGCACGAGCTGCCGTGGTTCCTCGCCGCCACCGCGGCCGCCGGAATCGGGTCAGGCCTGCTGGGCCCGGCCCAGCAGGCCGCCATGGCCGATGTGATCGGCAACGAGCGCTCCGGCGGAAGGGTCCTGGCAATCTTCCAGATGACCTCCGATAGCGGCGCGATCATCGGCCCGGTCCTGGCCGGTCTCCTCGCGGACCGGTTGGGCTACGGCTGGGCGTTTGGGGTCACCGGCGGTGTCCTCATCGCGGCTGCCGCAGGCTGGCTGCTGGCCCGCGAAACGTTCCAGCGGCCGGCGGCGCGCGGCGCCTGATCCCAGCTAGGGCTTCCGGACCGCTGCCGGGTCCGCGTCAACGCTCACCGGCGGACTTCGTTAGGCTGGTGCCAGTCCCCACCCAGAAGCCGGAGAAGTTTGTTATGCCCCCCCAAGAACATTCGACCGAGAACGCCCCCGACGACAGACCTGAGGCCGGCGCCGGGAGCAAGCACAGGAAAATCCGGCCCGCTGCCGTGGTGTCGGTCATCGCGGTCCTGGCCGTAATCGCCTCGCTGGTGCTCTTCCTCAGGCCGGCTGGGGACGGCGACGCGGCGGCGGCACCTTCCCCGACAGCCAGTTCGGCGTCGACACCCTCGACTAGCTTGCCGCCGGCTCCGGCCGTCACCTACTACAAACAACCCGGACCCGGCGCCGGGTCACCGCTGGAAGCGGTGGAACCCTTGAAGGTGACGGTTGCCAAGGATCAGGTGGGCACGTCCCTGAGCAAGGGATTGGTCGGCATCTCACTCGAGGCCACCGACCTCGGTGATCCCGTCCTCAGCGGCAGCAACGCCTCGATCGTCAAGCTGTTCAAAGAGGCCGACCAGCCGGTGCTGCGATTTGGCGGCAACGCCGTCGACCGGCGGTTCTTTTGGACCTCCAGCAACGAGCCGGTTCCCGCCAGCTACCAGGGCGATGCCGCCCACCCGGTCCGTGCCGTCGGACCCGCGGACCTCAGCCGCCTGAATACGCTGCTGGTGGCCGCAGACGCAACGGTCAGCCTCACCGTCGATCTGGGCCACTACGACCCGAACCGCGCTGCGGATATGGCCAAGCACGCGGCGCAGATCTTCGGACCCCGGCTGCTGAGCTTTACTGTCGGCAACGAACCCAACGGCTTCGGCTCCAACGGCGTCCGCCCGGGGGACTACAACGTTCAGAAGTACGTCACGGAGCTCAAGGCCTACGCCAACGCGATGAACGCCGTGGCGCCGAACGTTCCGATTTCCGGTCCGGGCGCTTACGACCAGAAGTGGTGGCAGCCCTTCATTGATGCAGACATTCCACAGAAGAAGATCCTGTCCTTCCACAACTATCCGATGTACAGCTGCGACGGAAAAGTGGATCCGTTGGCGTCGCCCACCATGGCCAACCTGATGAGCAAACTGATGCATGACCGCGCGGCAGACTACCAGCAGGCCGCGCTCAAGGCCGGCCGCGATGCGGGCCTGGAAGTGTGGCTTCCGGAGACCGGTATTGCCGCCTGTCCCGGGTCCAACGAGACTTCCCGCACCCACGGCTCGGCCCTCTGGACCGCTGACTATGCCCTGAACGCCGCACAACTGGGCATTACCCGGATCGGTTTCCACAGCTCGCTTCAGACGTGCAAGGGTGGTCCGCCCATGTCCGTCATCTGCAGCGGCGGCCCCTACCTGAAGCCGGACGGCGTCATCACCGGCCGGGCCAACTTCTTTGGCCTGTCCATGGTTGCCGAGATGGAAGGCGGGAAGTTCCTGAAACTGGACTCGACGGGCGGCGGCCTGATGTTCAGCTACGCCCTGCAGAACGCTGACGGGAGCACCACAGTGGTCCTGGTCAACGAGAACAATCCGGAGAAGGCCGCCCAGGCAGCCGTCACCCTCACCCTGCCCGGGAAGGCGCTGACCGGAACCATGACCCAGCTCTCCGGGCCGAGCTTTGGCGCTGAGGACAGCACAGTGATCGACGGCGCCAAGTCCGAGCCGGTTCCGATTGCAGAGCGCGCCACTGTCGAAGGTTTCGCGTACGGCTCACCGACCCAGCAATTCAAGCTGACCGCGGGCACTGTCACGGTCCTGAACTTCACGTACTAGGTCCACAAAAAAACTGGCTCCCAGCTGGTGTCGTTGCCGGAACCCGGACGACACCACCTGGGAGCCAGTTGGATTTAAGCGGCGTTGTGGCTGCGGGACTAGTTCAGGATGGCGTCCACGAAGCTCTCGGCGTCGAACGGGGCGAGGTCATCCGCTCCCTCGCCGAGGCCGATGAGCTTGACCGGGACGCCCAGCGACTTCTGGATGGCGACCACAATTCCACCCTTAGCCGTTCCGTCCAGCTTCGTCAGGACGATGCCGGTGATGTTGACGACCTCGGCGAACACCCTGGCCTGGTTCAGGCCGTTTTGTCCGGTGGTGGCGTCGAGGACGAGCAGTACCTCATCGACCTCGGCAAGCTTCTCGATAACGCGTTTGACCTTCCCCAGTTCGTCCATCAGGCCGGTCTTGTTCTGCAGGCGCCCGGCGGTGTCGATCATCACGACGTCGACCTCCTGGTCGATGCCTGCCTTGACCGCCTCGTAGGCGACGGAGGCCGGATCTGCACCGTCGACGTCGGACTTCACCGTGGCCACGCCGACCCGCTGTCCCCAGGTGGCGAGCTGCTCGGCGGCGGCGGCGCGGAAGGTGTCCGCCGCGCCGAGGAGGACGTCCTTGTCTTCGGCCACGAGCACCCGGGCGAGTTTGCCCACCGTGGTGGTTTTGCCAACACCGTTGACGCCCACGACCAGCACAATGGCGGGCTTGTCGGCGTGGCGTTCGACGCGGAGCGCCCGGTCCATCGTCGGGTCGACGAGCTTGATGAGCTCCTCGCGCAGCAGGGCCTTGACCTGTTCCGGCGAGCGGGTGCCGAGCACCTTGACGCGTTCGCGGAGCGCGTCCACGAGCTGCAGGGTCGGCTCGGTGCCAAGGTCCGCGAGCAGGAGGGTCTCCTCCACCTCGTCCCAGACGTTCTCATCGATCTTGTCGGCGGAGAGCAAAGCCAGCAGGCCCTTGCCGAGGATGTTGTTGGACTTCACGAGTCGTTCGCGCAGCCGGATCAGGCGGCCGGCCACCGGCAGCGGGGTGTCTACCGGAACGGTTTCCAGCCCGGCGACGTTGTCCGGGACGTCGACTGTCTCCAGGCCCGCCAGGTCCACGGAGTCCGGTGCGCTGCGCTCAGCCGGGGGTGCGGGACGGTCCTCAAGGAGGGTTCCACCGCCGGCACCGGGCTTCACGGGATCGTTCTCATCCCGCTTCCCGGGGTAGCTGGTGACGTTCTTCCGGGTCTTCATCAGGACCGGAATGAGCGCGCCGAGGACCACCAGGGCGGCGAGAATGGGCAACAGAATAGGGAGGATGTCGTTCACTCCCCTAGCTTCTCACAAACCCCACAGCCCTAGCGGGGACCGGAAACAGGGGCCGGCACCGTTCAGGTTCGGGCCGCTCAGACCTCGGCGCCGAGCCGCTGGCTGATCACTGTGGAGACTCCGTCGCCTCGCATGGTGACGCCGTACAGGGCGTCGGCAACTTCCATGGTGCGTTTCTGGTGCGTGATGATGATGAGCTGGCTGGATTCGCGCAGCTCCTCGAAGATGGTGATCAGCCGGCCCAGGTTGGTGTCGTCCAGGGCTGCCTCCACCTCGTCCATCACGTAGAACGGCGAGGGCCGGGCTTTGAAGATCGCGACGAGCAGGGCCACAGCGGTCAGCGAACGTTCGCCGCCGGAAAGCAGCGAGAGCCGCTTGATCTTTTTGCCGGCCGGACGCGCCTCGACCTCGATGCCGGTGGTGAGCATGTCCGAGGGGTCGGTAAGGACCAGCCGGCCCTCGCCGCCGGGGAACAGCCGAGCGAAGATCCGGATGAACTGCGCCGAGGTGTCCTCGAAGGCTTCGGCAAAGACTTTCTGGACGCGCTCGTCGACTTCCTTGATGATGTCCAGCAGGTCCTTCCGGCTGGACTTAAGGTCTTCGAGCTGGGTGCTGAGGAATTGGTGGCGTTCCTCCAGTGCGGCGAATTCCTCCAGCGCGAGCGGATTGACCCGGCCCAGCGCGGAGAGGTCCCGCTCCGCGCGTTTGAGCCGTTTCTCCTGCTCCGCGCGGACGTAGGGCTTGCCGGCCACGATCTCACGGCCGTCCTCGTCCACCGGGGCGCGCAGGGCAGCCCATTTGTCCGCCGATTCCCCGGCGGGCGCGGGAACGGGCTGCCCGGGGCCGAAGTCCGCGACCAGCTGCTCGGCGGTGAGTCCGAGTTCCTCAACGCTTCTGAGCTCAAGGGCTTCAATCCGGAGGCGCTGCTGGGTGCGTGCCAGCTCGTCGCGGTGCACGGAGTCCGTCAGGTCGGCCAGTTCGCGGGCGAGGGCATCGTTGCCGGTGCGCACGGCCGCGAGTTCGCCGTCGAACTGTTCCTTGCGTTCCTCCGCGGCGTCCTGCTCCTGCCGGGCAAGTTCCACGGACACGTCGATGAAGCCCATCACCTGGGTGACCGCGGCGCGGACGGCGGCGGCGCGTTTGGCCTGGATCCGCCGGCGGCGTGCCCGTTCGGCTGCCTCTTCGCGGGCGCGGCGCTCGGTGGCGGCTGCGCGTTCGAGCGCCGTTGCCCGGTTGCCGGTGGCCGTGAGTTGTTCCTCTGCGCTGCGCAGGGCAAGCCGGGCCTCCATTTCGGTGCTGCGGGCCAGCGACGCTGCCAGGGCCAGGGCGTCCCTGTGCGCCGGAGAGGGTTCCTCCTCGGCCGGCGCCTCCTGGGCGGCGGCGAGGCGGGCGGCTACGGCTTCCAGCGCGAGTTGTTCGCTTTCGATGTTGGCCTCTGCCTTTGCGAGTGCGGCGGCGAGGCGTTCGCTTTCGCCGACGGCGCTGCGCAGCACGGAGTTCAGGTGTCCCAGCCGTTCGGCGACTGCCGCCAGCCGGGCGTCCGAATCGTGGAGTTTTTCCAGGGCGGCATCGGCGCGGTCCTGCGCCGCTGCCCGCCGGGCCTGCGCGGCGGCGAGGGCGAACCGTTGGCGCTCCAGCTCGGCGGTGACGCTCTCGAGGCGAGCGGCGGCGTCGTCGACGGCGGCCTGCACCTCAATCAGCGACGGTGCCGTTGCGGAGCCGCCGCTGACGGTCAGCGCGGTGAGGACGTCCCCGGCAAGGGTCACCGCGGTCAGTTCAGGGCGGCCTGCAATCAACTGCGCTGCATCCGCCAGGGACTCGACGACGGCGATGCCCGCCAGCAGCTCCGTCAGGGGCAGGCCGGTGGCGGCGTCCGCGGCGCCGGAGGCCGATACCATCCGGGACGCCCACCGGGCACCCGCGGGCAGCTTCCCGTCGGATTCGTTGCGGGCGGTGCGTTCCCCAACCAGCAGCAGGGTGGCCCGGCCAGCGTCGTCGTCCTTCAACAGCTGGACGGCGGTGGCCGCAGCAACGCTGTCCTGCACCACAACGGCGTCGGACGCGGCGCCCAGCGCGGCCGCGATGGCGGTCTCGAAGCCTGCTTCCACAGTGATCATGGACACCAGCGAGCCGATCACCCCGGAGGCTCCCGAACCGAGGACGTGGGCCGAGCCGTCTTTGCGGTTCAATCCGAGCTGGAGGGCCTCTCGACGGGCCAGCAGGGCACCGCGTTCCCGTTCGCCGTCGCGTTCGGCCGACGTCAAGGCGTTAATCTCCGCCGTGATGTTGTCCAGCACTGTGCTGGCATCCTCGTACTCGGCGTCGAGGCGCTCCTCCCCGTCCTCCACGCCGGCTACCTGGGATTCCAGGGCGGCGAATTCGCTGTGGGCATGCCGGCGGCGTTCCTCCCCTGCCGTGAGGGAGTCGCGGAGCCGGCCGAGTTCGGCCTGGGCGGACTCGACCCGGGAGCGGGCCGCGCCGACCTGCCCGGCCAGCTTGGCCAGGCCCTCTCGGCGGTCAGCGGCGGCCCGGAGCAAGGCTGCGAGCCGTTTGTCTTCGACGGAGGCGGCACTTTCCGCGCCGATTTTGGCGGCGGTGGCGGCGTCCAGGGTGCTGCGGCGCTCCACAATCTGGTGCTCCAACCCGGTTTGTTCGGCGCGGACGCGGGCGGCCTGGCGGTCGAGCTGATCCGGGTCCCGCCCGGTGTCAGGCACTGTGTCGGAATCGCCGAGCAGCCGGCGCCGTTCCTCGGCGAGTGAACCCAGCGAGCGCAGCCGTTCGCGCCCGGCGGAGAGCTGATACCAGGTGTCCCGGGCGGCGTTGAGCGCGGGTGTGGCTTCGGCTGCGCGCTGTTCGAGGCCGGCCTGCCGCTGCCTGCCGAGCTCGAGTTCCTGTTCGATGACGCCCCGACGGGCCTTCAGTGAGCTCTCGTCCGCGATATCCCGGGCCAGGGCCGACTGCAGCTGGACGAGGTCGTCGGCGAGCAGCCGGGAGCGTGCGTCCCGGACCTCAAACTGGACGGTCTGGGCGCGCCGCGCCACCTCGGCTTGTTTTCCCAATGGCGTGAGCTGGCGCCGGATCTCGCCGGTGAGGTCGCTCAGGCGGGCCAGGTTGGCCTGCATCGCTTCGAGCTTGCGGACCGTTTTTTCCTTGCGGCGCCGGTGTTTGAGGATACCGGCAGCCTCTTCGATGAAACCTCGCCGGTCCTCCGGGGTGGCGTGCAGCACCTTGTCCAGCTGCCCCTGGCCCACGATCACATGCATTTCGCGGCCCAGTCCGGAGTCGGAGAGCAGCTCCTGGATGTCCAGGAGCCGGCAGCCGGCGCCGTTGATGGCGTACTCGGAGCCGCCGGTGCGGAAGAGCGTGCGGGAAATCGTGACTTCGCTGTATTCAATCGGCAGGGCGCCGTCGCTGTTGTCAATGGTGAGCGAGACGTGGGCGCGGCCCAACGGCGGGCGCCCGGACGTCCCCGCGAAGATCACGTCTTCCATCTTGCCGCCGCGGAGGGTCTTGGCGCCCTGCTCGCCCATCACCCAGGCCAGGGCGTCCACCACATTGGACTTGCCGGAGCCGTTGGGGCCAACCACGGCAGTGACGCCTGGCTCGAATTCGAAAGTCGTCGCCGAAGCGAAAGACTTGAATCCCCGGACGGTCAGGCTTTTCAGGTGCAAGGTGTTTCGGGTCTCCTGCTCGGCGGACGCGGATGGTGGGGACAGCCGCGGATACCTACAATCTACTGCGGGGCCGTGACATTTCCGTGCAGCGGCCCGCAACCACGGCGCAGATGCCTCTCAATCTGCAGATGCAGGAATGGATTGACACCGGACGTAGTTAAGCTCTTGGGCTTGCGCTTGAAGGTGCACTCACCCGCCTGAGCGCAGGACACACACGAACAGAGGCTTGAATTGATAGGGAATGCAACATTCCGGCACCGCAACACCGCCTTGCTTTCGGTGACCAGCGTCGAAGCTCCGAGGATCATCAGTTCCACGGATTTCGACCACAAACTGTCCGCCACACTGCGCCGGTTGAAATTCCCGCCAAAGCTGCTGGAACGCGTTGCCGGCGTCACCCACCGGCGGTGGTGGGCCCCCGGGACATCGTTCGACGACGCCGCCATCGAGGCGGGCGCAAAGGCCCTGGCCGAGTCCGGCATCGAAGCAACCGAGGTGGGCCTGCTAATCAATACCTCCGTGACGCGGCGGAACCTCGAACCGTCGGTCGCGGTGAAAATCCACCATGGGCTCGGCCTGCCGTCGTCCGCCATGAACTTCGACCTTGCAAACGCCTGCCTCGGCTTTGTCAACGGCATGACACTGGCGGCCAACATGATCGACTCCGGCCAGATCAAGTACGCGGTGATTGTCAACGGAGAGGACGCCCAGGCTACGCAGGAGGCCACCCTGGCCCGGCTGCAGCGGCCGGAGACCACCCGCGCGGACTTCAACCGCGAGTTTGCCACCCTGACCCTCGGTTCCGGCGCCGCTGCGGCAGTCCTGGGCCCGGCGGACGAGCACCCCGGGGCGCACCGGATCCTTGGCGGCGTGATGCGCGCCGGAACAGAGCACCACGAGCTGTGTGTGGGCGGCATCGACGGTATGACAACGGATACAAAGGGCCTGCTCGACGGCGGCCTGCAGCTGGTAGTCGACGCCTGGCATGAGGCGCAGCCGGAATGGGACTGGGGCTCGATGGACCGTTATGTCACGCACCAGGTGAGCACCGCCTACACCCAGGCCATCATCGACGCCATCGACCTGGATCCGGATAAGGTGCCCATCACGTTCCCGCACTGGGGCAACGTGGGACCGGCTTCCCTCCCGATGACCCTGGCCGCCGAGGCGCAGAACCTTGGATCCGGTGACCGTGTGCTGTGCATGGGCGTCGGTTCGGGCCTCAACACCGCGATGGTGGAAATCGTTTGGTAGCCGGCGGCTGGCCCGGCGTCGACCCGGAATGGTCGCGCGAAATCGAGGTGGCGTCCGGCTCAGCTGCTGATCCGCCCGGAACGGTGCGCCGCTGGCACCTGCTCGATAACGGCGCGCAGCTCTCCCGCCGCGGGCTGACACCGGCCGGGACCGTGCTGTGTGTGCACGGCAACCCCACCTGGTCCTACCTGTGGCGGACCCTGCTGGCCGCCGGATCTGACCCCGCGCACCCCTGGCGGGTGGTCGCGGTGGATCAGCTGGACATGGGCTTCTCCGAGCGCACCGGCACGTTCCGGCGGCTGGCGGACAGGATCAGTGATCTCGGCGACCTCACCGCCGCGCTCGGCCTGGACGGTCCGGTGGTCACCGTCGGCCACGACTGGGGTGGTGTGATCAGCCTCGGCTGGGCCCTGGCCCATCCGCAGCAGCTCGCCGGCGTTGTCCTGACGAACACCGCCGTGCACCAGCCCGCGGACTCGCCCATCCCGCCGGCGCTGCGGCTTGCCCTGCACCCGGCCGTGCACCGCTGGGGAACCACAACGTCGGACGCCTTCCTGCGGGTGACGCACTCCCTGGCGCACCCGCCGCTGGCCGCGGACGTCCGCAGCACCTACCTGGCCCCCTATCGGGGCGCCGGCCGCCGCGACGGCGTGGGAAACTTCGTCGCGGACATTCCCGTCGATGCGTCCCATCCCAGCTTTCCCGCACTCAACCGGGTTGCCGAGGGCCTGCGCGGGCTGAGCGTGCCGGCACTGATGCTCTGGGGACCCCGGGACCCGATCTTCTCCGACCGGTACCTCAAAGACCTGCTGGGCCGGCTGCCGCACGCAAAAGTCCACCGCTTCGAGGGCGCCGGCCACCTGGTGGCCGAGGACCGGGACATCGCCACGCCCATCTTCGAGTGGCTCGCCGGGCACTGCGCCAACAGCGATCCGGCAGACGCCGAGGCGGCTGGCCCGATCGGGGCTGGCGCTGCGCAGCCTGCCGCGACGCCGGCCCACAGCATCCCGGCCCCGGCCCTGTGGGCGCCGCTCACGGAGCTCGCGGCGGGACCCGACGGCGCCGGGACCGCCGTCGCGGAGATGGCCGCGGACGGCACCGTGGCACGGGCATTAAACTGGCGGGACCTGGAACAGCATGTCGCAGCCACCGCCGCAGGACTGGCGGACACCGGCGTCCGGGCCGGCAGCCGGGTCAGCCTGATGGTTCCGCCGGGCGTGGACCTGACGGTGGTGCTGTACGCCTGCCTGCGGCTGGGCGCCGTGGTGGTGGTGGCCGACGCGGGCCTCGGCACCCGCGGCCTGAGCCGCGCCGTCAAGGGCGCTACCCCGGATTTCCTGATCGGAATCGAGAAGGCCCTTGCCGCCGCCGCCGTGCTCGGCTGGCCTGGACGGCGGATCAGCGTGCGTGACCTGCCGGCTGCCCGCCGCCGGCTCCTCGCCGTGGAAACCTCCCTCCCCGCGCTCACCCGCCGGGGCAATGCACTGTCCGGGATGCCAGCACCGCAGGCACCGGATGCGGACGCGCCCGCGGCGGTGCTCTTCACCTCGGGCTCCACCGGCCCCGCCAAGGGCGTGCTTTACACGCACCGGCGCCTGGCCGCGATGCGGGACACCGTGGCCAGGACGCTGGAGATCCGCCCGGGCGCGCGGTTGGTGGCGGGTTTTGCGCCGTTCGCACTGTTGGGACCAGCCTTGGGAGCCGTCTCCGTAACGCCCGCCATGGACGTCACGGCTCCGGGCACGCTGACCGCCCAGGCACTGGCACACGCCGCGGCGGCCATCGACGCCACAGTGGTCTTCGCTTCCCCGGCGGCGCTTCGCAATGTCCTCGCCACCCGGAACGGCCTGGGCACCGCGGGGCTCCGGGCGCTGGAGCGTGTGGAGCTGCTGCTCTCCGCCGGCGCCCCCGTTGCCGAAGCCCTCCTGGCCGGCGTGCAGCGGCTGCTGCCGCACGCCTCGCTGCATACCCCGTACGGAATGACCGAAGCGCTGCCCGTCACGGACATCAGCTTCGAACAGATCCGCGACGCCGGGTCGGACGCGGCTGCCGGGACCATGGCCGGCGCCGGCAACGGCGTGTGTGTGGGACAGCCGGTTTATGGCGCCCGGGTGGCCCTGATCCCGCTCGCCGCCGACGGCACCGCCCCCGGAGACAACCCGGTCACGGAACCGGGAGTCACCGGCGAGATCCTGGTCAGCGCCCCGCACGTAAAAGCGAGCTACGACAGGCTCTGGCTGACCCAGCGCGAGAGTGCCCGCACCGCCGGGTGGCACCGCACCGGCGATGTGGGGCACTTCGACGCCGCGGGCCGGCTCTGGGTGGAAGGCCGCCTCGCACACGTTGTGACGGGCCCGGATGCCGTTCTCACCCCCGTGGGCACCGAGCAGTCCCTTGAACGGCTGGACGGCGTCGGGCCTGCCGCCCTCGTCGGAGTGGGCCCGGCGGGAACGCAGGCTGTTGTGGCCGTCGTCGAGACCGTCCCGCCCGCGCGCCGGTCCGGCCCCGCGGCACCGGAACTGGCAGCGCGGGTCCGGGCGGCCGCCCGGGCAGACGGCGTGAACGTCGCTGCCGTGCTGGTGGTCCGGGCCCAGCCGACGGACATCCGCCACAATGCCAAGATCGACCGCACCCGCCTGGCCCGGTGGGCATCCGCAGTCCTGGCCGGCGGCCGGGCAGGCACACCTTGAGGGTGCTCGTGACCGGCGCGAGCGGCCTGCTTGGCGGGGAAGTGGCCCGGCAGCTGGTGTGCCAGGGCCACGACGTCACCACCTTCCAGCGCCGCCCCTCGGGCGTCGCCGGCGCGGCCGACCTGACCGGGTCCATCACGGATCCGAGCGCCGTCCGCTGCGCCGTCGCCGGCGCCGAGGGCGTCATCCACTTGGCCGCGAAGGTCTCCTTCACCGGACGGGCCGCGGAGTTCGATGCGGTGAATGTCGCGGCCACCGGCAGCTTGCTCGGTGCGGCCCGCGAGGCCGGGGTCCGGTCTGTGGTGTTCGTCTCCTCCCCCTCCGTGGCAAATTCCGGCGCTGCCATCGCCGGGCTGGGCGCCGATCCGGCCGACCCGGCCCGCGCGCACGGCGACTACTCCCGCACCAAGGCCGCGGCCGAGCTGCTGGCACTGGCCGCGGACTCGGCGGAATTCAGGGTCGCGGCGGTGCGCCCGCACATCGTTTGGGGTCCCGGGGATACACAGCTGGTGGAACGGGTCCTGGACCGCGCCGGCCGCGGCCGGCTGCCGCTGCTCGACTCCGGGGCGGCCCTGATTGACACCACGTATGTGGACAATGCCGCCTCGGCGATCGTTGCCGCGCTGCATCGGATGGAGCACATTCACGGCCGGGCGCTGGTCATCAGCAACGGGGAACCCCGGCCGGTCGGTGAGCTGCTGGCGGGCATTTGCGCCGCGGGCGGCGTCCCGGCGCCGTCGTGGAAGGTCCCGGGCGGCCTCGCGCGGGCGGCCGGATCGCTGGTGGAAAAGCTCTGGACCCGGGCCGGCCGGACTGCGGAGCCTCCCATGACCAGGTTCCTTGCCGAGCAGCTCTCCACTGCCCACTGGTTTGACCAGCGCGAGACCCGCAAACTCCTCGACTGGACCCCGGCCGTGACGCTGGACGAGGGCCTGGCGCGGCTGGCCCGGCACTACGGCCGGCACTAGACCTCGCGGTGTCCCGGTGCCCGCCCGTCCGCGGGCTCAGTTACCAGCGGCCGTTCCGTGGCCGCGGTTGGCAGACGGGGCAGGTGTAGGAGGAACGGTTCATAAACTGTTCGCGCTTCATCAGGCTCACCAGGCCGACGGCGGCGCAGCGCTTGCACTCCTGGCCTTCGCGGCCGTAGGCGTTGAGCGCGCGGTCGAAGTAGCCCGAGGCCCCGTTGACGTTGACGTAGAGCGAATCAAAACTTGTCCCGCCGGCGGCCAGGGCATCCGTCATGACCTCGCGTGCAGCAGACAGGACCCGCAGGGCGTCAGCCCGGCGCAGGGTGTCGGTGGGGCGGGCATAGTGCAGCTTCGCCCGCCAAAGAGACTCGTCCGCGTAGATATTGCCGATCCCGGAGACCAGCCCCTGATCCAGCAGTGCACGTTTGAGGCCCGTCTTCCGGGCCCGCAGGCGCCGGTAGAACTCCTCGAAGGAGAACTCCGGGTCCAGCGGGTCCCGCGCGATGTGGGAGGCTTCCGCAGCAATCAGCGGCAACGGCGTTTCGGCCAGGCCGCCGGGACCGCCGTCGGCCGTGGGGATCAGCGAGGTGAGGAACAGGCCGCCGAAGATCCGCTGGTCCACAAAGCGGAGCTGTTCGGGCATACCGTCGGCCGGGCTGAGCCGCAGCCGCACTTTCAGGTGCTTCTCGTCGGCACTGGAGGATTCCTGCATCAACAGTTGCCCGGACATCCCCAGATGCGCCATCAACGCTACAGTGGGCCTGCCGCTCTCGGACCGGCCGACGTCGGGCGTGTCCGCCAGCGGCAGCCAGAGGAACTTGCCCCGCCGGACGACGTCCAGGACGCGGGCGCCTTCAAGGTTTCCGGCGAAGTCCTCCGGACCGAGCGTGTGCCGGCGGATGGAGCGCGGGTCCACCACTTCGACGGCGGTGATGGTCCGGCCCCGGACCCAGTCCACCAGTCCGCGGCGGACCACTTCAACCTCGGGCAGTTCAGGCACGGTGCGTGCCTAGGCGCCGGGCTGGGACTGCAGTTGCTGCCCCTCGGGCGTCGCGGGTTCGACGGGCGCCGCTGCCGGTTCACCCGCCGGCGGTGCGGAGAGCCTGCGCCAGGCGTCCGCTGCAGCTTCCTGCTCGGCCTCTTTTTTGGAGTTTCCGGAGCCGTTGCCGTAGTCGTTGCCGCCGATCCGCAGGATGGCCTCGAACGTGCGGGCGTGGTCCGGCCCGGAACCCTCCACTGCATAGTTGATCGTCCCGAGCTGGCGGGCGGCCGCCAGCTCCTGGATGTTCGTTTTCCAGTCGGTCCCCGCGCCGAGCGCAGCGGCGTCCTTCAGCAACGGCCCGATCAGCCGCATGACCAGCTGGCGTGCGGTTTCAATGTCATTGGAGATATAGGTGGCGCCGATCAGCGCTTCCATGGTGTCCGCAAGGATGGACGCTTTGTTTTTACCCTCGGTGAGCTTTTCGCCCTGCCCCAGGTAGATGAACTCCCCGAGCCCGATGCTGCGGCCGATGCCCGCGAGGGCACGGGTGCTCACGACGGCGGACCGGCGCTTGGCCAGGTCCCCTTCGGGCAGGGTGGGGTTGTCACGGTACAACGCGTCGGTGACCGAGAACCCCAAAATGGAGTCGCCCAGGAACTCGAGACGTTCGTTGGTGGGGATACCGCCGTTTTCGTAGGCGTAGGAACGGTGTGTGAGCGCAAGACGAAGCGTCCCGGCGTCAATAGAGACACCGAGACGCTTCAGAAGCTCTTCAGTTGAAGACATCTTAGTCAGCCAGTTGGCGGATTAGACGTCTGCGACCTTGCGGCCCTTGTATTCAAGGAACAGCGCGGTGCCAGCCGAGTCGGTAACGACCTTTGCCTGGTGCGGCAGGCTGTATGTAACCTGGCCGTTCTCGACAGTCTTCACCAGGTGGGGGGCGGTTGCCTTCCACTGGGAGCGGCGGGCGCGGGTATTCGAGCGAGACATTTTCCGCTTCGGGACAGCCACGGCTAACTCATTTCTCTCTAGTCCAACACTTACAAATCAGTTTTGCCGGTCAGGCTTAGCCAAGTCAGCTAGGGCAGCCCAGCGAGGATCTACCACCTCGTGGTGATGCCCCGGCTCGTCTTCCAGGCGAACTCCGCATTCGGAGCAAAGGCCCTGGCAGTCTTCCCGGCACACCGGCTGGAACGGCAGTATGGTAACAACTGCGTCCCGCAACACCGGTTCAAGATCGATCAGATCGTGCTCGACTCGACGTTGCTCTTCTTCGTCTTCTTCATCCGAGAACTCTGCGTCCTCGTAGAAGAAAAGTTCTTGCACATCGACCTCTTGGTCATACGCAAGGGGATCCAGGCATCGGCCGCATTCGCCAGTAACTTCTACGTGCGCGGTTCCTGATACCAAAATTCCTTCGTGTACGGCCTCCAGCCGCAGATCCAGCTCGACATCCGAGCCTTGCTGCACACCAATGAGCGCCACACCAAGATCTTCTGGTGCGGGTACATGTTCCTTCAGCGTCCGCATGCTTCCCGGACTGCGTCCGAGGTCCTTGACGTCGAACGCCAAGGGCGAACTAGCATCTCGTTTAATGAGAACTCCTGTTGAACATATGACCGACGTACTATCTTAGCCTGATCTTCCGGGCGGACTCAAACCGGGGGGCACACCCGCGGTTCACACCGCAGGCCGCTTAGGTTTCGGCCGCGCAACCGGCAGCAGGCCGCCGAGTACCGATCAAGCTTACCCTCTGCGCGGCTGGTCCTGGACCGGATCGCCGCCGCGCAGCCGTTTCAGCACGGAGCGGGGCACAAACTCGGACACATTGCCGCCCAGGGAAAACACTTCCTTGATCAGCGTCGAAGACAAGTGCAGGTAGTGGCTTTCGGCCGGAAGGAAGACCGTCTCGACGCCGGTGAGTTGGCGGTTCATCGTCGCCATCGGCAGTTCGTAGTCGAAGTCGGAGGAGGAACGCAGGCCCTTGACGATGGCAGACACCCCCCGCTGGCGGCAGTACTCCGCGAGCAGTCCCTCCCCTACCGGTTCCACCACGATGCCGCGCAGGGAAGCCAGGGTTTCCCTGGCCATATCAAGGCGTTCCTCGAGGGTGAAGCGGTATTTCTTGGCGTAGTTTGTGGAGACGCCCACAATGACCTCGTCAAAGAGACCGGCGGCCCTGGCGATGACTTCCAGGTGGCCGTTGTGGATCGGATCAAAGGAGCCAGGGCATACGGCGCGTCTCATGCTCCGAACCTACCGTATTGCCGGCACCGGCCGGGATAGCATGGCTGAATGTCAGCATCAAGCATTCCCTTTACCGTCTCCGGCGGCGCGGTTCTCGTGACCGGGGCCGCCATGGGCATGGGCCGCCTGTACGCCCTGCGGGCGGCCCGCGAGGGCGCCGCCGTCGTAATTCTCTGGGACGTCGACGCCGACGGCCTCGCCAAGACCGCCGCCGAGGTGACCGCCCTCGGAGCGCGCGCCGTCGTCCGGGAGGTGGATCTCGCCGACCGCGCAGCGATTGCCGACGCCGCCGAGGCGTGCCGGGAGGAAGGTCCGCTGACCCTGCTGGTCAATAACGCCGGAATCGTTCGCGGCGCGCTCTTCTGGGACCACAACCCGGAGCGGGACATCGCGCTGACCATGGATATCAACGCGCTGGCACCGATGTACGTCACCCACGCGTTCCTGCCTGCCATGATGGCCGACGCCGGCCGGCCCCGCCGGATCCTCAACATCGCCTCGGCCGCCGGCACCGTCTCCAATCCGCGGATGAGCGTGTACGCCGCGTCCAAGTGGGCTGTCATCGGCTGGAGCGATTCGCTCCGGCTGGAGCTCGAGCAGCAAGGCTTCCGCCACCTCGCCGTCACGACGTTCTGCCCCAGCTACATTTCCACCGGGATGTTCGAGGGCGCCCGCGGACCGCTGCTGACGCCGCTGATGACCCCGGACGACGCCGTTGACCGCGCCTGGCGGGCCGCTGCCGCCGGCCGGCCGCAACTGATCGCCCCGGCGGCTGCGCAATTGGGCAAGGTGCTGCGCGGCATACTGCCGGTGCGGGCCTGGGACTTCGTGGGCGGGAAGGTGTTCGGGATCTACGCCACAATGGACAAGTTCACCGGGCGCGGCCAGAAGACGGGCAGCTGATGAACTTCCCCCAACCGTCCCCCTGGCAGCGGACCGCGTCAGGAGCGAACCTGCTCTCCCCCGACGGCAGCCTCGGCGTCACCATCTTCGAGGAAATGACCACCCTCGCCCTGCAGACGGGTGCCATCAACCTCGGCCAGGGTTTCCCGGACGAAGACGGCCCGGTGGAAATCAAGGCTGCCGCGCAGGCCGCCATCGCTGCCGGCGCCAACCAGTACGCCCCCGGGAAGGGCATCCTGGAGCTGCGGGAGGCGATTTCCCTTCACCAGGAACGCTTCTACGGGCTGGCCCCGGATCCGCAAACCGAAATTATTGTCACCACCGGCGCCACCGAGGCCATCGCCGCCTCGCTGTTGGCGCTCGTGGGGCCGGGCGACGAGGTCCTCACCTTCGAGCCGTTCTACGATTCCTACGGTGCGATTATTGGCCTCTCCGGTGCCCGGCACGTCACCGCACCGCTGCTGGCCCCTGACTTTATGCCGGACCTGGACGCGCTCGAGGCAGCGTTCAGCAGCCGCACCAAGGTGGTGCTGGTGAACAACCCGCACAATCCCACCGGTGCGGTGTTCCCGCTCGAGGTGCTCGAACGCGTCGTCGAGCTCGCCACCAGGCACAACGCCGTGATCATCACCGACGAGGTGTACGAGCACCTCACCTTTGGTGCCCGACACATCCCGGTGGCCACGCTGCCGGGCGCCGCGGAACGGACGCTGACCATTTCTTCCGCCGGGAAGACCTTTTCTTTTACCGGCTGGAAGATCGGTTGGCTCAGCGGACCGGAGCATCTGGTCGCCGCCGCCCGCACGGTCAAGCAGTTCCTGAGCTACAGCTCCGGTACGCCGTTCCAGAGCGCCATTGCGGCCGGGCTGGGCCTGCCGGATGAGTTCTACACCGGAATCGCCGATACCCTCCAGCTCAAACGGGACGTCCTGAGTGACGGCCTGCGGGCCGCGGGCTTCGACGTGCTGACACCGCAGGGAACGTACTTCGTCAACGTGGACACGGCTCCGCTCGGCATCTCCGACGCCGTGGAGCTGGCCCGCCGCCTGCCGTCCCTGGTGGGTGTCGCAGCCATTCCGGTCGCGGTCTTTTGCCACCCGGTCGGCGCCGAACGCACCCGGAGCCTGCTGCGCTTCGCGTTCTGCAAGAAGATTAGCGTCCTGCAGGAAGCCGCCGAACGGCTTGCGACCCTCCGCGACCGGCTCTGATGCGGGACACTCCCGCGGCCACCCGCTTCCTGCGGACCACCGGCCAACACGCCACGATCGAACCCGATGCCTTTACCGACGGCGGCTTTGTGCTCAGCATCGGCGGGGCGGAACAGTCGCACGTCAACCTGGCCGAGCCCGCGGATATTTTCTACGAGTACCTGCGCCGGATCGGCCACGTGGTGGACCTCGCGGCACCGTGGGGCGAACCCATCACAGCGCTCCATCTTGGGGCCGGGGCGCTGACGCTTGCCCGCTACATCCAGGCCACCCGGCCGGGCTCGGTGCAGTACGCGGTGGAGCTGGAGCGGGAGCTGTTGGACTTTGTGCTGCAGCAGCTCCCGCTGCCGGACGGCACGGAGCTGCACCCGCTGATCGGCGACGCCAGGGCGGCCCTGGCCGAGCTGCCGCCGGAACTGAGCTTCGACGTTGTGATCCTGGACATTTTCTCCGGGCCCGAGGCACCCGAACACCTCGCCTGCACCGAGTTTTACCGGGAGGCCGCGGCGAAGCTCACTGCCCGCGGCGTCCTGGTAGTCAACGTGGGCGACGAACCCGGGCTCACCCTGGTCCGAAGCCAGGTGGCCGCGCTGCGCCGGGCCATGACCGACGTCGCCGCTTGCGCTGAGACCGGCATGTTCAGCGGCCGCTATCCCGGCAACATCATCCTGGCCGGCACCCGGGGCCCGTGGCCGGAGGTGTGGACTGCAGCGCTTACCGCCCGCGGGCCGCACCCGGCGAAGGTATTGTCCGGGGTCGCGCTGGACGCCCTGAGCGACTAGGCGAACGGACGGTTCGTGGCCGTCTGACCCAAAGCGTGTGACCGACTTCCTGCGCGTCGCTTCGGCGGGCCGATTCATCCACGCCGGCGGCCGGCCGGCACCAGCGGCGCCGTCCTTCGAGCCATCACGCTCCGGCTCAAAGAAGGAGGGCCCGCGCCCTAGTCGCCGTCGGGTTCGGCTTCTGCCTCCGGCGCTTTTGGTGCCCCCGACGTGTCCGCCAGGACTTCTTCTTCCACGCCCGGTTCGGCGAACCAGAGCTTCGTCTCCCCGTACTTGCGTTCCGCAAAGCGTTCCATCCCCGCCGGCCAGGACGGCTCGGGGGTCCGCGATGAACGCTCCACCACGACGACGGCACCTTCGGCCAGCTGCGGGACCAGCTGCGCGAGCACCGCGGCCAGCCCCGGTTCGTCCAGCGGATAGGGCGGATCCAGGAAGACGAGGTCCCAGCGGGCACCCTCCTGGGTCCGTTCAAGGAACGAATCGACTTTCGAGCGGTGCACGGAAACCACTTTGCGCCCCACCACGGTATTAACGAGGTCGGCGTTGCGCTGGCAGACCGCGCTGGCCTTGCCGTCGAATTCCACCAGGTCCACACTGTGCGCGCCCCGGCTGGCACTTTCCACACCGAGGGAACCGGATCCCGCGTAGAGGTCCAGCACGCGGGCGTCCGCTATCACCTCGAAGGCGTCCAGCCGCGAGAAGAGCGCTTCCTTGACCCGGTCGGTGGTGGGCCGGGTCAACGATCCCGGGACACTGACCAAGGTGCTTCCACCGGCGGCGCCGGCGATGATGCGGCTCATGGCCGTGCCGCCGGGGACGCCTGGATTTTCTTAGCCGCGTTCAAGGAACGCCTCCTTTTCCGGATTGAGGTATTCGTCGATTGCCGCGGTCAGGTCGGGGTGGGACTCCAGCGACGGGTCGGCGCCGACAATACGCCACGCGTCCTGCCGCGCCCGGGCGATCACGTCCTCGTGTTCCAGGACCCGCAGGAGCTTCAGCGTGGAACGGCCGCCGGACTGGGAGGCGCCCAGGATGTCGCCCTCCCGGCGCAGCTTGAGGTCCTCCTGCGAAAGTTCAAAGCCGTCGGTGGTCGCGGCGACGGCGTCGAGGCGGCGCCGGCTCGGATGGCCCGGTTCCAGCGTGGTCACGAGCAGGCACATACCCGGGAGCCCGCCGCGGCCCACCCGGCCGCGGAGCTGGTGGAGCTGGGAGATACCGAAGCGGTCCGCGTCAAGAATGACCATAAGGGTGGCGTTGTGCACGTCCACACCCACCTCGATCACTGTTGTGGAGACCAGCAGCTTGGTTTGGTTGGCGGTGAAAGAGGCCATGGTGCCGGACTTGAGCACCGGGTCCTGCCGGCCGTGCAGCGGCGCCACACTGACCCCGGCCAGGGCCGGTTCGTCGCGGAGCTGTTCGACGACGCCGGTGACGGATGCCAGTTCGCGTGCGCCGTTGTCGCCCGCGAGGTCAGCATCGGACGGTTCGGCTTCGCCGGGGCTGAAGTCGCCGTCGTCGTCCGAGCCGATTTTGGGACAGACGATGTAGACCTGGTGGCCGGCGTCGATCTCTTCCCGGGAGCGCGTCCAGATCCGCGTGGCCCAGGCCGGGTGCTCGGCGAGCCCGACGACGTGCGTGGTGATCGGCGCGCGGCCGGCCGGTAGTTCGTCGAGGACGGAGGTTTCCAGGTCGCCGAACACTGTCATGGCCACTGTCCTCGGGATGGGCGTGGCGGTCATTACCAGCAGGTGCGGGGGTTTGCTGGCTTTGGACCGGAGCACGTCGCGCTGTTCGACGCCGAAGCGGTGCTGCTCATCGACCACGATCAGGCCCAGGTCGTAGAAGGAGACGTTATCGCTGAGCAGGGCGTGGGTGCCGATGATGATCCCGGCGTTCCCGGAGGCGGCATCCAACATGGCTTGTTTCCGGGCGGCCGTGGGCATGGAGCCGGTGAGCAGGGTGACCTGGACGGCGTCCGTGCCACCCAGCAGCCCATCCCGGGACAGCGGGCCGAGTGTGCGGCGGATCGAATCGAAGTGCTGCGCGGCGAGGACCTCGGTGGGCGCCAGCAGGGCAGCCTGTCCCCCCGCATCGACCACCTGCAGCATGGCGCGCAGGGCCACAATCGTTTTTCCGGAGCCGACTTCGCCCTGCAGCAGGCGGTTCATCGGCGAGTCCTGGGCGAGCTCCGCGGCCAGCGTCTTGCCGACGGTGGCCTGGCCGGCGGTCAGTGTGAACGGCAGCTGCCGGTCAAAGGCTGTCAGCAGGCCGTCCGCGAGAGGCCGGCGGGCGGTGGCTTCCTCCGCGGCGAGCTGGGCGCGGCGTCGGGCGAGCGCGGACTGGAGCACCAGCGCTTCCTGGTAGCGGAACCGGTCCTGTGCGTGCTGCCAGTCCACGTTCCCTTGCGGCGCATGGATGAGCCGGTAGGCCTCCGCGATCGGCAGGAAGTGCTCCCGGTCCACGATCTCCGCCGGCAACGGGTCCGGGACTGCATCGAGGTCTGCGGTGTCCAGCAGCGTCTCGATGACTTTCTGGATGGACCAGCTGGTGAGCTTGGCGGTGGCCGGATACACCGGGATAGGCATGGCCGCGAGCTTTTCCGGATCCTTGCCCGGAGCTTCCGGGTCCTCGTCCAGCAGCAGGAAATCAGGGTTGGTCAGCCCCAGGGCACCGGCGTAGCGGGTGACCTTGCCGGAGAACAAGGCGCGCCGGCCCGGCAGCAGTGCGGCCTTGGCCCGGAAACCGTTGAAAAAACTTACCTTCAGGGTGCCGGGGAGCCCGGTCCCGGCGTCGTCGGAAATCACGACGTCGGTCAGGGAACCACGGCGGGCGCGCATCGACCGGGTGGTGCTGGAGACGACCCGGGCGATGAGGGTGACGTCCTCGTCGAGCGGGACCTCACTGATCGGGGTGAGTTCGCCGCGGTCCAGGTAGCGGCGGGGGAAGTAGTTCAGCAGACCGCCAACCGTGGTGATGCCGAGATGCTTTTCGATCACCGTCGCCGAACGCTTGCCGATCCGGCGTTCCAGGCCCAGCCCCAGTTCGGTGGTGCCCGGTTCGGTGGCGCCCGGTTCGGTGGTGCCCGGTTCGGTGCCGAGTCTAGCGTTCATATCCGTCGGCGGCCTGTCCTGCGGGTTTCCGGGGACCGGCGTCGTGCGGTTCGGCCTCCAATTCGGCCTCCGGCAGGGCGAGTTCTGACACGCTGATATCGGAGGGTTCGCCGAGGGACCGGATCAGGGCCATGGCAGGTGCCGCCTCGGGCACATGGACGTGGACCCGCCAGCGGTAAGCCCCGTTTGCGTCGGCGGTAGCGCCGGCCTGGCTCATGATGACGGACTCGCCGATTTCGTCGAGCCGCTGCCGCATCGTGGCAGCGTCAAGCGGCGAGAGCGTGATGGTGCACATAACTTCCACACCTTCGTCCCGCGGCATACCGGCATGGATGTGCGGGGCCTGCACGTCGTAGCCGTGCAGGCCGTCCAGGAGCTGGTCCTGGAGTTCCTCGCCGAGCACGGCGGAACGGAGGCAATCGAGGATCAGCAGCATCCCCACGCCGCCGGCGTCCACCACGTGCGCTGCGTGCAGGGCCTCCAGCTGCCCTTCGGTGCGCACCACAGCCGCCAGCGCCGCTTCGACTGCGGCATCCAGGGCCAGGCCCAGGGCGTGGTTGCTGTCGTCACCGTTATGCTCGGCGTCCACTGTCGCGGCCGCGCGGGCGGCGGCTTCCATCACGGAAAGCATGGTTCCCGGAACCGGATCACTTAGCGCGGACCAGGCCCGGAGCTGGGCGCGGTTCAACGCAGCAGCAAACAGCGGTGCGCTGAGCCGGTGGTGACCGGCAAGCGGCTCGGCTGCGGCGCAAAGGAACACGGCGAACAGGGTGCCTGAGTTGCCGCGGGCCTGCTCCATGGCGGCCAGGCCGGCGCGGGACAATACGGCCCCGACGTCGTTCTGCGCCGGGTCCGGCGGGCCGAAGGAGTGGATCGCCGGATCCGCGCTGATCACGGGCAGCGCGGAGGTGTCCAGGCAGTGCAGTGCCTGGGCCGCGGCCCGGACCGTGAGGTAGAGGTTCGTGCCGGTGTCGCCGTCGGCGACCGGAAAGATGTTGATGGCGTTTAGGCGGTCGCTGTGGTTTCCAAGCGTCGTTTCTGCCTTGCCCAACCACCGCTTCATCGCTTGCGCGTTGGCGGCAATTTTAGTCTGCAAAGTGATCCCATCCCACAGTGTCAGCGGGCCTGCCCGCTATTGTCACGCCCGTGCTGTCCGTTGGTGCAAGGGCCTCTACCGAGCCTAGCGCAGTGAAACCGTGAGGCAGCTGAACGCCCGGCGGGAATGTGGCAAGCAATCCGTGATCCTCTCCGCCGCCCAGCACCCAGTCCAGCGGATCTGTGCGGAGCAGTTCGGCGGCCGGCCGGAGCGGGCCGGCCAGGACCTTCAAAACGGACGCGTCCATGTTCAGCATAACGTTGCTGGCAGCTGCCAGCCGGTTGCCGTCGCGGACCAGCCCATCGGAAATGTCCATCATGGCCGTGGCCCCGCAGTCCCTGGCCAGCGGTCCCGCCGCGAGCGGCGGCACGGGCCGGCACTGCGCGTCCACCAAAGCGCGTTGGTCCCGGCTCAGGTCGCCGACCGGGACTGCCGATTCCAGCAGCGCAAGGCCCGCTGCGGCGCGTCCGAGGGTGCCAGCCAATGCCACGGTGTCCCCCGGTCGGGCGCCGGAGCGCAGCACCGGAGCATGTCCGTCGAGGGTGCCGAGGATGGCGACGCTGACGGCGAGTTCCCGGCCCCGGCCAAGATCTCCGCCCGCCACGGCGCAGTCCGGCGCGCCGAGCCCCCGGATGCCGGCCGAGAGCCCGTCGGCGAAATCCTCCACCCAGGCAACGCGGGTTCCCGGGGGCATCGTGAGGCTGACGACGAGGGAGGTGGCCCGTGCCCCCATGGCGTTGATGTCGCTGAGGTTTTGTGCGGCGGCCTTCCAGCCGACGTCGTAGCCGGTGGTCCGGTAGCCGTTGTTCCACTCCAGGCGGAAGTCCTGGTCCACCACCTGTGTGTCGATGCTGAGGACCGTCCGGCCATCCGGCGCGGCCACAATCGCGGCGTCGTCGCCGGGGCCCAGGATCAGGGACGGGCTGTGCTCCTGGCCGTAGTGCAGGCGCGGGAAGATCCGCTCCAGGAGCTGGGACTCGGAGAGCTCCGCGACGGTCAGCGGGTCAGGGACGTGGTCAGGGACGTGGTCAGGGACGTGTTCAGGCACAGCACAACGCTACCGCGGGGGTCCGACGGCGGCGGGCGCGTGTCCGGGTCAGCGGGACGCGGCGTGCCGGCTGCCGCGAATCCCGGCGGCTGGAGTGCCATTCGCCGGCTGCACGATCTCCGCCCGTTTTCCCTGCCACACCGGCCGCATGGAAGACTCATACGCATGCCCCTGCCCTTGCCCGCCCTGAATCCCCTGGGCGCCCGGATTCTTGGGTGGATTTCAGGGGCTGTACTACTGTGGCTGGTCCTCGCCTTTCAACTCTTTGTGAACGTGGATCCCTTGACTGTCCACCGCACCGATGCCGTTATTATGCTCGGCGGAGCCGCGGCCGAGCGCCTGCCGGTCGCGGAGCAGCTGCAACACGACTACGGCATCCCCGTCCTGGTCCTCTCCCACACGGATACCCCCGGCAATACGGCCGCCGATGCCGTCTGCAACAACGCCGCTTTTCCCAGCGCCCGGCTCCTGTGTTTCCGCCCCGATGAGTACGACACCCGCGGGGAGGCGCGTGCCATCGGCAAGATTGCCGCGGAGAACGGCTGGAAATCCATCACCGTCGTGTCCTCCAGCTACCACGTCGCCCGGGCGCAGCGGCTGCTGGAGCAATGCACGACGGCGGACGTCCAAGTGGTGAATTCACACCCTGACTTGAGCGTGGGACAGTGGCTGCGGCGGTTTGTCATTGAGACCGGGGGCCTTATTGATGTCTCCCTGCGGCCGGAATGTTCGGATCAGCGCTGAGGAATGTAAGAATTGAAGCCGATCAGGCTGAGTCCCTCAGCCTACTGACGAGATATCGAGGCGAGGAGGACCGGCTGTTGGGTGATCCTGCCGACGATGCTCCCCCGCTGGTTGCCGCCCCGCGCCACCTGCGGCGCCGCACCTTCCACGAGGAGGTTCCGGACACGCTGCTGGTTCCGGACGTGGAGCCATATTCGTTGCCTACCGTTACGGGGCTGTCTAAGAATGCGATGGGCGAGCCCCGCAAAGACGTCAGCGACGACCCTCTAAAGAGGCAACGACTCGTGGCCCTTGCCATTGTGGTCCTGGTCTCGCTGACGATACCCATTTTAGTACTGGCGCTAGTCTTGGCGGGCTAGCAGACCATTCCTTGTCGTCACGGGTGGCCCAACCAATTCACGGCACCTGACGGAGTTCCCGTAGCATCGCAGGGAACTCATCCGCTATTCCTTTGGGGGAGGAAGCACCATGCCCATCATCATGCCAATCTTCGGCACCCGACCGGAGGCCATCAAGATGGCCCCGATAGTTGCCGCTCTGCAGAGGTCGGAACACTTCGAGTGTGTTGTAACCGTGACCGGACAACACCGAGAAATGCTCGACCAGGTCAATGAGCTTTTCGGTATTGTTCCCGATCACGACCTCAATATTTTGGAACATAGGCAGTCATTATCAGGCATCATGACGCGGACTGTTGACGGCCTCGAACGGCTGTTCAGCGCTGCTAAGCCCGACGCCGTGATTGTCCAGGGAGACACGACAACCTCCACTGCAGGTGCAATCGCGGCCTTCTACCACGGAATCCCTGTGGTGCACGTGGAGGCTGGCCTTCGCAGCGGCGATCTGTTCTCTCCTTTCCCGGAGGAGGCCAACCGCAAAATTACTAGCCAGATCGCCAGCCTTCACCTAGCTCCGACCAACATCAGCAAGGCGAACTTGGTAGCTGAGGGCATAAACCCCGACGATATAGCCATCACAGGTAACACCGTCATTGACGCCCTCTTGGCGACCGCAGGCAAGCATGTGCCATTTTCAGACAACCAGCTGGAAACGCTGGCGAGAAGCGGACGCCGCATTCTCTTAGTTACGACACATCGCCGCGAGAACCAAGGAGATGCCATGCGGGGAGTCGGACGGGCCCTGGCCCGGCTGGCCGATAAGTACCCAGACGTCGAAATCGTCTTCCCGGTCCACAAGAACCCTGTCGTCCGCGAGGCGGTCCTTCCAGCCCTAGAAGGCCGGACGAATATCACCGTCACTGAACCTCTGGCCTACGGTGAATTCACCCGAATGCTGGCCATGGCTCACATCGTGTTGACGGACTCCGGCGGTGTTCAGGAAGAGGCCCCCAGCCTTGGCAAACCAGTGCTGGTCATGAGGGAGAACACGGAACGCCCGGAAGCCGTCACCGCCGGAACCGTTCTGCTCATTGGCACGGATGAGGATCGCATTGTTCACGAAGTGACGCGGTTACTCAAGGACCAGACCCACTTTGATTCTATGGCCAATGCGGTAAACCCCTACGGCGACGGCCGCGCTGCTGACCGCACCGTGGCGGCGCTTATGCAGCTAATGGGTCTGGGCCTGAGGATCAAAGACTTCGCTGTCTAATCCCTGTCGTCAAGGCATCGTAGATTAACACGGCTTTCAGCTACTTGGAGAAAACTGCATGTTTCGGACTATTCTCGACAAACCTCGCGCCGAGCTCCAGCGCACATGGCACGACTCGCCCTCAGGAATGCCCAGACGGGAGTTCCGACTCAATCCACGGCTCTCGGCCGACTCATCTATTTCCCTCATCAAGCGTTCCCGCTGGCTAGAGGTGGAGGTCGCCGGCAACTCCGAACTCACCGTCAAGGTAGACCTCTCTTTCAGCCCTGAACACCATGCAGCCAAGGCCGGTGTCATCTGGATCAGGTACTACCATCGTGACGGCCACGAGCTCCCTAGTGAGGCGAAGCTGGCATCCGGGAAGAACGGGCATTACGTATATTTAGTCCCGAGCGAGGAGGGGGTCCCAGCTTTTACCCTCCGCACACCCACTGGTTGCTCATCCGTGGCATTTGGGTTTGCATCCTGGAAAGCTAACCCGGGTTCGATCAGCCTAAGAAACGGGATATTTGTAGACCAAACCGTGTCCCGGCCGCTGCCACTAAAGACTGGCAGCCAAGGCCACCGGCTACCCGCCCGAATGGTTATTTCGCCCGATGTAGAAGCAGATTCGTCCCTCGTCTTGGATAAGTCACCCGTGTGGTGCGCGGTCTCGGTCCAAGACATCAAGGACCTTGAGGCACAGATTCAGGTCGTTGACCCTGCTGCATTTGGCGCGCCAAAGGCGGGCGTCGTCATTGTAAAGTTCCTCGACAAGTTCGGTACCGAAGTTTCTTCTAGGGTGGAAATCGCAACAGGCGCCCTGGGCGACTATTTTTATATCAATACGGACAATGAGGGATGCTTCAGTTTCCGGCTACATGCGCCAGACGACTGCGTTCTCATTCAACTCGGCTTCGCAGCATGGAATGCCAGTACACAACGTTTGCCAATCCGGAACGGCATAACCTTCACGGCCCTTAATCCGTCCACCGCTGACGGTCTCCCGCCAGGCCTGGGACCACTCCAAACGGACCACAATGGCCTCGTCTTCGACCGTCAAACGGCCCGAGCCGCTGTGTTCACGCCTAGCAAAACTCCGACCTGGATTCGCATCGCGACCAACGGCCAGAAGAATTTCAGGCTGACCTTGGACGTTGTGAAAGCCACGAGTCTCGATTCTGCGAAGAGCGGTCTCCTGCGGGTCGAAGGCGTCGCGGCCAACGGTAAAGTTGAAGGCGTAGCGGGCCTCAAGCACTCACAGGAGTACGGGGCCTACGCTTACCTCGATGCGCGAACTACGGGTGCCAGGGCGTTCCAAGTGAGCGTATCCCCCTCCGTTGTGGAACTGCGAGTAGCCGCACAAACTTGGGAGGAAGCAGAGGGAGAGCTACGCCTCGCCAACGAGCTGCAGCTCGAAGGAGTTACGGTCACCAACGTCAGGCCGGCCAGGCGCCAAGTGATCCATACCGCTAACGAGTCCGGTCAAAAGCCCCCTAGGGAATTCAAAGTTGCAATTATCTGCGACGAATTCACATTCAATAGTTTCAAATTCGAGTTCGATCCCATAGTTCTTGAGCCAAACAATTGGCAAAAACAACTCGAAAAAGAACGACCCGACCTTTTCCTCTGCGAATCAGCCTGGTCGGGAGTTGATTCCAATACACGCCCGTGGAAGGGCCGAATTTACGCCAGCAAGAATTTTGCCGCGGAAAATCGCCGCGAGTTGTTGGGAATCTTGCATTGGTGCAAGGTCGAAAATGTTCCGACGGCCTTCTGGAATAAAGAGGATCCGACCCATTACCCTGACAGAGAACATGACTTCGTCGATACAGCGATAAAATTCGATCACGTATTCACCACCGACCGAAATTGCGTCGAAAAATACCGCGAAGACTATGGACACACCAGTGTCCACTGCCTTCCCTTCGCCACACAGCCGAAACTGTTCAACCCTATTGGCTCCTCATCGCGGACAGAGGACGTCGTCTTCGCCGGAAGCTGGTACGCGAACCATGAAGACCGGTCCGCAGAAATGCTGGCCATATTCCGGCAAATTATGGCAACTGGCCGGAAGGTCAAGATATACGACCGGTTCTTCGGCTCGTCTGATGAGTTGCACGCCTTCCCGCCAGAACTGCTTGCGCACACAGTTCCGGCAGTTTCCCATTCAGAGCTCGCCCATGTGTACAAGTCCAGTACGTTTGGCTTGAACATCAACACCGTCACAGATTCCCCAACGATGTTCGCTCGGCGAATATTTGAGCTCATGTCCAGCAATACCCTAGTGCTCAGCAACGACTTTGCCGCCGCAGACGAATTTTTCGGAGATACATTGGCAATAGTCGGCCGACACCGAGGAACGCTCAAGGAACTCACACGTGATCAAATTGAGCGGAAGCGCGACAGCGCGCTGCACAATGTACTAGAACATCACACATACCGAGCACGCTTCCAACAAATTCTCGACACTGTGGGCGCCAACTACGAGCATCCCGATAACAGACTCACCGTCGTATATCCGGTTTCAAACAGAAGTGAAGCTTGGGCTGCACTCTCATCGTTCAGCGGTTTTTCGTCTGTGGCCCAAGGAGTCCTGTTGCTCCTGTCCTCGGAATTCCCTAATGAAGAAGTTCGGGAGTTCTACTCCGATTTCAATAAGTACGGTGCAATGGTTGTCTCGGCTGCCCTGGCCCAGAGCCAAGCGGTCCGGCCAGAGTCACTGATTCCCACGACGCATTTCGTCCTGCTCTCCCCCAATACCGGAATTACATCCGAAGAGATCAGACGCGCCATGCTCCACACCAGTTATGTCGACAGTCCGATCGCTCTACGCTCGGAAATTAAATACGAATTTTCTTCTGCCCACAAAGTGGCTGATCTTGTCGCGCCACGGGATTACATTGAACGGGTTTTACAGAATGCCGGAGATAGGATTAGCGGCAATTTCTACAATGTCTGATCCCGAAAATAGAATATCTACTAATACTGCGATAAATTCAAGGAATGAGGTCACGAGCATGAAAGTCAGCATTGTTGTCCCCTGTTACAACGTCGAAACTAAAATCGGCAGATGTTTTTCGTCGTTGGAAAGAGTTGGCCAGGTGTTCGGACAGACTGACTTTGAAGTTATATTTGTAGATGATTGCTCTACGGACGGAACTGTTGACAAGATCCGAGAAAATCAGGTTCACAATCCCCACTGGAGCATTGTCGCTCTAGAAGGTAACAGTGGATCCCCCTCACAGCCCAGAAATGTTGGTGTGACCGCAGCGAGGGGTGAATTCGTCTTCTTCTTGGATCCCGACGATGAGATATATGCGCCTGCGCTTCGCGCGCAGTACAATCTCGCCGTTGCCGAATCCGCCGACTTGGTGCGCACGTCCCTCGAACTGGCCGAACTCGGGAAACCCAATGTAGTTGTTAACCGCATTGTTAACTTCCCGGGAGGAGATTCGCGAATCGCACAGATGACCGAGATAGTCCGTCAGCAGAGCACCACGAATTCGTCGCTTGTGCGTCGCTCTGTCCTGATAGATAATGCGGTCTGGTGGCCAGAGGATCTGCATATGGGCGAGGACACCGTCTTTTTGCTGAAGGTTTTGACGCATGCTCGGAGAGTCTCATATCTCGATCAACCCGGTATCGTCTACCACAAGACCGTAAGCGTTGTGCGCTCCGCAACTCAGCAATACAACTCTCGAGACCTGGCATCCCACCTAAGGGTGTGGGAGCAGGCAGAGCAAATTCTGTCTACTGTCGGCTTGAGTTACCTAGAGTTGCGGGGTGCCGTTGGGATCCGCCACGCCATCGATCAGCTGTACAAGTTCAATGCAAGAGAATTACCCGATTCCAGTTTGTTAGACTTTTCGGCGTTTGTGCGGCGGCATTCCGCCGCAATCACCAGCCTAAGTGTTCGTCCGCGGATCCGTGAGACGCTTCAAGCTCTCGAGCTCGGAGATCTAGCCCAGATCCGCAAAAACTTGAAACTGCGCCTGCTGATCGCCGGTAACGACCTGAAGTTCATCAAAGCTGCTATTCCGGCTCTTGAGGAATTCTACGAAATCCGTATCGATGAATGGCCTGGACATGACATTCACGACAAGGCCCGGAGTACGGAACTTCTGGGCTGGGCGGACGTCATTCTGTGCGAATGGCTACTCGGCAACGCGGTCTGGTATGCAGAACACAAGAAGCCTTACCAAAAACTCGTAGTGCGGCTGCACCTCTTCGAGCTGACGCGCGATTTCGGTCGCAAGATCAAACAATCCGCTGTCGACTGCTTCTTTTCGGTTAGTGCGCACACCGCGGAGGACATGATCCGCACCTTCGAGGTGGACCGCACCAAGGTGCGTGTCATCCCGAACTTCATCGTGGAGGACAAATACGCCCAGGGCTCCGGAGCCGAGAGGCTTTTCCGGCTGGGTCTTGTGGGCCCGGTGCCCAAGCGTAAGGGGTTAATGAAGTCGCTCCACTTGCTGTACAGCCTGCGCCTCCAAGATCGACGTTACACGCTCACTATCTACGGTAAACGTCCCGAGGAACTGCCGTGGGTGATCAAGGATGATGACGAGCGACGGTATTACGAGGCCTGCGACAGGTTCATCGTCGACCACGGATTGTCCGAGGCAGTGTCTTACGCTGGCTGGGTGGACACAGCCAGCGAACTGGCAAACATCGGGTTCGTTCTTTCATTGAGCGATTTTGAGAGCTTCCATGTGGCGCCTGCCGAAGCGTTTGCCGCGGGAAACCAGGCGCTCTTCCTGCCATGGCGCGGTGTAGAGTTTCTTTACCCTAGGGACTATATCCACGCTGATATCTACAGCATGAGAGATTATATTCTGGAAAACAGTGAGCAAGAGGCCTTTCAGGCCAGCGGAGCCGGCGGCCAGGAGTACGTTCGCAGCAACTATTCCTTGGGGGGATTCACGGAGAACTTCACCGATCTGATCGCTTCGATATAGATAGATGCAACAAAGGCTCTGGTGCGGAGGTAACATCCTTCGCACCAGAGCCTTCATTCTGTACTTATCGGTTTCAACGCTCGGCGAGCATAGTTTCCATTTGGCGCACGAAGTGGTGGTTGAATGCCGTGATGTAGTGGTACGGCTGGCGGCCCCAACGGTGCACGGAATCCGCCACCAGCAAGCTTGGAGGGTAATCAATAAAGCGGATGCCTGGCACCGCTTCGAAAATTTCGTATAATTCGCGCAGGAAAGCATTGTTCTTCGCGATCCAAGAGATCTGCGCAAAATCCTGTCCGGCGTCATCTTTAGTCGCCCAGTAGGCGCGATTAACAATGATCTGGGTGGGATCGACAACACCAAGAAGGGCAGTGATGCCGGCCTTGCGGAGCAGCCAGCCCTCGGGAGTCCAAGGTTCGTGCATGCATTCGGGATCAGCCACAAAACCAGTGGCCGCTAGCTCCGGCGAATCGGTCACGACGGAGCCACCGATTTCTACGGTGCTCATCCGTTCGTCAATGAAATCCAAGACTAGAGCATCAAAATCAGCTTCGCGGAGGTCATCCGCCAATGTTTTCGTGACATCTGCCGTAACCATACGGCGTTGAAACGGGCTAGTAACTGAGCCGAGGTCCAAGTGCGCCTCCCAGCCCAAGGGGGGCTGGGCGAAGGCGCTACCCACGGACGAGCGAGACCTGTAATCGACGAGTTGGACGTCTGTTTCTAGCTCAAAGGGGTCCCTAGAGACGCAACTGCCGTATACGAACACCTTAGCGACCGGTCCCTTGACACCAGTTAGCTTCGAACCCCCAAAGACGTCACAGCGCGTGAGGTCAACACTTAGCTCGCTATTTTTCCAGCGCCTAAGCATAATCGAGGTGCAGAGCAGGCCCCGGGGCAGACTAAACGTCATGGAATAGTCCGCCTGGCCTGGCTTGGTATTCACATAGCGAAAATGGCCGATCCCCGAAGCTGGCGAGAATAGAAGTCCCTGCTCGCGGAGTTCTGCCTGCATGTCGTTGGGGCCAAGGGTATTCCCATCGTCATCCGTCAGGCTCAGACCAATTAGAGCGTTCCCCGGAACGGCACCGAGCCCGCAATCCAGAGTGAACTCCAGCTGCAGGACTCCGCTGGCCGAACCAACTTCGATCCGTATTCCCTCTTCGTCAAGAGGAGACCCACTCGGCGTACTGGCGATCAGGCTGAGTTCAGGGCTAGGGGCCGAGGAGAATCGATCGGCGAGGATTGGAAAGCCCTTCTTCAAGTCCTCCACTGAGCGCACCCGAGGAAAGCGTGACATGTCCTGGAGGGTCCGCGCCGACTGATCCGTATCCTGAGGGGCACTCAGTGCAGTGTCCTGGCTCAAATGCCGCACCCATAGATAGCTGACTTTGCGGGAGTCCAAAATCACGGGATTGAATCGGTCGGAGCGATTGTGGGGCGCATCATTTGGCTTGATTAGCGCTCCATGACCGTCAAATTTGCATACGTTCAAGAGACCTATGGCTATCAGCGGATGATGCGTGACCCGGGGATTGTAGAAAGTCCCACCCTGGAACAAGCCAGTCACACCGGTCCCCAAGCTCACCTGCATACCGGCGTTAGCATCCGTGATATAGATTTTCATTTGTTGGAAATAATCCGTCGCCAACAGGTCGTCGTCATCCAATCGGAACCAGCCAAATGGGCGTCCCTGTTTACCTGCCTGAATATTCGGCCCGAACATCTCCCGCGCCACTCCGAATAGAGAACGGCTACCCCCAACGGACGAGTGACGGTCCAGGACGAGAAAGTCGAAGTCACGCGCGGCCTTCTCAATTTTTTCTTGGTACCTGACGGGCAGCGTGTCAGAGTAGGACACGACGTGTCGGTAGTCCTCCCCTTCGGACGCCAGTTTCAGTTGCGGAAGCGAGATGCCAAAAAATATCTCGCACCTGACATCGAGCCTTTCTGGTGAATAAAGGTAGTCGCGGTATTCTTCCGAGGTCCGGAATCGACTGCCGTTGGATGCCAACCAAGCGGGCGAATCGGGATTAAAAAGGCTGAACCGTGTGTGTCCGATGAAACCCATGCTAGATGTCCCTTAAGATTTTTCGTCACCACGGAGGAAGCAGTGGTGTTTTGTGCAAAGATTAGCCGCTCGTCGGTGATCACACCGAAAGAATTCCTCGGGTATCAATAAGGCGCTTGTTCTCGAGGTCGGTCAGATCAATCGCTTTGAAATCATCGTGGTCGACAAGCACGAGAACAACACCAGAGTTGCTCAGCGCGTCAGTAAGTCCTGTCAATTTCACGTTCTCGAGGAATTGTAGCTGACGCGGAAGCTCTTCGACGTGAGGTTCAACGACGTTCAGTTGGGTCCCCGCTGCAGCCTGGGAGATCAGTCTCGTGACCTCTATCGCGGGCGATTCCCGCAAGTCATCAATATTCGCCTTGAAGGCGAGGCCCAGGACAGCCACCTCAGTGCCAGCTGGAGCAGCACGCAAGGCGTTGAGGACCTTGTCGACGACCCAGAGCGGTTTCGCGTCGTTGACCATACGGGCGGTTCTGATTAGTTTCGCATGCTCCGGTGCTTCAGCCACAATGAACCATGGATCGACCGCAATGCAATGCCCCCCGACTCCGGGCCCTGGCTGAAGTATGTTGACCCTCGGATGGTGGTTAGCCAAAGTGATCAATTCCCAGACGTCGATGCCTAAACCGTCGCTGATGACGGAGAGCTCGTTAGCGAAGGCGATGTTTACGTCCCTATAGGAGTTCTCCACGAGCTTCGCCATCTCGGCCGTCACATCGTCGGTGACATGAATCTCCCCTTGACAGAAGGTCGTATAGAGACTCTTGGCAAGCTCAGCTGCCTCCGGGGTAACTCCACCGACAATCCGATCATTTGTGACCAGTTCAATCATCACGCGACCCGGCAAAACTCGTTCGGGACAATGGGCCAGCAGGATCGCCGGCTTCCCATCGACACCGTCGAGTGAGAGGTCTGGACGGAGACTAAGGATGTATTCGCCTAGGTGCCGTGTTGCCCTCGGAGGAGATGTCGACTCTAGGATTATGAGCTCGCCGCCCTCAAGCTGCGGTGCAATCCCACGGGCTGCCGCCTCGATGTAACTGAGGTCAGCTGACCTGTCACCTTTGAATGGCGTCGGCACCGCAACGATGTAGGCGTCAGCCTTGGGAGTTTGGTCGGTGGCCCGGAGCTTGCCTTGACTCACAGCGCCTGCCACATGGATCCCGAGGTCCGGTTCAACAAATGGAACTTCGCCGCGATTGACAGCGTCAACCGTTCCCCGGTTGACGTCGACACCGATAACCTGAAGTCCGTTCGTGGCCAGAATGGCCGCGGTGGGCAATCCGATATAGCCCAAACCAATGACTGCAACACGTTTGATGCTGTTCACTAAATCCCCTAGATGATGATGTTTTCAATTGGACTGCCAAAAAACTTGATAGGTCCGGACGTGAGAAGTTCTTCGTCGGCTATGTCCCAGGTGTGGCCGGTCCCCCGCCTTATCTGGCAGTAGTTGAAACGGTCCGTCGAGTAAATCGCCCCGCCGCTGACGGCAACAGACTGCAGAAATCGAGTGTCTTCGCCGCGGTTTCTTGCCTCAAAAGGGTTATCTTCGAACACGGCACGCGCTGCTGTGATGGTGGGCCCAGCGACTAGGCGGCTGAAGCTGTGCTCTTTGTCCGATGAGCGGAGAATAGTCACCTGGTTAGTCAGAAAGTGCATATAGTGGGCTTGTTTTCCGACCACGGCCGCCTTCGAAAAGGCGAGTGTATGAAGCATGTCCAGAATGTAGTCCGGACCATAGAAGTCGTCGTCGTCAAACTTCGACAAGATCTTCCCTGACGACGCCGCCACACAAAGGTTTAAGCACTCCCCCAACGTCAGTTCCCGTGGAGCCGAAAGTGCAATGTAATTATGAACGCCGTGGCGTTGGGCGAGGTCCGCGAGCTTGTCTAGGGGAACCTCGAATCCGTGTGTAAGCACTACCAGTTCAAGGTTCACTCCGCGCTGTGACCCGGCAGTCTGAAAGACATGTTCTAGCTGGTGTGGCCTGAAAGTGCTAACCAGGGCACTGACAGGCGACAGTACGGGTGGTCTCACGCGCTCCGGAAGTATCGCCGCAACGACCTGTTCAGCCCTATGGGCATAGGTGTGACCGGACCAGATCCGACGCTGAGCTTTGTGCACAACCCTGTCCCTGTAGTCCGCATTTGCGGCCAGGACACGAATCTGGGCTTCCGACTCGGCACGGGTAGCCGCAATAAGCACCTCATCGGGCGAAAACAGATGCTGAATTGCCTCGGATGGGGAGCTAACGACGGGGGTACCGCTCGCGGTGATCTCAAATACTCTCCGCGCGCACATGCTCGGTGAATCTACGACGGAGTTGACGTTGAGGAAGACCTTGTACGAGCGGTATGCAGTTAGCATCTTGGGGTATGTCAACGTCCCCACGACGCTTTTACTAAATGGCGCAGGGAATTGATAGTTGGGGTCGCCGCCCAGCTGTCGCGAAAAGATCTCAAGTTTGAATCCGTCCTTCTCGGCCGCATCGGACGCCCCTCCCAGGAGCATTTCCATCTGTTGACGCCGTTCCGGATACTTGTGAAGAAAGTACATGCCAGCAAAGGCGACGCCGCGGGAATGGAACCCGTGCCGGGGTCGGATCGGGTTGTGCAAGGCAGGCTGCGCCGCGAAGGGGAGGACAGCAACCTTGTCGTGACCCAGCGCCTCGCGGTAATCAGGAACCATGTTGGAGTCGCTCGTGAAGACAGCGTCGAACAACCTTGAAGCTGCCAAGAAGTCACCGTAGTGTGGAGGATCTTCCTTATTCCAGAAGACGGTTGGTATCCCGTTGTCCCGACACCACTCCAACAAGGCCAAGAAGTCCTGCTTTGGGCCAGAGGTTCCGGTCAACTGGTGCTGCCACTCGCCGCCGTTGCCGTTCCACGCAGATTCAACAAATAGGAAGTCCACTGGGAACGATTCGAGCACTCCACGCCACCCGGTGCGCGACAGTGGCACCATGTTCCACTCGAAGCCGAAAGCTGCCTGCGAGAAATCATCGAGTATAACCCCAACACGCAGGTCTTCTCGACGCGGCTTCATCGTTGGCATCTCGAAAGGGACGAAGGTCAGTCGGCGTCGCTGGCCCCTGCCCCGCCAACCGCCTTCCGCTCCTCTGATATTGGCCGGGACATGCTGGCCGGCTTCGGCCAAACGCCGGAGTTGCCACTGACGCATCTGGCTGAAGCCTCCTTGACGAAAGTGCCAGAGAGCAGCTCGTACCTGCCGGAAGGACCTCACGATGATGACCCAACGCGCCGGCCCTGCACCCGCGGGCGGATCTCGGTGAGGGTGAGTTTGGAGCGCGCCTCAGCTTTTAGCTTTGCCGCAGATTTGTTGTTGCCTTTGGCAAGCTGATCTGTGAAGTCCTTATAAGCGCGCGTAGTCTCCTTTGGCTCCCCATCCATAATCAGATCGCCCTGATCAATCCAGATAGTTCTAGAGCACATGTCTTCAATTGTTGAGAGGCTGTGGCTCACCAAAAACACGCATCCAGCATTCCGCCGAAGCTCGTCCATGCGTTTACGGCTTCGATCCACGAACTGTGCGTCGCCGGTGTTCAAAGCCTCATCCACGAGCAAGATCTCGGGGTTCACGGCCGCCGCAATAGCGAATCGAAGTCGGGACCCCATCCCAGAGGAATACGACTTCATCGGTAGATGAATTGACTTTTCCAACCCGGAGAGTTCGACAATACTGTCGAACTTCTCATCGATCACCGACCTTTCCATCCCCATGGCCAAGCACCCGAGAATTACATTCTGATCCCCAGAAAGATCGGGCACCAAGGCAGCATTCACACCGAGCATAATGGGAGTGCTAGATGCGTACACGGCCCCAGAGGTTGCGCTCTCCTGACCGCTGATCAGCTTCATCATCGTGCTCTTGCCTGAACCATTGCGGCCGATGATGCCAACAGACTCTCCGCGCTCCACAACAAGCGAGAGTTCATTGAGTGCATCAACTCGAACATTGCTCTGGCGCCCAAGGCTCTTGTTGAGAATACGACGAAACAGAGGTGCATCATCGAGAGGAGAAACCGCAGTGGAAGAAACCGTATAGCTCATCCTCACCGAGTCGAGGACCACGCAAGGGTTCCCGTCGAGGAAGACCGTATCCTCAGTCGCGGCCATAGTTTTCCTCCCCCTGCCAAAAGAATACGAGGCCAACCATAAGGGAACCGAGGGCGAAAACCGCGAGGGCTGCCCACGATTGCCACTCCGGTAGCCTGTTGTAGAGAACACAATCTCTCACGATATTGATCACGTTGAATAGGGGGTTCAATTTCACAAGTTCTAGTAGTACGGGATGAGTGATAAAACGATCGTACGAGTAGAAAATGGCAGAGCCATACATCCACAAGCGAATTGTAAAGGGCAGAAGGTGCGATACGTCATTTACGCGCGATATTATCCGCGCGAGAATCAGACCAATGCCAAGGTTGAAGACTGACATAAGGGCCAAGGCTGGAATGATCAGAAGCCACAAAGGCCCAATTAACTCGACTGGCGGCAGCACGACCACAATCAGCAGCATCGCGATTATCAGTGGGACCCCCGAAAGCTCCTCACGTAGATTCGCACCAATTGGAAGCGCGGCGCGGGGAAAGTTAAACGCTTGGATTACGGACCGGTTGCTTTGAACGGACCGTGCGACGGACGTTATTGCCCCCGCACTGAACTGGAAGACAAAGATACCAGTAACCAGGTAGCCTATATAGTTTTCTATCCCCCCGCTGGTCTGGAGCAGAATACCAAAAATTATGTAATAGGTGAGCCCATTGAAAACCGGATTCAGCAGCAGCCACGCGCTGCCTAGTCGGTCCCGTCTAGTACCGCTGCGGACCCGCGCCCTTGCGTCATAGAAAATAAACTGGCGGAAGTTCCAGACTTGCACCAGATAGTCAAGAAAGGAGGGCCTCGATCCGACTCGTGTTAGCTTTCGCAGATCGACGGACAGTGGCTGCACAGCCACGGGGGCGGGAATGGATGCCGTATCTGCGGACACTCGCTGGTTCTCCTCGTCGTTCATCAGTACTCTTCATGTTCCAAATGATGGTAGGCCGCAACCAGCAACTGTGCGTTAGCGGCCCAAGTTCGGGTTCTCAGAACGTCCTCCCGTCCTGCTCGCCCCATGGCCTGACGGGACGGTTCGTCCGCCAATATTCGCCCCAAGGCGGCCGCCAGACTTTCCGGGCTTTCGGCTGATACCAGCAACCCATTCACTTGGTCTCGAACGATCTCTTCCAGGGCAGGCAGCCTGCTGGCAACTACGGGACGGCCGCAAGCCAATGCCTCAACAGGCTTCAGCGGCGTCACCGACCGCGTGACTTCAAGATCCTTGCGGGGAACCACAAAAACGTCCAAGGACTGGTGGTACCGGATCGCTTCATCGCGGGAAACGCGGCCCGTAAACAGGATACGGGGGCCAAAGCCGCTCTGCTGTGCCTGTTCAACCAACGACGGCATAGAAGCGCCGTCGCCCACAATCAGTAGTCGCAGATGAAGATTGCTCCGTGCTAACAGGCAAAAGGCACCGATGAGGTCGTCAATCCCTTCATAGGGTACCAAGCTACTAACGGTTCCGATGAACTGTCCCTCTGCTGGGAGGCCGATCTCACAACGAGCGGCGGCAGCGCTCGGGGGCTCCTGAAGGAAGCCCTCCCCGACGGCGTTGGGAGCAATCAGAATGTTCCGCGACGGAACTCCGGCCGCAATAATATTTGCCTTCATGGTTTCCCCAAGGGTCACCACCAAGTCGGCGTCCTGCATGATCTCGACTTCCCGTTTCTGGAACAGCCGGTACTTTTCGCTCTCACGGGCCGCCGGGCCCCTGCTGGACGCCCAGGTATCCGCGAGCTGTCCGCGGACCTCATATACCCAAGGAATGCCGAGCGCCTCTGCCACTGCGCGGACCACCAGCCCATTGATGTAGTGCGTGGTGGTGTGCAGAACACTCGGCTTGAACTCTAGGGCGACGTTGAGCAACTCCTCTGCCTGCTGCTGGAGCCGAGCATCGGCAGTAGCTGCCAGCTTGGAAGGGAGCAGGCGTCGGTAACTGACATCGTCCACCAGATCCAGTGACTTGGCAAGCAACTTGCCTACTTGGACCGGGTAGCCGATCCTCGTAACGGCCATGACTTCCCAACCCGCATCCTGCTGGGCGCGCAGGATTGAATGTGAGCGTTGCGCATAGCCGCTTGCCGTGTGCGGCAGGGAGTTCGTTAGCAGATGTAGAACCCTTCCCCGCACCGGCTCATAGCTCCGCCTTTCAAGGACCGGGGTCCAGTCCTCAAGAACAGACGCCTCGGCCGAAAAATGAGCCAGCTGGCGGCGGCCACCTCGCCCCGCACCATTCAGAGAATCAATACCGGCCGTGAGTGCGCCGTCGTACCAGAACCGCCGCGCCAGAGCACGCTTAAGCCGAGGCGTGCCTTCCGTCATCGCTAGAAATCGATCGGCGAGTTCGGGTAAGTTCGCGGCGACCGCGATATCCGTCAGGTGCCCGGCGCGAGCCTTGCTCGGATTTCCGTCCACGGCGAGGTTGAGACGGCGCCCGAGGTCGCCGGCGTCGCCCCTGAGCAGCGCGGCCAGCAGCACCGGCACGGCCGTTGACCGCGGCCGGGCGATCATTCCCATCCCAGCCGCCAAAGGCTGAACCACCCTTGCCGGGAGCCTGCGGGAGATTTGCTGAAGAAGCAGGACTGGATCGTCTGTCAAGTGCGCTCCGGCCACACCGACCGCCATGCGCAGGTTTCTAAAGAGCTGGATCATCGTTGCGTTGTTGGCGATTTCACCAAGAGTTCTGAAATGAGTTCCATGTACCTCGCCGCCAGCTGCGTATAGTCTGCGTGCTCCTTCACCCATTGGCGGCTGGCCTCGGAACGGACCAGCCGGGAGCGGTCGGCGGCCAGTTCACGCCATAGCGCGGCCACGGCCTCAGGGTTGCTGGGCACGATATCGCCGGCCTCAGCGTCCTCAATGATGCGGGCTGCCTCACCTTTGACGACGGCCGTTACATGGCGGCCGACGGCCAGAACCTCGTAGGTCTTGGACGGGATGGTGGTCTCGAAAGACTTCCAGTCATCGCGCAGCGAGACGATGCAAGTGTCCGCCGAGGCATAGCGGTCCATCACGTCCTGGCCATGCAACGGCGGGTGGAATGTTACGGGCGCTCCAAGTTCTGCTGCCAGTTTTTCCAACGCCGGGCTCTGGGTTCCGTGTCCCACCAGGTGCAGGCGCATGGCATCACCCACCAGGGCGCTGGCCCGGATTGCCACGTCTAGCCGCTGGCTTTCGCCGTGGTTTCCGAGGTAGAGCGCTTCAAACACATCCCGCTCCGGCGCCGGGGGTCCCATCACAGGGATGGTGTCAACGTGGAGTCCGTTGCTCACAGTCGCGACGTTTTGCAACCCACGGGAGCGCAATGTGTGGGCGAATCCCTCTGTTACCGTCACCACCAGATCGGCATGCTTTTGGACAAACTCCACCGCCGTTTCAACCACGCTCTTGACGCGACCGCGCACCATCCGGGAATCCCGGGCCAGGTCTGGCCAGGCGTCGCGCATTTCCACAATCAGGGGAACCCGCCGTAGCCGGGCCAGCAGATAACCCGCGGCAAGGATCGGCAGGCTCGGCGCAGTGACGATCACCACGTCGGGCCGCCGCGTCAGCAGACCCAAGGGCACCGACAGTGCGGCTGAAAAACACTGGTCAAACAGTCTAGCCAGGTGCGAGTTGCCGTGCGGCAAGTACGGTACCCGCCTGATCAGCTCGGTGAACTGACCTTCCTGCCTCCGGAAGGCACTGCCGGCAATTTCGCGGGGAAGCTCGCGCCGGCCCGCTGGGAAGTGCGCCACCGGGGTAACCACATCAAATTCCCAGCCAAACGCGCAGAATTCCCTCAGCAGGGCCGTCCAGCGTCGCTGAGGGGGGCTGTTCTCCGGCCAGTACGAGTGAGCGAGAAGTGTCACGCGCGCCCCCCGGGCCCTGGCGGCCGTGTCGTCTTGTTCGAGCATGAGGACTCGGTCCTGCTGCATGCCGGCCTATTTCCCGGTCTTAGCGGCAGGGCGGAAGCCTTTGGACCCCAAAGCCCGGAAATAGGCCAGTCCCGCGCCCAATAGCGCAAGGACAGTCAGCAGTTGGATAGTGAATGGACTACCTGTTGCCGCGACCACGGCAGCTTGAATCTCCGTCCCAGCTTCGGGAGCTGCCGGCTCGTCCCTCCCGGCCGCAGACACGGTGGCTGTAGCTGTAGCTGTAGCTGTAGCTGATGGTGCAATGCTTGCCGCTGGCGGCTCGGGGGTCAACTGCAGATTGTCCTGCTGGGCTAAGGACTGGTCGGGAGCTACGGGGAAAAGCATTGGTGCAACCGATCCAACGCCAGGACCTTCCACTGCCGGCGGTGCAACGGAGACTTGGGGTGACACTTCGGCGGATGGCGGAGCTACGGGGACCCCTGTGGCTGGCAGTTCCGTGGCGGCGGGCGGCGGGGGCAGTCCGATGGCCGGCGGCGTCGATGTGTCATCCGTGGGTGGTGCGACTGGATTTGATGTTGGGGGCTCCAGGGGCGGCACCATCACAGGAGGGGACACGACGATAGTCTGGACGGGATCCGGAGAGGTGGCATCTTCGGCGTGAGCCGCGGGCGCACCCAGACTCAAAGTTACGATAAGCGCGGCCGTCAGCGCGGAAGCCGTTGCCGGCCCAGTCGCAGATAAACGCCGGGGGCGTGCCCCATGTGATGTCTTCAAGTGCTCCCCCAAAGCCAATCCGGTTCGCTACGTTGTGGTGTTGGTCCTCGAACCTTGATTAGGCGCCGCAGTGAGATAGTAACGCCAACGTGTAATCATACCTGTTCGCGTAGCCCTGCGGCCGCACTCTACATCGCTAGCGCCACCCGCACCTGTCCGCCTAGCGCTTACTAGGGACTCCGGCGCCTTACACGCAGTAAACGAAAGAATCGTCGGCCAGCGCCTTGCCTATCGCCTCGATAGCCGCGTCGCCGCGGAGGACAATTGTCTGGCCTTCGTTCGAGGTGCCAATCCACAGGGTCGGCAGAGTGAAGCTGCCCACATCTGAACCCCGGACGTCGCGGAGCCGATCGCCAGGGCCGCAGCGGCGTCGCGGCGCTGATTTAGGGCGAGACGGTATCCACCAGGCTCCAGATTTTCTGAGGTGGGTCAGGGTCTCCGCCGGAAGGAATTTGGTCGTGAATGCTTTCAGGAAGAGCTGTTGGCTCTTGACGCGCTGATCGTCACCGTCGCTGAACGCTGTGCGCCCCCGGACGAAGGCAAGCGCCTTTTCGCCGCCGGTTGCTGCTTGGCCTCTGGGAAGGTGAACTTCTGCGTGCTAAATGCCGCGGGTACGTTGATGTTGACCCCGCCCAGGGCATCCGTCGTCGCATTAAAGCCCTTCAAAGTCAATGACGGCCACGTGGCGAGTCTGGTGGCGAACATCCCCGAAAAGGTCTGCACCACCAATGGAATGCCGCCCAATGCAATGGCGGAATTCATCTTGGCCTCACCATGTCCGGGCATCTACCCAGGTGTCGCGCATGATCGACAACATGTGAATGGTCTCGTGGTGCGCGGGATGTGGACCCACATCATGGTGTCGGATCGCTGGTCTGGTGAGTCTTCGGCTTCAGCTGACCCCTACGCCGAGGAGCGGCTGTCGCTTGCCAGGAGCAAGAAGTTGGTGCACCTGTCTGCACTTAAGCGGGCCGTGCAGCATCTGCGGGGACCGCCTGTTCCATTTTCTGGGACTTTGAGTTGAAGCTGCTGGCCACGTTAGAGGCTGAAACCCCTGCTCCTGTGGCCGCAACGAGAACCGACGCCACGACGCCGAGGAGCACATTCCGCGGAGTTCAATTCGTCTTCGTCCGGGTTCGCCGGGGCACATCAGAAGGAGCCCCATTTTCGGCGACAAAGACTGTTAAGTTGCTTCCCAACTCTTACCTCAGCGGACAGAAGTATCTTGGCCAAGGGTGTCACCGACTCCAGAATCTCTCGGTTCCAAGCGACCCCCTACACCGGGATAGGCTTAACCAATGCTGCACTTCCGTTTCCCGGCCCCGGCACGTCCGCTCCGAATTCTTGCCGCGGCGGCCATCGCGGGGGTTCTGCTGAGCGCATGCTCCCCGGTAGTGGACGTCGCGCCCGCCAAGGATGCTGCCGACCCCGCGTGCGCCCCCATGATGGTGGCACTGCCGGATGCGATTGGTGACGCCAAGCTGCGCAAGACCAACAGCCAGGCCACCGCCGCCTGGGGTGACCCGTCCCTGCTGGTCCTGCGCTGCGGGGTTAACGTTCCCGGGCCAACGACGGACCGCTGCGTCAGCGTGAACGGCGTCGATTGGGTGATCAAGGAAGGCGACCCGGTATGGACCCTGACCACCTTCGGTCGGGAACCAGCCACCGAAATCCTGCTGGATCCGAACAAGATCAGTTCCGCCACCGTGCTCGCGGACCTCGCGTCTTCCGCATCGAAACTGCCAGCGACACGGAACTGCGTGGGCCAGGCGGACCTGCAGAACCTCCCGCAAGGCCAGTAGAAATTTCATCGGAGTCGATGGCCGGACGGGAGTCCGTCTCTTTTTCTCACGAATTTTTTCAGCACGCGTTCTCGTGAGAACACGGATTTTGGGGTTGCATTTTATTGCTATCATTGTTGAGTTGATTTGAACTTGACTTGGATAGTAGAGGCCGCTGATGTCATCCGTCCTGGATACCGCAAGGAATGGGCGTCGGCCACTTTCCGAGGTCCGCCGTTCTGCTGAGTTTTCGAGCATTAGTCGCGTTATTTACGGAAAAACTTCGGATGGCCTTCCAATCGAAGCGTTTGTCAAGTTTGCTGATGAACCCAAACGTTTGCTGTGCCTACTTCCCTCTGCGCAACCTCGGTCCTTGGACCCCCAGGTCCCCTTCTTTCCGAGGTGGTCTTGGGCTTCGGGATTTGACGAATGGGATGTCGTATCTCTCAGCGACCCGATGCTCCATGCCGCCCCTGCCTTACACGCTTCTTGGTTCGTCAGTACTGGGCCGGACATAACCAAAGAGCTTGCCGGTTTCCTTGAAGAACTCTGTGAACTCAGAGGGATCCCGATGGACATGGTCACCTTGTATGGCAGTTCAATGGGTGGATTCGGCGCCTTAATGATCGCCGCTTCCCTCCCGGGCGCGCGCGCGGTCGCGGAGGTCCCCCAACTGGACCTTTTGCAGTATCCAGACCCTGAAGCGCTAGCAGATGTAGAGCGGCTGGCGCTCGCTGGAACGTCCCTTCGAAACATCGAAGATAAGCACCCCGAGCGTGTAAACGTCCTCGCCCGGTTCCGTCACAGTGGCCGGATCCCTCCATTTACTCTCATCACCAATCGTGCGGACAGCGCGCATTCCGAAGCCTTGGACTTTCTGGCGTCAGTCAACTCAATCGCTCCGACCATGTCCTCCGTCGGACCAACATCCGTTCACCAAACGCCGCGCCCCGAAGGCCACGCCGTCCAGCCAAGTCCTGTCATGATACAAACCCTCAAAGCGATGTCTCAACTTCCCTGTGAGGTAGTCGACGTCCGTCTTCCGTCAACCGACGAGCCCCAGACCAACGCGGTTCCGCATTGGGACCTCCGCGAAGCCGCGGGTTGGAAGAAGCGCTCTCTGACGCAGACAGTCACCTGGATCGAGTCGCCGGGAAACGGTAAATTGGATCTCGAGTTTGAGATCCGCAACGACGGCGCAGAATCTGCGAAGGGCATAGTCCTCTGCTTGGTTCCAGCGCACCCTGATACCGCGGCGATGAACCAAGCCGGCTTTCAGTTTTCGAGCTATCGAGGTATTGGATACTTTAAGTACGTCCGCATTCCGTCTGGCACCTCCCTAGTACGGCAGTCTGTCAGTCTTTTCGGCGACTGCGAGATCATGGGCTTTGGTCTCGCGGCCTGGGATTTGGAATCGCCAAAGGTTACGAATCTTAAGTCTTCGTATCGGTCCCCAACCGCTTATTCCGCTACCCTCGGGGAATAAACGAGTCCCATCGCGGATCTAACCCGACGCATGGCCGTTCACGAGAATTGGCAAGGTTGAGGTTCGCCTTGGCTAGCGCAGGCCGGTGGTGCGGTGCAGCGCGAGGTAGATCAGTTCGTCGATCAGCTCCGCGTAGCCCAGGCCTGAGGCTTTCCACATCTGCGGGTACATACTCTTCGGTGTGAACCCGGGCATGGTGTTGATTTCGTTGATGATCAGCTCGCCCTCAGGCGTGTAGAAGAAATCGACCCGGCTCAGTCCCTCGGCTCCGACGGCGTCGAACGCAACGGCGGCCAGCTCGCGGACCCGGGCGATGGCCTCGTCCGGGAGGTCTGCCGGGCAGCTGAGCTCGGCGGCGTCGTCGACGTACTTAGCATTGAAGTCGTAGAATTCATGCCCGCCGCCGGCCACGGCAATCTCCCCCGGCATGGACGTCCGGGGAGCGTCAGTCCCCCGGCCTTCCAGCACTGCGCATTCGATTTCGCGGCCCACGATGCCCGCTTCGATGACGAGTTTCGGGTCGTGCTCTCGGGCGGCCTCGATTGCGGCGTCCAGTCCGTCCAGGGAATCCACCTTGGAGATGCCCATGGATGAGCCGGCCCGTGCCGGCTTCACGAAGACCGGGAAGCCGAGCTGGTCCACACGCTTGCGGACGGTCTCCGGATCATTGCGCCACTGCCGGTCCGTGACCGCGATGTAGGGACCCACATGGAGCCCGGCGGATTCAAACACCACTTTCATAAAGTGCTTGTCCATCCCGACGGCGGACGCCAGCACACCGGCGCCGACGTACCGGGTATCGGAAAGCTCCAGCAAACCCTGAATGGTACCGTCCTCGCCGAACGGGCCGTGCAGCAGGGGAAACACCACATCCACCGCACCGAGCTCCTGCGGGACAGTGTTCGGTGCGGCCACGATCAGTTGGTGTTCGCCGCCGATCTCGGCCAGTGCCACCGTCCGGGCCGACGGCGCGACTTCCGGCAGGGAGGACGCCGAAAGTGACCAGTCGCGGGTGTCCCCGGAGGCCAGCACCCACTGGCCGGACTTGGCGATCCCGATGGGGATGACCTCGTACTTGGCCTGGTCGATGGCGCCGAGCACGCCGGCAGCGGTCACGCAGCTGACCGCGTGTTCGCTGGACCGGCCGCCGAACAGCACCGCCACTCGGGGCCGGGCGCCCGGGCCCGCTGTGTTCACTTCTTCTTCAGTCACGCTCAGTAATCGCCTTCAGGTTTCAGATCACGGGACAGCAGCAGCGGCCCCAGTTCATCAACGGACAGTTTTCCGGCCAGGACGGCAACTACTGCCGCGGTGATTGGCATCTCGACGCCGAGTTTACCCGCCAGCTCGTGAACGGCCTGCGCCGACTTGATCCCCTCGGCGGTTTGCGTCATTTCAGCTGCCACCTCATCCAGGGTCAGGCCTCTGCCCAGCAGCCGCCCGGCCGTGTGGTTCCGCGACAACGGCGAGGAACAAGTAGCCACGAGGTCGCCAAGACCGGCCAGTCCGGCCATCGTCTGCGCCTCGCCGCCCAGCGCCAGGGACAGCCTGGAGGTCTCCGCGAGGCCGCGGGTGATCACCGACGCCTTGGTGTTGTCCCCCATTTGCTTGCCCTCACAGATTCCGACGGCCAGGGCGATGATGTTCTTGACGATCCCGCCGATTTCGACGCCGACGACGTCGGCCGTGGTGTACGGGCGGAAATACGGCGCCGTGCAGCTGCGCGCGATCCAGCCGGCCGCCGCCGCGTCCGAGCAGGCCACCACCGAGGCGGTGGGCTCTTCCCGGGCGATCTCCATCGCCAGGTTGGGGCCGGAGACCACAGCGATCCGGTCCGCGGGAATGCCGAGTTCAGCAGAGATTACTTCGCTCATCCGGGCATCGGAGTGCAGCTCAAGTCCCTTCATCAGGGACACCACCAGGGCGCCCGGCGGTATCAGGGCCGCCCATTCGCGCAGCTGCGGCCGCAGCGTCTGCGCGGGTACGGCCAGGACCACCAGCTCCGCGCCGGCGAGGACCTCTGCTACGTCGGTAAACGCGGTGATGCTGGAGGGAAGCGCAATTTCCTTGAGGTACTGCTCATTGCGATGCTTCAGGTTAATCTGTTCCACCACCGCACTGCGGCGGCCCCACAGCCGGATTTCCCGCTCAACGCCGGAGGCCGAGGCGGCATCTGCGAGGATCTTGGCGAACGTGGTCCCCCAGGATCCGGCTCCGAGGACAGCCACCCGGCTAGCGGAAGACAGGGCGCGGGCATCCGCCGTCATGCGGCGCCGTCCGCGTCGGTGGACGTCCCGGCGTCGGGTCGGCTGCCTGCCGCGCCACCGTCAACGAAGCGGCCGTGCGCGGTCTGGTTATGCGCCGAAGGATCCCAGCGGACCAGCGGGGGCTGCCCGCCGCGGAGGGTGGCCAGGAGTTCCGTAACGGAGTCCATGATCACGTTGGTCGCCTCCGCGAGGGTGGCCTTGTCCAGCGGCCGCCCAGCAAAGGCGCTGAGGTCCACGGGATCGCCCACCACCAGGCGGGAGGTCTTCCGCGGAAAGACATGAAACCGCTTGGCGTAGCGGGGAAGGACCTCGTGGGCTCCCCAATGAGCCATGGGCACCACGGGTATCCCGCCTTCCAGCGCCATACGCGCCGCGCCGGTGTGTCCCTTCATCGGCCACAACTCAGGATCCCGGGTCAGGGTTCCTTCGGGATAGATCACAATGGCACCGCCCTCGTTCACAACGTCCCGGGCAATCTGCAGCGAGCGGTTGGCACCAGCCGAGGACCGTTCCACCGGGATTTGTTTAGTGGCGCGCAGCACGAATCCCAGCACCGGCACCTTAAAAAGGCCCGCCTTGGCCAGGAAGTGCGGCATCCGCTTCTGGTTGTAGAGCATGTGCCCCACCACCAGCGGATCGATTTCAGTGCAGTGGTTGGGAGCCGCGATAAAGCCGCCGGCGGGAAGCTTCTCCAGCCCGATCCATTGCTTGCGCATCAACAGGTTCATGACGGGCCGGACAATTCCGGCAACAAGGACAAAGGTGGTGTGGCTCTTGGCGGTTTCCTTCACGTGGTCCCCGCTACCCGGCTGAAGTGATGTCGAAGTCCGCGCCCAGGCCGGCGAGCTTTTCGGTGAAGCGCTCGTAGCCGCGGTTAATAATGTCAATTCCGGTGACCCGCGAAGTGCCATTCGCAGCCAGCGCCGCTATCAGGTGGCTGAATCCGCCCCGCAGGTCCGGGACGTCAATGTCGGCACCGGTCAGCTGGGTGGGGCCGGAAATGACGGCAGAGTGCAGGAAGTTGCGCTGGCCAAACCGGCACGGCACACTGCCGAGGCATTCGCGGTGGACCTGGATGTTGGCGCCCATCCGGATCAGCGCGTCGGTGAAGCCGAAACGATTCTCGTACACGGTTTCATGCACGATTGACACGCCCTCGGCCTGGGTCAGCGCAACGATCAGAGGCTGCTGCCAGTCGGTCATAAACCCGGGGTGCACGTCCGTCTCCAGGACCAGCGGGTTGAGCTTGCCGCCTTTGTGATAGAACCGGATGCCGTCGTCGCCGATGTCCATCCCGCCGCCGACCTTGCGGTAGGTGTTCAGGAACGTCATCATGTCCCGCTGGGTGGCACCCTCGACGAAGATGTCCCCCTTCGTCACCAGCGCAGCTGAGGCCCAAGAGGCCGACTCGTTGCGGTCCGAGAGGGCACGGTGGTTGTAGCCGCCAAGGTCCGGGACGCCTTCGATCCGGATGGTGCGGTCGGTCTGGACGCTGATGATGGCGCCCATCTTCTGCAGCACGGCGATGAGGTCCACTACCTCCGGCTCGGTGGCAGCACCGGAAAGCTCGGTGATGCCCTCGGCCCTTGTGGCGCTCAGCAGGACCTGCTCGGTGGCCCCAACGGAGGGGTACGGCAGGGAAATCTTGGCGCCCTTGAGACCGTCCGGCGCTGAAATGTGGATGCCGCCGGGACGCTTTTCCACCACGGCGCCGAACTGCCGGAGCACGTTCAGGTGGTAGTCGATGGGCCGGTCGCCGATCTTGCAGCCGCCCAGGTCCGGGATAAAGGCCTCGCCGATCGCGTGGATCAAGGGCCCGCAGAGCAGGATCGGGATGCGTGAATCGCCGGCATGGGCGTCGATGGCGGTGCTCGAGGCGGTTTTGGCACCCTTCGGGTCGAGGGTCAGGTCCCCGGTGATGGGGTCCTTCTCAACCGTGACGCCGTGGAGTTGGAGCAGGCTGGTGACAACCTCAACGTCCTTGATCTCGGGGACGTTGCGCAGCACGGATGGCTCATTGCCCAGCAGGGCAGCCACCATTGCTTTGGGGACAAGATTCTTGGCCCCGCGAACGGTGACGCGGCCAGTCAGCGGGACGCCTCCGCGGATTGTCAGAACACTACTCATATACGGCTTTCCTCACGACTACTCGCCCCCAAAACCTTCCAAAGGCACCTGCTAAGCATAGGAGCTTGCGTTACCGATCTGAAATACGGGGTGTGCCGCACCTTCCCAGCCACACCGTTCACCGGACTCGAATCCGGCGTCGGGCTCGGCGTGTCAGGACATCTTGGCCGGCAAGGTCTTGGGCATAAACGCGGGACGGGTCGCCTCGAAAGTGGTGATGTCTTCCTCGTGCTTGAGTGTCAGCCCGATGTCGTCCAGACCCTCAAGCAGGCGCCACCGGGTGTAGTCGTCGATCTCAAACGGGGCCACAATATTGCCGCAGATCACGGTCTTCGAGACAAGGTCCACGGTGACTTCGGTGCCGGGCGCGTTCTCCAGTTCCTTCCAGATCAGTTCAATGTCGTCCTGGGCGAGTTCGGCGGCGAGCAGGCCCTGCTTGCCGGAGTTGCCGCGGAAGATGTCGGCGAAGCGTGAGGAAAGTACGGTCTTGAAGCCGTAGTCCTTAAGTGCCCAGACGGCGTGCTCCCGGGAGGACCCGGTACCGAAGTCAGGCCCGGCCACCAGCACCGAACCGGCATTAAAAGGTTCCTGGTTGAGGATGAACGCCGGGTCCTTGCGCCAGCCGGCAAAGAGTGCATCTTCGAAACCGGTGCGCGTGATGCGTTTGAGGTAGACGGCGGGGATGATCTGGTCCGTGTCGACGTTGCTTTGGCGCAGCGGGACGCCGATTCCGGTGTGGGTGGTGAACTTTTCCATGGCGGATCCTTCTAGGCTGTGTGGATCAGTGACTGTCGGAAGCTACGCGGCATCGGCGCTCAGGGCCTCGGACCCGGGCGCAGGTTCTAGGTCCGACGGCGAGCTCAGGGTGCCGCGGACGGCGGTGGCGGCCGCCACCACCGGGGAGACCAGGTGGGTGCGTCCGCCCTTGCCCTGCCGGCCCTCGAAGTTGCGGTTCGAGGTGGAGGCGCAGCGCTCCCCCGGTTCCAGCTGGTCCGGGTTCATACCCAGGCACATCGAGCAGCCGGCGAAGCGCCATTCGGCGCCGAAGTCCTTAAAGACCTTGTCCAGGCCCTCGGCCTCGGCCTCGAGGCGGACGCGGGCGGAGCCGGGCACCACAAGCATCCGGATGTTGGGGTCCTTGGTGCGGCCGCGGATGATGTCCGCGGCCGCACGGAGGTCCTCCATCCGGGAGTTGGTGCAGGATCCCAAAAACACCGTGTCGACGCGGATGTCCTTCATCGGGGTGCCGGCTTCCAGGCCCATGTACTGCAGCGCACGTTCCGCCGCAGCCTTGGCATTCTCGTCGCCGAAGTCCTCGGGCGAGGGCACCTTCGCGGACAAGGATACGCCCTGGCCCGGGTTGGTCCCCCAGGTCACAAACGGTTCCAGGGTGTCGGCGTCGAGGTCCACTTCGAGGTCGAAGCTCGCGTCATCCTCCGTGCGCAGGGTGTTCCAGTAGTCGACGGCGGCATCCCACTCGGCGCCCTGGGGTGCGTGCGGACGGCCGAACATGTAGTCGTAAGTCGTCTGGTCCGGGGCGACGAGTCCGGCGCGGGCGCCGGCTTCGATGGACATGTTGCAGATGGTCATCCGGGCTTCCATGGACAGTGCCCGGATTGCGGAGCCGCGGTACTCGAGCACGTAGCCCTGACCGCCGCCGGTGCCGATCTTGGCGATGACGGCCAGGATGATGTCCTTCGCGGACACTCCGGGGCGCAGTGTGCCCTCGACGTTGATGGCCATGGTCTTGAACGGCTTCAGGGACAGCGTCTGGGTCGCCATCACATGTTCCACCTCGGAGGTGCCGATGCCCATCGCCAGGGCGCCGAAGGCCCCGTGGGTGGAGGTGTGCGAGTCGCCGCAGACCACTGTCATGCCAGGCTGGGTGAGGCCCAGCTGCGGGCCCACCACATGCACGATGCCTTGTTCGGCGTCCCCCAGGGAGTGCAGCCGGACACCAAATTCCTTGCAGTTGTTGCGCAGGGTCTGGATCTGCGTGCGGCTGGTGAGATCGGCAATTGGCTTGTCGATGTCCAGCGTCGGCGTGTTGTGGTCCTCGGTGGCGATGGTGAGATCGGGCCGGCGAAGCGGACGCCCGGCCAGCCGGAGCCCTTCGAAGGCCTGCGGGGAGGTCACTTCGTGCACCAGGTGGAGGTCAATGAAGAGAAGGTCGGGCTGGGCGTTGACTCCTTCGCCGTCGCCTTTGCGCACCACGTGCGCGCCCCAGACTTTCTCGGCCAGTGTCTTTGCCACGGCCTGCTCCCTTCACTGCGGTATTTTCGTACGTAACTGCTTGTTCCCACCACTGAATCAGCCCGCCCGCGCCCTGCGCCAGCGCGTTGACTTGCATCTCAGATAATGAGACGGCAATATCATTACATGGACAATTCTAGTGGAGTCGGTGTCATCGATAAAGCCGCCCATGTGCTTGACGCACTTGAGGCAGGCCCAACCACCCTGGCGCAGCTTGTTGCCGCCACGGGACTGGCTCGGCCCACCGTGCACCGGCTGGCGCTGGCGCTGGTCCATCACCGGCTGGTGAGCCGCGACATCCAGGGCCGCTTTGTGCTCGGGAGCCGCCTCGTGGAGCTGGCCTCCGCGGCCGGTGAGGACCGCCTGATCGCCTCCGCCGGGCCCGTCCTGATGCAGTTGCGCGACGCCACCGGTGAGAGCGCCCAGATTTTCCGCAGGCAGGGTGAGTGGCGCGTCTGCGTGGCCTCCGCCGAACGGCCCATCGGCCTGCGCGACACCATTCCCGTCGGCACCCAGCTGTCCATGAAGGCCGGTTCCGCCGCCCAGGTGCTCCTCGCCTGGGAGGACCATGACCGGCTCCTTGAAGGTCTGCAGGCCGCCCGTTTCACCCCCACCGTCCTGGCCGGGGTTCGGCGCCGCGGCTGGGGCCAGAGCCTCGGCGAACGCGAGCCGGGCGTGGCCTCCGTTTCGGCCCCCGTCCGCGGTCCGTCCGGCCGGGTGATCGCGGCAGTGTCGATCTCCGGTCCGATTGAACGCCTGACCCGCCAGCCCGGTCGGCTGCACGCCGAGGTGGTCTGCAACGCCGCCCGGGTGCTGACCGAGGCGCTGCGCAAAACCAGCGACTAGCGGCATAGGCTGTGCGCATGAGCAGTTATGCGGTGTTCCTGCGCGGGGTCAACGTCGGCGGCATCACCATAAAAATGGCCGAGCTGAAGCAGGCCCTCGCGTCCCGTCCGTTTTCGGACGTGAAGACGCTCCTGGCCAGCGGAAATGTTGTGCTCTCAAGCGAGCTGCCCGCCGCCGGCGTCAAAACGGAATTCGAGGCCTGCCTCCGGGAGGCGTTTGGCTATGACGCCTGGGTGGTGGTTTTGCCAGCGGACCGCGTGGGCGAGCTGGTGGCGGCGTGCCCCTACCCCGCGGACGACGCATCCACCCATACCTATCTCACGCTGGGCTCGGACCTCGGGGTGCTTGCCGAGCTGCATGAGGCCGGCCAGGCCCTGGACGGCGCACAGCTAACCGCGCTGGGACCGGAAGCCTTGGCGTGGTTGGCACCCGCCGGCGGCACCCTGGACAGTCCGTTCAGCAAGCTGTCCGCGAAGCCGAAGTACAAGGCCTCCACCACCACGCGCAACCTGCGCACCATGATCAAGGTCCGCGACGCCGCCGCAAGTATCTGAGCTAATTTTGAGACCGGCCGATTGTCCTATCCGAAACGATGCGGGGGACACGCACAGTCCGCGTTGCTACGCGAAGCGTGACTCATATGGCACTTTTCCACATGTTGCCTCAGGCGATACTCTCAGTGGAACCGTCACTTCACAATTCATCGGAGCATCATGGCTACAGGACGCTACATACGCCTTAAGGAGGTCCAGCCCTCAACCGACAAGCAGCAAAGTCCGTCAGCCTCGTATTTGGGGGGGGACGGATGGCTCACTCACTAAGGGACCCTTCACTTGCCGGACTGATCACAATGGATTCATCGAGACTGGCAACCCAAACAGGCAGAACCACCCAGCAATGGTTTTTCTCGGTGATTCGTTCGTGGAATCGATGTTTAATGCCGAAGCGAGTCGGTTTGTCTCCCGTGCGGAGAATTTGCTCGATGAAGCCGGCTTCCACTTCTCGTGCCGAAATGGGGGGTATTCCGGAGCCACGACGCTACAGCTGCTGAACGTTTTGATTAACAAGGTCTACCCACTCGTGGGTGCGGGCGGCACGGTGATCTTGTTTGCACCACAGAGTGACGTTCACATTTTTGGCGCCCCTGCCACATACTGGCATCCGACTGACCGCTATGCGCCAATCATGCCGCCGATTGCCCCAGAAGCTACACAAATGTTGCGTGGATTCAATTCAACGGCGCAAATCTTGGAAATTATCGTTGGGGCATCTCGTAGTCTAGGAATGAACCTTGTGCTGGCAACCTCCCCATACCGTTCCGCTGCCTGCGGGGAGGATCCTTGGCTCGACAATCACCTTGAGGGAGACGTATTCCACACAGTCCTAGCTCGCCGCGCGCTCCTCGCCGAAAAGGTTCGAGAAGTCGCTGCACGCACTGGTGTACCGCTGATTGATGCCGCCAAACATTTGGATGGCAAATTTCATCTATTCTTCGACGAACTCCACCTTAACGACGCAGGGCAATCAGCATTCGCCGTCTGGCTTTCCCAAGAGATTCTCCAACTTGAGTTCGTTCACTAGGTGCAGTTCTGACGGAAGTTGTATGCAGCCTTGAGCGATGTGAAGGGTTAGGGCTTCCGGTTTGGAGGCCCAGGACTTACCTGACCCACACGTCAGTAGATCTCACCTCTGAACCGCGACTGAAACTCGTCCGCCGGATCCTCTCGGAGTGCCAGACCCAGCACCGGCAGCAGAACACTACGAGCCGTACTTGCCGGCGGCTGTGAAACAACCGGCTACGGTCTGTACGGCAATTAGTGCGACGTCGGTATGGCGCCAAGTCTTCTCACGCGCGCCCGAACAGCGGGGCGGATCGTGGCGCTGCGCTCCCGCGCGGCTGAGCTTCCCTCTGCGTCACGGTCGGCTTGCATCTGAAACGCTCCACACGTCGGCAAAGCCCTGGCCAAGCATTAGAGGCCCGCGCTCGCCTGTCTGACCGTCGGGCCCGGGCTACCTCTCTTCCGCTTCATAAACTCCTCTGCAGAATTTGGAAGTCGACCATCCCAGGAGACCTGATCCACTTATATATCAAGAATCTCAGACGACTCCGGGACTTCGGCGGCGGCAACGTCCGTGGAAGCAATCGAGGCAGCATTCGTGAGCCGATGCGCGACTAAGGCCGATACAGCCACAGGTTTTCCCAACCTCGCAGGTCCAATATGGCCATGGATTGCCGGTAGCCGGGGAAAGGCTGAACATCATGTCAGTGACACGGAGAAGTGCCATTATTTTCGGAGGTCTCGGGCTAAGTGCCGCCCCTTACGGCATACAGGCCGTTCGCCCCGCCGCTGTAGCTAATACTGGGAACGGGATCTCGGCGGATGACTATGCCGGCGCCGGTGACGGAACTGCGCAGGGCACAGCTGCGCTGCAGAGCGCATTTACAGCTGCGCAAGGGACGACCCTCGTATTGGGCAAGGAAAAGACGTATGTCATCTCTTCCTCCATCAACGCGCCGAAGAACATGACGTTGGTGTCCAATGGCTCAAGGATAGTTAAGAACACCATCGGCGCTTGGGCTCTGATCACGAACGATGGGTTCAAGGCAACCGTTTTGGATGTCGAGACCCCAGGACACGCCACGGCAACAGATCAAGGCGTCTATGTCGCTGGCAGCAATGTGCACATCGGCCACCTCCGCGTCGTGTCCTCACAAGGCGACACCCCAGGCCTGAATGGCGTTGTGATCGGCAATGCTCAAGCCGTGACGGCTGCGTCCCGCACGAACGTCTGTATCGACAGGCTGGAGGTTACGGGTTTCCAGCGCCCGGTTCGGATACTGAACCTCGCGGACTCGTGCATCGCCAACATCGATATTCGAAACTTCATTGTCGGCGTGTACTTGCAAAACAACGTCTCCAACGTCAGCTTCCCCCGCGCCACTGTCTCGGGCACATCGGCGGCGTCCTCAGCCGGACCGTATAACGGCATGAACGGGTTGCTTATTGAGTCCACGGCCGACTACAACACTTATGGTCTTCGGTTCCACGATTGGACTGTTGACGGCGCCCCGGAACATTCCTACCGGATCGGTGGTGGATTTTCGGTCACTGATATCACATACAACAACTGCATCAGCCGCAATCCCGGAAACGCACCTGGGAACGCCTCCACCGGCGGCGGCGCCTTCAAAGCCTTGGGAGTGGTGGGCCACTGGCACTCCAACATTCGCTACATCAACTGCTTGGCCGAAGACTCGAACACAAGCGCAGTCGGAATCAATGCCTTCAGCCAGTTCAGCTACGGTTTTTGTGAGAATGTAGCGCTCGTAGCTCCAGTCGTCCGCAAACGGAACAAGTCGTACTCGGCTCACATCGCTCTCTACCTGTCCGGCGTAAGGCACTTCGACATCGCCAATCCCAATTTCAGGGACACCAAATCTTGCACCATGTTCATCGGCAAGGACGGTACCGACAATTCCTTGACCGGAGTGAGCGACATTCGTGTGACCGGCGGCTTCCTCGACTCGGCATCATCCACCAATCAGTGCATTCAGTTGGACACGAGGCAGACCGTTACCAAGAATGTCTATATCAGCAATGTCACATGTTCACGCGGGCAGGCAGCCTGGCGAACTAACTCGGCAACCACGGTTGGCACCGACGTCGGTGCTTACACAAATGTCAACATCGACATTTATTACCAAGACGCTCCAGTCGAAAACGCCAACCCCCCTGTACAAACAGGCAACACGGAAGTCACACATGAATATCGGGGTCCGGTCTACGGGGCTTCCATTGGTGGCCGCAACGGATCGTCCTGCGTCGACCAGACAACAGGCCAAACGCGAATTCGCAAGGCGGCTTCTTGGGCTGTGCTGTAGAAGTCAACGACTGGTGGCGGCATGCTCCTCGCGCGGTGGCGTAACCATCGAACTAGGTTAGCGCCCCGCGGCCTGCAGTGCCTTGTTAAAAGACCCCAGTCGGCTAACCTCAAGTTCCACGGGCTCAACAACCAGATCCGCCGCCACGGCAGCGACGGCAGCTTCGAGCCGTTTCCGCGCCGCTGAGCCCCGCGCCCGTGCGGCAGCGCCGGCGATGAACTTCGCCAGGATGGCCAGGACAATCCCGAGCAGCGCCCCGCCGGCGATCATCACGGTCGGCACCGGCCAGCCCTGCACCAGCGGAACCGCCGGCACGGGAAGCTGCAAGTAGCCCAGCGCAGCGAGCACGCCGAGCCAGGCGAACCCGCCGAGCGCCATCAGCAATGCCAGCCACTGCAGGATGTTAAACGGCACCCACCACCAGGCCTTGCGTCCGGCCTTCAGCTCGGTTCCCGCGATGGCCTGGTCCAGCGCGTCCGGAAGCCGGTCCCGGCCCTCACGGGCCGCGCCGCGGATGACGGCCCGCCAGGGGCCGGGGGCGCCGTCGGATGCTGCATCGGCAAATTCGCGGACCGCGGCATCAGTGCGGGCCCGCTCCGGGGCGCCCGCCGGCGGCAGCGAGGTGCGGTTCACATCCGGCCTGGCGCCCTCCCGGCGCAGGTTCAGCCGCCTGAGCGGATCGGGCCGGAACCTGACCAGCCAGCGGGTGACGGGCCAGCCCGTGCGGCGGGTCGACTCCAGCTGGTAGGACCGGACGACGGCGTCCACGACGACCGGGACGTTAGCGGCAACTGCCAGTTCCGCCGCCAGCCGGGACGTCGACGCAGCCTTGACCCCGGCCGCCCCGCCTTGCCCGGATGCTTCGGCAAGCACCGCTGCTGCCCGCGTAACGTCCGCGGCGAGGCGCTGCGACTGGGCCTGCCGCTGCGTGGCCACCTGCCGAATGGCGGCCCGGACTGCGTCCACACCGGTGCCCACGACGGCGGAGGCGCCAAGGATCTGCACCTTCCCCAGCCCGTCCCGCGCCAGGATGCCTTTGAGTGATTCCAGCACCGGGGCAATGTCCCGGTCCGGGAGCCGGTCGATCTGGTTGAGCACCACGAGGGTGACGGCGCCGTGGGAGGCCAAGGGGCTGAGGAAGTCGTTATGCACCGCGGCGTCCGCGTACTTTTGCGGATCGAGCACCCAAACGAGGACGTCGACGAGTCCCACCATCCGCTCCACGATCTGACGGTTGGCAGCGCGGGTGGAGTCGAAGTCCGGAAGGTCCAGCAGGATCAGGCCCGTGCCCTCGTCGGCGAAACCGGGGACCGGGCTGGCGTGGTGCCGATTCCGGACCTCCAGCCAGTCCAAGAGCTCTTCGCTGCCCTCGGCTCCCCAGATGCCGGCGAGCGGTTCGGAGGTCGTAGGCCGCCGGGCGGCTGCCGTCGCAATTTCCTCCCCGCTGACCGCGTTGAAAAGGGAGGACTTACCGCTGCCTGTCGCTCCGAAGAATCCGACCACTGTGTGCTCCACAGAGAGGGAGCGCCGGGAGCTCGCCCGCTCCAGCACCTGCAGCACACTGTCCAGGACCTCCTCGGGGAGTGCCCCGGCTGCCAGTTCGCGCGCTTCGTTCAATGCCATAAGCCTGCGGTCCAGCCGGGTGGCCTCGGCGGCCGCGCCGTGGCGGCTCATGCGGAGGCCGCCAGCCGGCGGAGCGCCGCGGCCTGGCCGGCGAGCACCGCGGGATCGATTCCGCCGGAGAGGTCAAGCCGGTCCAGGAATCGCTGCTGTTCTTCCCGGAGCAGGACCTGGCAGCGTGCGTGGAGGTCCTCCCGGGCCGTCTTGGCCAGCCGGCGGACGGCGTCTTCGCCAAACACCGCTTCGAGCAGCCGCTGCCCGGCTATGGCAGTACCGCCTGCGACGCCGACCTCCAGCCCGGTCAGCCCTGCAGTCATGGAGAACACCACAATCATGAGGGCGGCGCCGAGCCCGTTGATGCCAAAGGACAACCAGCGGGCCTGCGTGCGTTTGCCTTGGCCCTCGGTCCGGATCAGTTCCATAAGGCTCCCCTGCCAGGCACGGATTTCGGCAGCAGCCTTTTCGGCGAAGCCATCCGAAGTGCCGGAGAGGTCATCGCTGCCCAGCAGCTGGCGGCCGGCAGGATCGGAGCGCCAGCGCCCGTCCGCGTCATCGCCGGCGTTGGCGGCCTCATCGATAATAACGGCCTGTAAGCCGGTCTCGATCGCCGTCTCCACCCGCACTGCCGGTGCCGGTTCGCCCCGGAAGAACGCGGTGGCCCGGTCACGGAACCGGCCAATGTTCTGCTCCATCGCCCGGAAAAACTCGCCGGTGCCGACAAAGTCCTGCCAGCGGGCCAGGACCTCGCCGCGCAGCAGGGCGCCGTCACGGGTGGCCTCCAGGATCCTGGCCACGGCGTCCCGGTAGGCGTCACTGGCGTCACCTGCCAGGACGTCAGCGGCATGGTCCTGGCCTTCGGCTGCCTGCGCCGCCGCCTCGACGCGGTCCGCCAGGGCCTTGACAGTCCCGTTGAGGGTCCGCCGGGCGATGCCGGCGCGCCCGGCGGCGTCCGCGGCGATTTCCTGCAGCCAGCGCCGCAATGGCTCGACGGCGGCGGCCGGAAGCATCCCCATCCGGTCCAGTTCCGCTTCGGGTACAACAAAGAGGCGGGCCCCGCCGAGGCCTTCCCGGCTGAGCATGGACTGCAGGTCCGCGCTGACCTCGGCTTCGGCGGGGGCCGGGACCCGGTCCAGGACCACTGCCACCATAATGTCCCGCGAGGCCGCGTCCAGCAGCAGGCGCCACGGGACGGCGTCGGCATAGCGGTTGGCGGTGGTGACAAAGACCCACAGGTCGGCGGCCGCCAGCAACTGGCTGGCCAGCTTGCGGTTCTCAGCGGAAATCGAGTCGACGTCGGGCGCGTCCAGCAGCGCGATTCCCTGCGGCACCGCCGTGTCGGCGAGCAGGACGAGGGAGCTGACCGTTGCGGCGTCCGGGGTGGGACCGGCCTGAGTGGCGGGCAGCGGCGCAGGGTTGAGCGTGCCGCGGATCCGGCTCAGGCTCGGCAGCACCCGCTGGTCCTCGAACCAGCGCCCGTCCCCGGGGTGGTGCAGCAGGATGGGCTGGCGGGTGGTGGGCCGGATGGCCCCGGCGCGGGTGACGGCATGGCCCACGAGCCCGTTGACGAGCGTCGATTTCCCGGCACCGGTAGACCCGCCGACGACGGCGAGGAGCGGCGCGTCCAGGCTGCGGTAGCGCGGCAGGATGTAGTCCTCGAGCTGGGCGAGGGCGTTGCGGATGTCACGCCGGGCGTCATCGGCGCCGGGCAGGGCCAGCGGCAGCTCCGTCGCGGCCAGGCCGCGACGGACGGCTTCCAGCAGTTCAATGGCCGGGCCGGAGGTATTGTCGGAGCTCACGGTTTCATCATGCCAGTTCAGGCGCGTCCCGGCCTCGGCGTTCCTGACCTGGTTTCATGTGACCATAAGGCCACACTTTCGTTCAAGGACGCCCCGGGCGGCCCGATTGCTCCCAACCACTCTGCATTGACAGGACCTTGCCTGCGCTCTGTCTTGCAACCGATCATGGTTCTCGAATGCCAAGGAGGGCATAGAACCCGCGAGCAGGCGTCGGATCGGCGTAAGTATTTGTATCTCCATGGCTGAGACAGCACGCGAGATCTGGCTGACACCAGACAATTGCCAACTTACTTTGGGAACTAAGGCAGCGTCACGCCGTATCCGTGACAATACAGGGGAAGGGAGCGCCGACCGCCGCGTTGAAACGAAGTCACCTTCGTGGTGGAACGCCTCGACCGTCCGAGTCGGAGCACGAGTGGCACGGACGGAACTTTGTCCCCAGGTAGCGGCCGTCAGAAAACCGGCATGTTTTCGGGTTAAGCTGCAAGCGTGAATGGATACACCGAGGTTTTCAACTTTAGCGACGGGACGATCAGCGGTTGGGCCCTACATGCGTCCACCGTCGTTGCTTACCTGAATGGCAGCAGAATCGGTTCGGCCAAGCCGACTGGCAGCCGCGAAGACCTAGAACGGGTTGTGCCAGGGAGCGAACTATTCACGATCCATTGTACGGAGCCGATCAGTGCGCTGGATTTCGTATCCGGGCGCGGAGAAGTCAGGGCTGTACATGGCGATTCGTCCTTGAAATTGAAGCTAACTGTCAATGGCCGCAAGGTGCTCCTTAATGCAGCCATTGAAGGCTTACTGGCAGAGTCCCCAGATTATCCTGTCTTACCTCGAGTTGACGCTCGAGTCAGAGCTGACGTCGAGGCCGTACAAAACGGCGTCGCAGCCGGACAAATGTCGCCAATGCTGATCCCAGTCGGCGTGCGTTCGGAGGACGGGTCGGCACTGATCGGCAGAAACGGGCATCTGTTTCTTGTGGACGGCAGCAACTCACTGCTCGCTCAATACGGTTCCGACTACGACTACGGTCACGGGGGCCTGGAAGGCACTCTGGCGAGGTGGCTTGACGTATTTGCCACCCGGGAAGAGGGTTGTCGGACGCATGGAGTCAGATTCGTACAAACCGTCATCCCGGAGAAGTTGACGGCGATGCGAGAAAGTTCACCGGTGAAAGTCGACGGGCCAACTCCCCTATACGGCCAGTTGGAGAAGCATCTAAACGGCCAAAGCTGGTATGTCAGCGGTGTGGAGCCGTTTGAGTCGTGGTCAGACAAAGACGACCCGTTCCTGGCGACCGACACGCACTTCTCGGCGGCGGGTGCGAAGGCGATGTTCACCTCATTGACTCTCGTTGTTGACCCCACAGTAGTTCCCCTCCTGGAGGCCATCGTCATGGACGAGATCAGCTACTGCACCGGGGACTTAGGCGAACGCTTCTATGGTCTGCCTCTATATTCGAAGAAATTGGATCCTAGCCCGGGGCAGTTCGAGGACTTCAACCGCGAGCTTGCCGTGACGGAACGGTACTTCCCGCCGACCGGATTTATCGGGCGTCGTTTCTCATGGACCAATGATTCTGCGCCCAGCCGGCTCAAAGTGCTGGTTTTCGGAAATTCATTCTTCGGAGGTGGAGACTTACCGGGGCAACTCGCTTGGTGGGGTAAGCAGTTCTTCAAGGAATTTCACCATGTCTGGCGTCCAGATTTTGATTGGGCGCTCATTGAGGAGATCAAACCAGACGTCGTCATCGGCCAGACGATTGAACGATTCCTCAGGCTAGTCCCTGATGCCTGAGAACCCAGCTAAGTAGGTCCGGAAGGGCTTCCCACGCGTCCGACCGACTACCAGCGACCAAACACTGTCCGTGGCGACGGCTCTTGATGGTGAGCCGCAACACTGGCCATTGCCCTCTGGACGCTACGAAGCGAAGCGGACCAATCGTCGCGAGTCAGCGCCAAATGTGCGACAGCGTGAGGGCCGGGGTCCCATAGAAAATGGGGAGGCGACCGCGATATCTTCAACGCCCCACAGTGGCGCTGCTTTGACGCCATGCCAACGGTTGCGGGTCGCGCGTTGGACCATTGATCACGGATCGGCCACCGGGCGATGCCGTTGTTTATAGCCGAGGCCAGAAGTTGGCACCTACATCGCGATTTTGAGGCGGCATCCTCACCCACCTCCCCGCCGTCACCGACAGAAGTGGCTTCTCCCCGATATCGGCTCGACGTACGGAGCCAGCTCTTGAGGGGATCGCCTGACATGACAGAACATCAAAGTGAGCAAGACTGCTCAACACACGATTGACCTGCGCTCCTGGAACGCATGCATTGAGAACAGACCGACCAAGCTCGGGCTCGTCGGCAACATTCAATCTTAGGTTACGCACGGCCATCCCGTGGACGCCGGCGCATGAGAGCGGACAGGATCATACGCGCCTTGGAAGGAAGTCTGCCCTGTTGTCAATGTCTGGAACGAGCATCGTCCGAACAATGCAGCCTGGCCCCCGGAGGGCCCACCATCGGTCAGAGTACGTGGGCTCATAGCTCCCACAACAACTGGACCCACAGCCTGCAAAATATAAGTAGGCGTGCCATGGCGTGTGCAAGTCATCCGACCTTGCTACCCGGATGCTGGGGCCCCGGACAACGAAAAACGGCCCCGGGCTGTTGCCCGGGACCGTTCTATCTGTGACCCCAGCGGGATTCGAACCCGCGTTACCGCCGTGAGAGGGCAGCGTACTAGGCCGCTATACGATGGGGCCGCGTACTCTCCAGAACGGCATTGCTGCCGTTCGCGCTAAGCAATTATTTCATACACTCAGCAAGTGTTTCAAACCGGCCGTACCGGTTCAAAACCCCTGATAATCCGCGGATTTCCGAGGATTTTTCAGAGCTGGGATACCAGGACTCGAACCTAGAATGACGGTACCAGAAACCGTAGTGTTGCCAATTACACCATATCCCAATGGAACTTTCGGGCCGGATCCTTGGGTCAAAACCCGCGCTCCCGGCGCCTCAGCACGAGTAATTACTTTACCCGAGACTTTCCGTCTGTACAAATCGGGCCGTCCGGCTCCCGCAATTAGCGGGAGCCGGCTACGCGAGCAGCTCCAGCAAGGTCCCGATTTCGCGGCCGGCAAAGCCCGGGGCAGGCTCCCCGCCGCGGTTCAGCCAGACGCCCAAGAGGCCGGCCGCCGTCGAACCGTCAGCGTCGAGGAGGCGGTTGTCCCCCACATACAGCGTCTCGCCGGCGCCGGAGCCGAGGCGCCGGACCCCCTCCAGGTAGATCGCCGGATCCGGCTTCGCCGCACCCACGGTGTCCGTCCCCACCAGCACGCTGATGCGCGCCAGGCCGGCAGCGTCCAGCTTGACCCGCTGGTAGTCGTGGACGTTATTGCTCACTGCCCCGTACGGAATCCCGGCGGCATCCAGCGCATCCAGGACCGGGGTGACGTCGTCGAAGGCGCGGATGTAGCCGTGCTGCCGGCTGGCGTAGGAACTGACCCAATGGTGGGCTTGCTCCCCCTCCGCCAGCTCCACGCCGAAATGTCCCAGCGCAGCCCGGCCCCGGAGCAGCCGCTGCTCGTTGAACGTCAGTTCCCCGGCCAGGTACCGGTCGTAAAAATGCGTGGTCTCGCGGGTGAAAATCCGCCCGAACTTCTCCCACCCGGCCTGGTCCAGTGCGGGCAACAGATGTTCGCTGACGTCGCGAAGGGCTGCCGTCATGGCGAACTCGAGGTCAACGAGGGTGTCGTCGATGTCGAAGAGTACGCCGCGGATGCCGTCCAGGCCGGCGGCCAGGGCGGCTGTCCGGGCGCCGGTGATTGCCTCAGGCGAGCTCATTTTCAGCCGCGGAAAGCGCGCAGCCGGGCCAGGGACGAGTCCTTGCCCAGGATCACCATGGATTCGAACAAAGGCGGGGAGATCCGGCGGCCGGAGATGGCCGTGCGGACCGGACCGAAGGCCAGCCGCGGCTTAACCCCAAGTCCCTCCACCAGGGCTTCCTTGAGCGCCGGCTGAATGGAATCGGCGGTCCAGTCGGCCAGCGGTTCCAGGGCGGCCAGGGCGGCGTCGAGCACCTCGGTGAGGTTCTCCGGCAGTCCCTTGCGGGCGTCGTCGGCGACGTCGATGGCGTCGTCGTTCTTGAACAGGAAGGCGAGCATCTCGGGGGCCTCGCCCAGCAGCGAGATGCGCTCCTGGATCAGCGGGGCCGCCTCGGCGAGGATCTCCCCCTGGCGCGCGGTGAGGGTCTCGCCGACGAACCCGGCCGTGCGCAGGTACGGGACGAGCCGGGAGCGGAAGTCCTCGGCGTCGAGCATTCGGATGTGCGTGCCGTTGATGGCCTCGGCCTTTTTGATGTCAAAACGGGCCGGGTTGGCCAGGACGTCGTTGACGTCGAAGTGCTCGATCAGCTGCTCCACGGTGAAGATGTCCTCATCGGCGGAGAGGCTCCAGCCGAGCAGGGAGAGGTAGTTGAGCAGGCCCTCGGGGATAAAGCCGCGGTCCCGGAGCAGGAACAGGTTGGACTGCGGATCACGCTTGGAGAGCTTCTTGTTGCCCTCGCCCATCACGTAGGGCAGGTGGCCGAAGACCGGCAGGTAGCTGGCGACGCCGATGTCCATCAGCGCGCGGATCAGCACCACCTGGCGGGGTGTGGACGAAAGCAGGTCCTCGCCGCGGAGCACGTGGGTGATGCCCATCAGCGCGTCGTCGACAGGGTTGACCAGGGTGTACAGCGGTGAGCCGTCGGCGCGGACGATCACGTAATCCGGGATGCTGCCGGCCTTGAAGGTGATCTCGCCGCGGACCATGTCGGTGAAGGTGACGTCCTCGTCCGGCATCCGGACGCGGAGCACGGGCTGGCGGCCCGCAGCCTTGAACGCGGCCAGCTGCTCCGCGGAGAGTTCGCGGTCGAAGTTGTCGTAGCCAAGCTTGGGGTCGCGGCCGGCGGCGCGGTGGCGGGCCTCGACTTCGTCCGGTGAGGAGTAGCACTCATAGGCGTAGCCGGCCTCGACGAGCTTGGCAACGACGTCCTTGTACAGCTCAAGTCGCTGGGACTGGCGGTACGGCTCGTGCGGTCCGCCGACTTCCACGCCCTCCTCCCAGGTGATGCCGAGCCATTTGAGGGCCTCGAGCAGCTGCTGGTAGCTCTCCTCGGAGTCGCGCGCCGCGTCCGTGTCCTCGATGCGGAACACGAAGGTGCCCTTGGTGTGCCGGGCGTGGGCCCAGTTGAAGAGGGCGGTGCGGATCAGGCCCACGTGCGGGGTACCGGTGGGCGACGGGCAGAACCGGACACGGACCGGAGTGTCTGCGGTGACTTCGCTGGTCACGCTGGGGGCGGAGCTGGAGACGGCGTCAGGCGCGGAGGGAGTAATCATAGTGTTATCAACATTACTGGTTGAGATTGGCTCGGTACCAACCCAACGCTGGTGCTGCCGGCTCCACCGGGTGTGATTCTTAGGCAGGCAAGCGCAGTACGTCCAGGGCGGAGAGCAGATACGGGACGGGATCGGGGTCAGTTCCTGCCGCCCACTGCATCCACGCTTCAAAGGTCGCACCAAGGTAGGCGGCGCTCAGATAGTTCGCCGTGTCCGCGCGGACGCCGCGGGCGACGAGGTAGAGCCGTGCCCGCTCGCGTTGGGGTTTCAGGCAGTCATAGCTCCGGCTTGCCAGTTCGGTGTGCTCGGCGATCAGGCGCAGGCGCCCGCGCGAGACGGAGAGATCCGGAATCACCGCCACCCCGGCGACCGCGGCCGCCCGCAGCCCGGCCAGGATGTCGCCGTCGGACGGGGACAGTGCCCCGGCCCGTTCCAGTACCCGTCCCGACGCCTCGACCACCGGCTCCATTCCGCCCCAAATGAGATCGGCCTTGGAGGAAAAGTACCGGTACAGGCTCTTCCGGCCCACTCCCGCCTCGCGGGCGATGTCCTCCATGGAAGTGCGCTCATAGCCCCGCCCGGCGAACAGCCGCAGGGCGATCGCCGCGACAGCCTCCGGGTCGATCCGCACGGGACGCCCGCTGGAACGCGGCACGGCAGGCTGCGTTTTTTCCCCGGACATCACACCAGTATTCACCCTTTTATAATGACACAGCGTGTCATAAAGTGGGTGGTATTGCGATCCATCGACGTCCGGGAGGACAGCATGAGCAACGACGCATCATGGCAGGAAACCATCACGGCAGGCCGCTTCGAGGGCAAGACGGTGATCGTTACCGGGGCAGGATCCGGGATCGGCCAGGCGACCGCCCTGCGCATCGGCAGGGAGGGCGGCAGGGTTGTCGCTGCGGATATCAGCACCGAGCGCCTGGATGCCCTGGTGGCCGGGAACCCGGGCCTGGACCTGGTCCCGGTGGCCGGTGACATCTCGACGAACGAAGCCGTGGCCGCCGTCGTCGCTGCCGCGGGCGGCCGGGTGGATGCCCTGGCCAACGTCGCGGGCATCATGGACAACTTCGCCCCGATCCACGAGGTGGACGACGTCATCTGGGAGCGCGTCTTCCGCATCAACGTCACCGCCACCATGCGCCTGACCCGGGCCGTACTGCCCCTGATGCTGGAAGCAGGCTCCGGTTCCGTGGTCAACGTCGCCTCCGAGGCCGGCCTGCGCGGCTCCGCCGCCGGAGCCGCCTACACCGCGTCCAAACACGCCGTTATTGGCCTGACGAAGAACTCCGCCGTGATGTACGGGCCAAAGGGACTGCGCTTCAACGCCGTCGCGCCCGGCGCCACCCTCACCAACATAGAAGCCATCTGGGGTTCCCAGCTGGCCGCCGAGCGCCTCGGGCCGCTGATGGGTGCGAACATTCCCGCGCCCGCCACCGCAGCCCAGCTGGCCGCATCCATCACCTTTCTGCTGAGCGAGGACGGCACCAACCTCAACGGCGCCGTCCTGGCCTCCGACGGCGGCTGGTCCGCCGTCTAGGAGCGCGGCGTTTCAGCTCCGGCTAGCGGCGGACCACAGGGTTGGAGAGGCGGCCGATGCCCTCGATCTCTACCTCGAAACGGTCGCCTGCCTCCACGAGCCCGACGCCTGCAGGGGTGCCGGTCATAATAACGTCGCCCGGCAGCAGGGTGAAGGCCTGCGAGACGATGGAGACGAGTTCGCGGACTCCGCGGATCATCTGACTGGTGCTGCCGTCCTGGCGCAACTCGCCGTTGAGGCGGCCCTGGATCTGCAGGTCCTCGGTGTTCAGCTCGGTCTCGATCCACGGCCCCAGCGGTGCGGACGTGTCGAAGCCCTTGGCCCGGGCCCACTGCAGGTCCGTCTTTTGGACGTCGCGGGCGGTGAGGTCGTTGCCGCAGGTGTAGCCGAAGATCACGTCGTCGACGCGTTCCTCCGGGACGTCCTTGCAGATCCGGCCGATCACAACGCAGAGCTCGGCCTCAAAGGAGACTTCTTCGGAGAACTCCGGCAGCACGATCGGGTCATTGGGCCCGACGACGGATGTGTTGGGCTTCAGGAAGAGCAGCGGCTGCTCAGGGACCTCGTTGCCAAGTTCCTTGGCGTGCTCGGCGTAGTTGCGGCCGACGCCGATGACCTTGCTGCGCGGGATGATCGGGGCCAGCAGGCGCACATCCTCCAGTTTATGCCGGACGGCGGTTCGTTCCACGCCGTTGAAGAACGGGTCGCCGTTAATAACAGTGACTTCCTCACTGCCGGGCTCACCTTCAACAATGCCGTAGAGGGGATCAGAATCGACTACAAACCGGGCGATACGCATGGCTCCAAGCGTACCGTCTCCGGCAGGCCGGGTCGCGCGCCCTTCGTCACGGTGCCGCACGTGCCATCTCCCAACTGACTCGCAGCAGGGGTCGTTTTGAGGACTGAAAACGACCTTAGCTGCGAGCTAGTTGGGTGAGCTGCGCAGGTAGTGGAGTTGGGCCGCCACGGAGAGTTCCGCGGCGGACCGCACGGCGGGATCGACGTCGGCGTACACGGCGTCTGCCACCTCGCCCACGCCGGCGTGCGGGCCCAGGTTCTCGAGGGCCGAACGGATTTGCCCGAGACGGTCTTCGCGGTGGTCCCGGTAGGCGCGGACGATCGTGTCCAGGGCAGGCAGCGTGGGTCCGTGGGCCGGCAGGACGGTCGCCGGGCCCAGGCGTTCGAGCCGGTCCAGTGACGCCAGGTAGTCCCCCAAGGTGCCGTCAGGGTAGTCCAGGACCGTGGTTCCGAGGCCCAGGATCGTGTCGCCGGTGAGGACCGAGCCCCGGGCGCCGTCGTGCGGCAAATGGAAACAGACCGAGTCCGAGGTGTGGCCCGGCGTCGCCAGCACCCTGACCTCCGCCCCGGCGGCGTGGATAACTTCGCCGTCGACCAGCGGGCTTGCACCGTGGCAGTGGGCCGGATCCATGGCACGCACCGGGGCTCCGGTCAGTTCCGCGAACCGGCCGGCGGCTGCCGTGTGGTCCGCGTGCCGGTGCGTAATCAGGATAAGTTCGACGGCGCCGGCCCGGGCCAGGTCCTGCAGGTGCGGCTCATCCAGCGGGCCGGGGTCCACCACCACAGTGCCGGCCGCTCCGGGGCCGGCGATCACGTAGGAGTTGGTCCCGTGCAGGCTCATCGGCCCCGGGTTGGGGGCCAGCCTGAAGCGGGTCAGCTCTGAGCTGCGCACGATGGCGCGCGGGTTGTCCGGGATCACCGCACCATCTTGCCACCGAACCGTGCCGCTTACGAGTCCCAGCCAGAGGCGCAGCCGTGCCTGCCCGTGAACGCCGACGGCGGCCCGCACCGGAAGGTGGGGGCCGCCGTCGAACGCTGCGTGTTGCCTGACAGCTACCGCTTAGGCGAGGCGGGTCAGCCAGCCGTGGGTGTCTTCGATGGTGCCCGTTTGGATGCCGAGGAGCTGCTCGCGAATGGCCATGGTGGTCACACCCGCCGTGGCGGCCTCGGAGCCAATGAACTCCGTCTCGTCCTTGAGCACACCGATCGGGGTGATCACGGCAGCGGTCCCGCAGGCGAAGACCTCGGCGATGTCCCCGGAGGCTACGCCGTCGCGCCACTCGTCCAGCGTGATCTTGCGTTCGGTGACCTCCCGGCCCATGTCCTTGGCCACCTGAATGACGGACATACGGGTGATGCCTTCGAGGATGGTTCCGCTCAGCGCCGGGGTGACCAGCGAGCCGTCCTTCATCACAAAGAACACGTTCATACCGCCGAGCTCTTCGACGGCGTTGTCGTTGAACTGGTCCAGGAACAATACCTGCTTGCAGCCGTGGGACTCGGCCTCCTGCTGCGCGATCAGCGACGCGGCGTAGTTGCCGCCGCACTTCGCGGCTCCCGTTCCGCCGCGGCCCGCCCGGGCGTATTCGCGGGAGATCCAGATGGAGACCGGCTTGAGCTCGCCGCCGAAGTAATTGCCGGCCGGGGACGCGATGACACGGAAGGAGACCTCACGGGCGGCGCGGACACCGAGGAAGGCCTCCGTGGCGATCATAAACGGTCGCAGGTAGAGGGCTTCGCCGTCGCCGGAGGGAACCCATTCCTTGTCCGCGGAGACGAGTTCGCGGATGGCGCCAAGGAAGTACTCTTCCGGAAGCTCCGGCAGTGCCAGGCGCCGGGCCGACTTGTTCAGCCGGGCGGCGTTGGCCTCGGGACGGAAGGTCCACACGGAGCCGTCGGCGTGCCGGTAGGCCTTGAGTCCTTCGAAAATTTCCTGGCCGTAGTGGAGCACCGCCGCGGAGGGGTCCAGGGAGATGGGACCGTAAGCCTCAACCCGGGCATTGTGCCAGCCGCCCTGGCCCTGGGCGTCGACGCTGTAGTCAACGATGGCGGTGTGGTCGGTGAAATAGTCGCCGAATCCCGGGTTCGCCAGGACGGCAGCACGTTCTTCAGCGGACTTCGGGGTTGCCGAGAGCTGCTGGGTGAATTCGACGCCATGGGCAGTCTGAGTCATGGTTCCTCCACGGTCGGCTGCCTGGCGTGTGAACGTGGTTCAGCGTCGGACCACGGCAGCATATGGGTGATTCGAAACAAGCTTACGCCCGTTGGCGGAGCCACCCGGCCGGGCCGGGGGCGCGTCCGAGCCCGGCCGGGGGCGCCTACAGGGCGGCGGCGATGGCGTCACCGACCGCGCTGGTGCTGCGCGCTGCGGTGCCGCGGCCGGCGATGTCGGAAACAACTGCCGCCTCGATTTTGCGGGCAGCAGTGCCGTAGCCGAGGTGGTCCAGCAGGAGTGCGGCGGAGAGGATGGCCGCCGTCGGATCTGCTTTCTGCTGGCCGGCGATATCCGGCGCCGAGCCGTGGACGGGTTCGAACATGGACGGGCTGGTGCGCTCCATGTTGATGTTTCCGGAGGCGGCGAGCCCAATGCCTCCGGTGACCGCTGCGGCAAGGTCGGTGATGATGTCGCCAAAGAGGTTGTCAGTGACGATCACGTCGAAGCGCGCAGGGTCCGTGACCATAAAGATCGTGGCGGCATCAATGTGCAGGTAGTCGTGGCTCACGTCGGGGAACTCCTGGGCCACTGCCTCGACAGTGCGCTTCCAAAGGTGCCCGGCGAAGACCAGGACGTTGTGCTTGTGCACCAGGGTGAGCTTCTTGCGGGGGCGGTCGTTGGCCCGGCGGAAGGCATCCCGTACCACTCGCTCCACGCCGTGGGCAGTGTTGAGCGAGACCTCGGTGGCGACTTCGTGCGGGGAGCCGGCGCGCAGGGTCCCGCCGTTGCCCACGTACGGGCCTTCGGTGCCCTCACGGACCACAATAAAGTCGATATCGCCGGGGCTAGCGAGCGGGCTGCCGACCCCCGGGTACAGCCGGGACGGACGCAGGTTCACAAAGTGGTCCAGGCTGAAGCGCAGCTTGAGCAGCAGTTCACGTTCAATCAGGCCCGAAGGGATCCTGGTGTCGCCCGGGGCCGCCCCCACCGCACCAAAGAGGATGGCATCGCGGGTCCGCAGATCGGCAAGGATCTCCGCCGGCAGGGTCTCCCCCGTTTCCAGCCAGTGCTGCGCGCCGAGCCGGTACTGCGTCTGCCGCAGGACAATGCCCTCGGCGGCGGCAGCCTTCTCTAGGACTTTCACGGCTTCGGCGGTGACCTCGGGGCCGATGCCATCGCCCGGAATAACGGCAAGATCAATCGTGGATGCACTCATAGTGCCAGCGTAGCCAAGTCATCCACATGCTGGTCAAGTTGTCTCATTATCCGAACGGCCCTCTTCTTCTTCTGACGCTCCCGCACTTCCAGCAGGAAAAACAGCAACGCTCCCGCACTTCCGACAGGAGAAAGCGCAACGCTCCCGCACTTCCGGGTCAGAAGGTGCGGGAGCGTTGCCCCAATTGCTGCAGGACCTGCGGGAGCGTTGCCCCAATTGCTGCAGGATCTGCGGGAGCGTCGGCCCGATGACCGCAGGATCTGCGGGAGCGTCGGGAGGGGGTCAGACTTTCGCCTCGGCGGGCTCCTCGTACTTCGGGAAGACCGGAGCCGGGGCGGGCAGTGCGGTGCCGGCTTCGATCGGGGTGCCCAGCGCTGCAAATTCCCGAGCTTCCCCTTCGGGCTGGCCGAGGGTCTCCAGGATGGCCCCGGCTGCTGCCGGCATCACCGGCTGGGCGAGGATGGCGACGATCCGGAGCACCTCGAGCGTTACGTACAGGACGGTGTTCATCCGTTCGACGTCGGTCTTGCGCAGCACCCACGGCGCCTGCTCGGCGAAGTAGGCGTTGGTGTCCCCCAGGACAGCCCACACCGCCTCCAGTGCGCGGCTGAACTCCTGCTTTTCGAACGCGGCGCGGCAGATCTCCAGCAAGCCGTTGGCCTGCTCCAGCAGGGCTGCGTCCGCAGCGCTGAGATCCCCGGGAACGGGAACGGCGCCGTCGCAGTTCTTTGCCACCATCGACAGCGATCGCTGGGCCAGGTTCCCGAAGTTGTTGGCAAGGTCGGCGTTCATCCGGCCCACGATCGCGTCGTGGCTGTAGGAACCGTCCGCGCCGAAGGGCACCTCGCGGAGCAGGAAAAAGCGCACCTGGTCCAGGCCGTACTGGGCCACCCAGTCCGCGGGCGCCACAACGTTGCCCAGCGACTTGGACATTTTAACGCCCTGGTTGTGCAGGAATCCGTGGATCATCACACGCTTGGGCAGTGCCAGCCCGGCGGACATCAGGAACGCCGGCCAGTAGACGGCGTGGAAACGGGAAATGTCCTTGCCGATGACGTGCACGTCGGCCGGCCAGTATTTCCGGAACGCCTCCGACTCGGTGTCGGGGAAGCCCACGCCGGTGAGGTAGTTGGTCAGCGCATCCACCCAGACATACATCACGTGCTCCGGGTTGCCCGGCACGGGGACACCCCAGTCGAAGGACGTGCGGCTGATCGACAGGTCCTCCAGTCCGCCCTTAACGAAGCTGACCACCTCGTTGAAGCGGTTGTGCGGGGCACCAAAGGAGGGGTGGTCCGCGTACAGGGCCAGCAGCCGGTCCTGGTAGGCGGAAAGCTTAAAGAAGTAGCTTTCCTCCTCGGTCCAGGTCACCTCGGTTCCGGTCTCGGCGGCGTAGCGGACGCCGTCGGCCTTCACCTCGGTCTCATCCGCCACAAAGTACCGCTCGTCCCGGACGGAGTACCAGCCGGCGTACTTGGAGAGATAAATGTCCCCGTTGGCTTCCATCCGCTGCCACAGCGCCGTGGCGGCGGCGTAGTGATCCGAGTCCGTAGTGCGGATAAAGCGGCTCAGCGAAATGCCGAGGTCATCGCTCATCTGCCGGAAGGCGGAGGAGTTGCGGTCGGCCAGCTCCTTGACCGGGATGCCTTCCTTCTCGGCCGTCTGCTGCATCTTGAGGCCGTGCTCGTCCGTGCCGGTCATAAAAAACACGTCAAAGCCGTCCAGGCGCTTGAAGCGCGCCATCGCATCCGTGGCAATGACCTCATAGGCGTGTCCGATGTGCGGCACGCCGTTGGGATAGCTGATGGCCGTGGTGATGTAGAAGGGAGTCTTCCCGGAAGTTGTCACAGTTTTCAGCCTAGATCAGTTCGGTGAGGGAATCGCTCTGGCGGACAAGCTCGTGGTCGTGCGAAGCAACCAGGACGGCGATTCCGTCAGAGGTGGTGTCCTTGAGGATGCTGATGATGCGGTTGGCCGAGGACCGGTCCAGGCTGGCCGTCGGTTCGTCGACCACCAGCACGCGGGTGCCCAGGATCAGGGCCCGGGCGATCGCCACACGCTGGCGCTCACCGCCGGAGAGCTGGGCGGGGCGGTGCCGCATCCGCCGGCCCAGGCCAACGAGGTCGAGGAGGTCCTTGGCCATGTCGCGGCGCTTGTCCACTTCGCCGTCGGGCACGGCGGGCAGCAGCACGTTCTCCAGTGCGCTCATGCCGTCGATCAAGGCACCGCCCTGGTCGACGTAGCCAATCAGGGCACGGCGGCGGTCGGCGATTTCGTCGTCGCCCATGGTCTCGAGGGAGTCGCCTTCCCAGAACACCCGGCCCGACGTCGGCAGGGTCAGGCCCGCGCCGACGGTCAGGATGCTGGTCTTGCCCGAACCGCTGCGGCCGGCAACGCAGTGCATTTCGCCGGCGTGCAGGGTCAGGTTGAAGTCGTCCACCACGTTCACAGCGTCGGCACCGCTTTTGCCGCCGCCATAGTGGATGGTGATGTTGCTGAGCTCCAGCGGGGTGGCGTGGTCCGCGGCCTTCACGATCGTGTTGGCGCGCGTCTGGTGGGCACCGCGGCGGGTGCTCGCCGTCATCCGCTCGTGAGCCTCACGGTCAAGGTTCAGGTCGTTGTTCATCGGACCACTTTCGTTGCAATTGGAATCCAGCAAAGTACAGCCACAAAGCCGGCGACAGCGGCCCACAGCGCGGCATAGGGAGCCAGGAGGAGGCCCACGCCCAGGGCACCCAGGACACCGAGGGGCAGCGCGACAGTTCCCACCATGGCATTTTCAAAGAAACGGACCTGCCCCAGCATGTCCGGGTTCCAGCCCATGGCCTGCAGGATGCCGAGGTACTGGCGCTTTGCCTGCAGTTCGAAGCGGCCGGTCACCATGGTCAGCAGCAAGCCCACGGCCACCCCGGAGAGCCCGAGGATGATGCTCGGGGTAGCGATGCTGGCGGCGGCCAGGCCGCTGAGCGCACTCGCCCCCGCGGCGCGGGGAATGTCGATCAGCAGCGCGGCCATTCCGCCGACCGCGGCACCGAAGACGCCGACGGCGACGGCCAGCGAAATCGTGTTGAACTTGTTGGTGCTCAGTTGCCGGTTGGCGAAGGTCAGCGGCGAGTCCACGGCGATCAGCCGTTCATCGTGCTGCGGTTCCTGGTCCACCACCTCGCGGTGCCGCAACTGCTGGGCGGCGAAGAAAGCCGCACCTGCGTAGAGCACCAGCACGGAGCCGGAGACAATCGCGGTGGCCGCATTCCAGCTGAGCAGGCTCAGGACGATTCCGGCGACGGCCAGGAGGGCGGCGCCGACGCCGAACTCGGCCAGCACCCAGGTCCGGATCCGGCGCTGGGTCCAGCCCATGGCACGCAGGGTTCCGGCCTCGCTGCGGCGTTTGCGCACGTAGCTGACCGTGGAGGCACCGGTCAGGAGTGCGGCACCGCAGAGGGTCAGGAAGAGCAGCGTCAGGTTGGTGGCGGTGAGGGAGCCGGAGACGGCGTCCGCGGCGTTCTGGCGCACCCACGACTGCTCTACGGTGCCGAGCGGGGACTCCTTGCCGGCGTCGTCCTTGGAGTAGCCGGGGACGAAGATGCTGGCGTCCTCGCGGGCCGAGCCGGCCACAACTGTTGCCTGCAGGCCCATGTCCCGGATCTCGTTGGCCAGCTTCTCCACCTCCGGCTGCGCCTCTTTCCAGCTGCCGGGGGCCTTGGCCTTGATGCGCACGGCGTCGATGACGGAGGCGTTGTCCTCGTAGCCGCGTGCGGCGGCGAGGCCGTAGTAGTCGGTGATGGCGCCGGCGGACTGGCTCGCCAGGCCCGTGGCACTCAGTGAAGGCTTCAGCTCGGTGTTCCCGGCGTCCTTGCCGGCAGCATCCTTGGTGAGCGTGAACGGCGTGGGATCGTAGCCGCCCAGCGGCAGGCGGTTGACGTCGCCGGCGGCCGCCTTGACCTGCTCGGCGTCGAACGTGCCGTAGACCATCGCCAGCGGAGTGGCGAGCTTCTTGCCGGTCTCCAGGTTCTCGCGGTAGGAGCGCTCATCGACGGGCTTGCGCTGCGTCTGGTCCACCGCTGTACCGTCGGCGGCCTTTTCGGGGAGCCGGTTCACGGTGACCCAGTCGCCGGGGATCGCGGTCTTGTCCACGGCGCCGTTGCCGGCGGTGGCACCGTCCTTGTACTTGGGGGCCGCGGCGAAGTCGGTACTCCAGGTGGCGGGGTTGTACAGGCCCTGGCTGAAGCTTCCGGTGTCACCGAGCAGCTGGGACAGGTCCTTGGAGCCGGGCCAGTCGAGCGCGAACGGCGCCTTGGAGACGAACGGGAGATAGTCCTTGTCCAGGGAACGGGTCGCGGTGCCCACGTCCTTGGTGACGTTGCCGGCGGCGTCGATTTCTTCGATCTTGACGGAGTATTTGAGGTCCAGGGAGGTACCGGAGCGGACAATCAGCGGGATCGCCTGCGAGTCCGCGGTCAGCAGTCCGTTGCGCTTGGCCTGCTGGTACTGGCTCATCAGCGGGGCCCAGTACTTGAGCTTGACGCCGAGGAAGTCCGGGCCTTCCTTGAGTTCGTCCATGCCGATACCGGTGGTGAAGAGGCTCTCGAAGTGGCGGCCGATGGCGCCGGCATTGCGGGCGTCGGCGGGCGGGGCCTTCTCCAGGGGAGCAAGGAAGTCGCCGGCGCTGCCCAGCAGGGCACGTTCGGCGACGGGGTCAACGGCGACGACGGACTCCGTCACCTGGGGCGCGGCGGGCAGCGAGACGGAAAGATCGAAGAGGCTGTGCTCGGAACCGCCAGCCGGGGCCGGGAACTTGATGCCGGTTTCACCCGCGGGGCCTGCGATGCGGACGTTCTTGCCGCCGGCGACTACCTCTTCGACGAGCTTCGCCTTGCCGAGGGATCCCTCGGCGGTGGTCTTGAACAGGGTCTCCTCGGAGTGCCCGTCGGAGCTGACGGCGCTGGCGGTGAGCCGGTATTTTTTCGGCGTGCCGGGCAGGACCGATTCCGCGGCCGGCCACTTGCTCGGATCGGTGGCGCTGGGGTCTCCGGCGGTGCCGGCGAGCCCGGCGTTGTAGCCCAGGTAGTCGGTGGCATCCAGGCGCGGGGCCTCAAGGTTCTGGGTGACCCGTGAGACGAGGCTGATCGGGGCCGCTACCGAGGTTCCGGTGAGCTTGCGGAGCGCGTCCAGTTGCTCGAAGCTGATGCCGCCCTGGCCGGTGGCGATATCCGGCTGCATCAGCCCGCCGTTATCGTCAGCCTTGGCCTGGACGAGTACGTCATAGAGCCCGCGCGAGTTCTGGTCAACGGTGCGGTTCAAGGCAGCCTGCGACTGTCCCTGCACGAGGACCGAAAGGCACATGGCCACGATCAAAATGGACGCGGTCAGCAGAAGCACTCGGCTTCTGATGAACCTCTGGACGGCGTTCATTGGGCTCCTGAAAGCTGGATTGCGTGCGCACACCGAAGTTCATTCCCTGCGGAAGTGAAGGCGTCCCCTGCCGGGTGTGCAAAAAAAGTAAGGGCCGGACTGCCGGCCGGATCCGAAAGTCGGACCTAGCCATTGTACGCAGGCCAGCCATGTGTTTGTGGCCACGGCGGCGGCCGGAACCGCCGCCGTGAGCACCCTCAGGTCATCAATCCTCGAGGTCGACCTCGCGTACCACGTCAGCGCCGATTCCGGCCTTGATGGCGTCCAGCACCTGCTGCGGAACGGAGCTGTCGATGGTCAGCAAGGCCAGCACCTGGCCGCCCTCGTCCTGCCGCGCAACCTGCATTCCTGCGATGTTGATGTTGTTCATGCCCAGGATGTGGCCGATGGTTCCGATCACGCCGGGGCGGTCCGAGTAGGCAACAACCACGAGGTGTTCGCTGATCGGGATCTCCACCTCGAAGCCGTTGATCCCCACCAGCTTTTGGATCTGCTTGGGCCCGGTCAGGGTTCCGGCGACGGAAATCTGGCTGCCGTCGCTCAGGGCGCCGCGCAGGGTCAGGACGTTGCGGTACGACTCGGTTTCCGGCGTGGTGATCAGCCGGACGTTGATGCCGCGCTGCTCGGCGATAACGGGGGCGTTGACGTAGGAGACCTGTTCGGTCACAACGTCGGCGAAGATACCCTTGAGGGCCGCGAGTTCAAGGACCTTGACGTCGAGGGACGAGATTTCCCCGGCGACCTCGACGTCGAACTGGGTGAGGGAGGCGTGTGTCATCGCGGTGAAGATCCGGCCCAGCTTTTCGATCAGGGCGATGCCCGGGCGGACGTCGGGGGCGATCACGCCGCCGGCGACGTTTACCGCGTCGGGAACCAGTTCCCCGGCCAGGGCCAGGCGGACCGACCTGGCGACCGACACGCCGGCCTTTTCCTGCGCCTCGTCGGTGGACGCGCCCAGGTGCGGGGTGACCACCACGTTGTCGAGTTTGAAGAACGGCAGGCCGGTGCTGGGTTCGGTGACAAAAACGTCGACGCCGGCGCCGGCGATTTCGCCGGACTCCAGTGCTGCGTAGAGCTCTTCCTCGTCAACAAGACCGCCGCGGGCGACGTTGACGACGTACGCGGTGCTCTTCATCTTCTTGAAGGCCTCGGCACCGAGCATACCGACCGTTTCCGGGGTCTTGGGCATGTGGATGGTGATGAAGTCCGACTGCGCAAGGAGTTCGTCCAGGGTCACCAGCTGCACACCAAGCTGGGCGGCGCGGGCCGAGGTCACGTAGGGATCGTAGGCGAGGATCTTGGTGTCGAAGCCCTTGAGGCGGGCGGCGACCAAGGCGCCGATCCGGCCCAGGCCGATGATGCCGATCTTCTTCTCAAAGAGTTCGATGCCGGTGTACTTGGAGCGCTTCCACTCCCCGGCCTTGAGTGCGGCACTGGCCTGCGGGATGTGCCGGGCGAGGCTCAGGATGTGCCCGACGGTGAGCTCCGCGGCGGAGACGATGTTTGAGGTGGGTGCGTTCACTACCATCACGCCGGCCCGGGTGGCGGCCTTGATGTCGACGTTGTCGAGTCCCACGCCGGCGCGGGCGATCACCTTGAGGTTCTTCGCGGCGGCGATGGCTTCGGCGTCCAGCCGGGTGGCCGAGCGGACCAGGATCGCGTCGACGTCGACGATCGCAGAGAGCAGCTGGGAACGGTCGGCGCCGTCGGTCTGCCGGATCTCGAAGTCCGGGCCCAGGGCCTCGATCGTGGCGGGCGAAAGTTCCTCAGCGAGGAGTACTACAGGTTTGGTGCTTGTCACCGGTGACCTCTTTAGCTCTCTTGTATTCAGGTGGGGATTTTGGTGAATCGGGTGAATCTGTACAGCAAGGAAGCCGGACCCCAGAAATGGTGTCCGGCTCCCCTGCCGGTCAGTGCCTAGCGGGCCACTGAGCCTTCGGTGTAGTCGTCCTCGTTCTTGATCCAGGAGAACAGTTTGCGCAGTTCCCGGCCGGTGGCCTCGATCGGGTGGTCCTCGCCCTTCTTGCGCAACGCCTTGAACTCCGGGGCTCCGGCGTCCTGGTCGTCGATGAACCGCTTGGCGAAGGTGCCGTCCTGGATGTCCGCCAGGACAGCCTTCATGTTTTCCTTCACATCCGGGGTGATCACCCGCGGGCCGGAAACGTAGTCACCGTACTCAGCGGTGTCGGAGACGCTCCAGCGCTGCTTGGCGATGCCGCCTTCAACCATCAGGTCCACGATCAGTTTGAGCTCGTGCAGCACCTCGAAGTAGGCGACCTCCGGCTTGTAACCTGCCTCGGTGAGAACCTCGAAGCCGTACTGGACCAGCTGTGAGGCCCCGCCGCAGAGAACGGCCTGCTCGCCGAAGAGGTCCGTTTCGGTCTCTTCGGTGAAGGTCGTCTCGATGACGCCGGCACGGGTGCCGCCAATGGCCTTCGCGTAGGAGAGTGCCAGTTCCTTGGCTTTGCCGGACGGGTTCTGCTCGACGGCGATCAGGTCCGGCACGCCGCGGCCGGCTTCGAACTCGCGGCGGACGATGTGGCCCGGGCCCTTGGGGGCAACGAGGGCGACGTCGACGTCGGCCGGGGGCTTGATGTAGCCGTAGCGGATGTTGAAGCCGTGGCCGAAGAACAGTGCGTCTCCGGGCTGCAGGTTCGGAGCGATGTCCTCGGCGTAGACGTGGCGCTGGACCTGGTCCGGGGTGAGGACCATAATGAGGTCGGCTTCGGCAACGGCCTCGGCGACATTGAGGACGCGCAGGCCCTCGGCCTCGGCCTTGGCGCGGGACGCCGAGCCTTCCTTGAGGCCGACGCGGACGTCAACACCGGAATCGCGCAGGCTAAGGGCGTGGGCGTGGCCCTGGGAGCCGTAACCGATCACGGCGACGGTGCGGCCCTGGATGATCGACAGGTCGGCGTCGTCGTCGTAGAACATTTCAGTCACTGGGGTGTCTCCTTTTGAGTGGAATCTAGGGTGGTGCTTGTCGGTGGAACATCTTGAAAGCTGGTGGTGCTGCGGCAAGGCCTGTCCGCGGCCCGGGCGGGCCGCGGGGTGTGTTTTGCGCGGGGCCTTACGCGCTGCGCAGGGCCCTGTCGCTCATGGAGCGGGATCCCCGCCCCACGGCGAGGGTGCCGGACTGCACGATTTCCCGGATGCCAAATGGCTCAAGCACCGAAAGCAGTGCGGCGAGCTTTTCGGGGTGGCCCGTAGCCTCAATGACTACTGACTCCGTAGAGACGTCGACCACTGATGCGCGGAACAGGTCGGCCGCTTGGGTGACCTGCAGCCGGTTTGCGGCATCCGCCCGTACCTTGACCAGGATGTGGTCGCGCTGCACGGAGGATTCGGCGGTGAGCTCAACGATCTTGATCACGTTGACCAGCTTGTTGAGCTGTTTGGTGATCTGTTCGATCAGCTCGCCGTCGGCGTCGACGACGACGGTCATCCGGGACATCCCCCGGACTTCCGTCGGCCCGACAGCCAGGGAGTTGATGTTGAAGGCCCGTCGGGCGAAGAGGCTGGCGACGCGGGTTAGCACACCCGGCTTGTCTTCGACCAGAACGGACAGTGTGTGGCGGGTCATGTTCAGTCCTCCTCTTCCCATTCCGGGGTCATGTTGCGGGCAACCTGGATCTGGTCATTGCTGACTCCGGCAGGGACCATCGGCCAGACCATGGAGTTGGGGCTCACCACGAAGTCAATGACCACCGGGCGGTCGTTGATCGCAAGGGCCTTCTGAATGGTGGCGTCGATGTCCTCGTCGCGGTCACAGCGGAAGGACGCGCAGCCGTAGGCATCCGCCAGCTTGACAAAGTCCGGGATCCGGATGGTGCCGTGGCCGGTATTAAGGTCGGTGTTCGAGTAGCGCCCCTCGTAAAACAGGGTCTGCCACTGCCGCACCATGCCCAGCGAGGAGTTGTTGATGATGGCCACCTTGATCGGGATGTTGTTGATCGCGCAGGTGGCCAGTTCCTGGTTCGTCATCTGGAAGCAGCCATCCCCGTCGATGGCCCACACCACGCGGTCCGGGTTGCCCACTTTTGCACCCATGGCGGCCGGTACGGCGTAGCCCATGGTGCCGGCACCGCCGGAGTTCAGCCAGGCGTGCGGACGCTCGTATTTGATGAACTGCGAGGCCCACATCTGGTGCTGGCCGACGCCGGCCACGTAGACGCCTTCGGGCCCGGTCAGGGCTCCGATCCGTTCGATCACGCGCTGGGGTGCGCTGAGGCCGTCATCGGGTTCGGTCCAGCCCAGCGGGTAGGTTTCCTTGAGGTTGTTCAGGAAGGCCCACCAGTTGGTGTAGTCCGGGGCTCCGGAGGCGGCGAACACGGCGCGCAGGGCATCGCTGAGTTCGGGGATGATCTCTTTGACCGACCCCACGATCGGTACGTCGGCCGTGCGGTTTTTGGAGATTTCGGCCGGATCGATGTCCGCGTGGATGACCTTGGCGTTTGGCGCGAACGATTTCAACACACCGGTGACCCGGTCGTCGAAGCGTGCCCCCAGCGTGATGAGCAGGTCCGACTGCTGCAGGGCGGTCACGGCGGAGACCGTTCCGTGCATACCCGGCATACCGACATGCTGCGGGTGCGAGTCCGGAAAAACGCCGCGTGCCATCAGGGTGGTAACCACGGGGGCACCGGAGAGTTCGGCGAGCTCCAGCAGTTCCGCCGAGGCGTGCGCCTTGACCACACCGCCGCCTACATAGAGCACGGGCTTGCTGGCCGCCGCGATCAGCCGGGCGGCTTCGCGGACCTGTTTGCTGTGGCCCCGGAGCACCGGGTGGTAGCCAGGCAGGTCGATCTTGGGCGGCCAGGAGAAGGTCATCTGCCCCTGCTGGGCGTCCTTGGCAACGTCGACCAGCACGGGACCTGGGCGGCCGGTCGAAGCCAGGTGGAAGGCTTCGGCCATCACGTGCGGGATGTCGTTGGGGTCGGTCACCAGGAAGGAGTGCTTGGTGATCGGCATGGTAATGCCAACGATGTCAGCTTCCTGGAAGGCGTCGGTGCCGATCACCCCGCTGGAAACCTGGCCGGTGATGGCCACCATCGGCACGGAGTCCATGTGGGCGTCCATAATGGCGGTAACGAGGTTGGTGGCACCCGGACCCGAGGTGGCGATGCAAACGCCAACCCGTCCGGTAACCATGGCGTAGCCTTGCGCGGCGTGGCCGGCTCCCTGTTCGTGACGGACCAGAATGTGGTTCATTCTTGAAGCCATCAAGGGGTCATAGGTGGGCAGGATCGCGCCACCGGGCAAACCAAAAATATCGTCCACGCCGAGTTCTTCGAGCGAGCGGACAATTGCTTGTGAACCGGTCATCACCGTCGGGGGTACGACGTTGTTCGGTCCAAGGACAGGAGAGACAGCAGCAGTGTCGACGCCGGCGTCGGCCGGGCGTTCGACGCGTTCCGGAGCCTTGGTGGCTCCAGCGGACTTAGCGGCCATCAGCGAGGGGCTGATCGGCGATCCTTTGCTCATCGGACTCTTCCTTAGTGGATCTTCGGTTGGATCTTCGGTGATCTGGTGGTGCGGAAATAAAAAAACCCCTCAGCCGGATGGCTCTTCGAGGGGTTCGCGCGTGACGGTTCGTTACCAGTGAAGGCTATGGAGCCACGCGCTTGGTAAGGACGACGACACCTGCAGCGGCGCCAGCGGTAACGAATGCGATCATGCATTCAGTTTTCCCTCTGAGTGAGACACGTGTCAACGAGTCCGGGCACTGTCTCACCATGTGGACATCGTTGTCCACCTGCTGAACATTCTCCCAACTGACTCGCAGCTAAGTACCGTTTTGAGCGTCCAAAACGACCTCAGCTGCGAGCTAGTTGGGTTCAGGTGTTCAACGTGCTTGCTACCCGCAGTACGCACCCGTGGAGGCGCTGTGCACGAGCTTGGCGTACTTGGCCAGCACACCCTTGGTGAACTTGGCCGGGAGCGGCTCCCAGCCCACCTTGCGGGCTTCGAGCTCGGCTTCGTCCACCAGCAGGTCGAAGCTGCGGGCCGCAATGTCAACGCGGATCCGGTCGCCGTCCCGGACGAAGGCGATGGGGCCGCCGTCGGCGGCCTCCGGGGCGACGTGGCCAATGCAGAGTCCCGTTGTTCCGCCGGAGAAGCGGCCGTCGGTCAGGAGCAATACGTCTTTGCCAAGGCCCGCACCCTTGATGGCACCGGTGATCGCGAGCATTTCGCGCATGCCCGGTCCGCCCTTGGGGCCCTCGTAGCGGATAACAACGACGTCGCCGGCCTGGATCTGGCCCTTGTCGAGCGCGTCCAGGGCCCCCTGTTCGCGTTCGAAAACGCGGGCGGTGCCCTCAAAGACGTCGGCATCGAAGCCCGCGCTTTTCACGACGGCACCTTCGGGAGCCATCGTGCCGTGCAGGATCGTAATGCCGCCGGTTTTGTGGATGGGGTTGTCCATGGCCCGGAGGATCTTCCCATCCAGGTCCGGCGGGTTGATCTCGGCAAGGTTCTCCGCAACGGTCTTGCCCGTGACGGTAAGGCAGTCCCCGTGGAGCAGGCCGGCGTCGAGCAGCGCGCGCATGATGACCGGCACACCACCGATCTTGTCGACGTCGGTCATCACGTAGCGGCCGAACGGCTTCAGGTCACCCAGGTGCGGGATCCTGTCGCCGATGCGGTTGAAGTCCTCCAGCGAGAGCTCCACTTCGGCCTCGCGGGCGATCGCGAGCAGGTGCAGCACGGCGTTGGTGGATCCACCGAAGGCCATGGTGACGGCGATGGCGTTCTCGAAAGCCTTTTTGGTCAAGATGTCCCGCGCGGTGATGCCCAACCGGAGGAGCTCGACGACGGCCTCGCCGGACTTGCGTGCAAAGGCGTCGCGGCGGCGGTCGGCCGAGGGCGGTGCTGCCGAGCCGGGCAGGGACATGCCCAGCGCTTCGCCGATGCAGGCCATGGTGTTGGCGGTGTACATCCCGCCGCAGGCACCTTCGCCCGGGCAGATGGCCTTTTCGATGCGGGTCAGGTCTTCCATGCTCATCTTGCCGGCGGCGCAGGCGCCGACGGCTTCGAACGCGTCGATCAGGGTGACTTCCTTTTCGGAGCCGTCCTCCAGCTTGACCCAGCCGGGCATGATGGAGCCTGCGTAGAGGAAGACGGCGGCGAGGTCCAGGCGGGCGGCAGCCATCAGCATGCCGGGCAGTGACTTGTCGCAGCCTGCAAGCAGGACTGAGCCGTCGATGCGCTCGGCCTGCATCACGGTTTCCACGGAGTCGGCGATGACTTCGCGGGACACCAGCGAGAAGTGCATCCCCTCGTGCCCCATCGAGATGCCGTCCGAGACGGAGATGGTGCCGAACTGCATCGGGAATCCGCCACCGGCGTGGACACCCTCCTTAACGGCTGAGGCGAGCCTGTTCAGCGACAGGTTGCAGGGAGTGATTTCGTTCCAGGAGCTCGCGACGCCGATCTGGGGCTTGGCGAAGTCGTCGTCGCCCATCCCGACCGCGCGGAACATACCGCGCGCAGGGGCGGCGTGAATCCCGTCGGTGACGACCCGGCTGCGGGGCTTGATATCCGGCTTGGTGGCTGTTGCTGTTTGGGTGTCCTCACTCATGGGTCAAAGTCTAGGGCTCAGCCGCCGCGCCCAACGACCCGAAAGAGCGCATTAAGCCTAAAAACAGGAATATTGCGACCAAATAATGGACCGCTGTCTCATTATGCGGATACTCGGGACATGGCGCATCAGTTGAGGTGAGCGGCGTCACGCAGCTCCGGGGCCGCGGCGACTGACTGCGCCTCGGCCTGGAGCATGGTGAGCACCTGCCGGATGGTGGTCCGGACAGCAACGTCGGGACGCGCGAGGGCAACGATGCTGCGGCTGGCTTTGACCCCCTCCAGCGGACGCAGAACGAAGCCCCTGCCCTGGTTCTTCAGCGCCGTGTAACGCGGCAGCAGGCTCAGCCCGTGCCCGGCGCTGACCAGGGCCTCAAGGACCCGCAGGTCGGGGAAGAGCTGGGCGCGGTCGGCGGGGGAATCGGCCTGCACTTCGATCTGGCGGAGGACAGTATCAAAAGGGAACCCCTCCGGCACTCCCATCCAGGGGAAGCCGATAACGTCTTCCGCCCGCAGCGTCGCCTTGCCTGCGAGCGCATGGCCCTCGGGGATGGCAACGTCGAGGGGTTCCTCCAGCAGCGGCACCACTGTCAGGCCCAGCCGGGCAAAAACATCCGGACCATCGACGCTGTGCGCCAGCACAATGTCATAGTCGGCTGTCAGCCCCGCAAACCCGGCCACGTTGGGATCCTCGAAATGGGCTTGGAAGCGGAGCCCGTCGATGGCTTTTACCCGGTGCAGGAGACCCGGGAGGAACATCTCGGCGGCGCTTGGAAAGAATGCTGCCTTGACGTGCGTTTGCCAGCCGCGCCGGTAGGTGTCGATGGTGGCTTCGGCCCGGGCGAGGGCCGTTGATACCTCTGCAGCTGCCCCCGCCATCGCGAGGCCGGCCTCCGTGAGGCGCACTCCCCGGCCCGACTTCTCGACCAGGACCACGCCCAGCTCCTCCTGCAGGGTCTTGAGCTGCTGCGAGACGGCAGAGGGTGTCACCTTCATCGCCTCGGCCGTGGCTCCGACAGTGCCGCGGTCGGCGAGCTCACGGAGAATACGCAGTCTCTTGAAATCCATGAAAAGAGGCTACAGGCCGGCGGCTTGGCGGGTGGACAGCCGCCTCAGGGCCGACGTACCGTCAAGCAACGGCAACCTTGCCTTATGGACAGAAAGGCTCTGCTATGGATTGGATTATCTGGCTTGTTGTCATTGCAGTTATTGTCGCGATCGTCTGGTGGCTGCTTGGCCGCAACAGCTCGCGCGGCAAGTCCGGCGCCACCGTCAATGCGCCCGCCAGCAATGCGCCCGCCACCGCAACGCCGGCTGCAGCCTCCGCCACCGCAGCGCCGGCTGCAGCCTCCAACGAGGGCGACGCAGCCGCCGGGTCGAAAGCAGCGGAGCCCGCTCCGGCTTCCCCCAAGCCGGCGCTGCCGGACCTGCCCGCAGCTGCCGCCGAAACAGTCCCGGCCGAGCAGGGCGCGGATTGGGAAACCCAATGGTCAGAGACACCGCCGGCCGAGCCGCACAGCATGGTGCACCCGGACGCAGCCGGAGGTGCCAGGTCCGAGCACCTGGCCGCGCAGGCTTCGGCTGTCGCCGAGAGCCTGCCCGTGCACCACCCTGAATACACCCAACCCCACGCGCCTACCCTCCCCGGCGCCGAGTCGGCCGCGGCGGAAGCAACTGAATCGGCGGAACCGGCGGAGGCAACTGAGGCAAGCGTCGAGGCAGCTGAGGCAACTGAGGCAAGCGTCGAGGCAGCCGAGGCACACACCGTGCCGGCGCCAGCGGCAGTGCCGCCTGCGCAGTCAACGGCCGGTTCCCCTGCTGCCGAGGCCAGCACCCTAACTGCCGCGGCCGACACCGGCATTTCTGCGGCCGACACCCGCCAGTCGGCAGCATCTTCGGCCGCCTCGGAAACCGCTGCCGGCCATGGCGCCGAACCAGCCGGCCATCTCGCTGTCGATCAGCCCTATGGCGAGGGATCGGCAGCGCCGGCTCCGGACGGCAGCGGCCCGGAGGGCTTCACGGTTAAGGGCAACGCCTCGTCGATGGTCTATCACGACGAGACCAGCCCGTCCTTCGAGGAGACCGTCGCCGAGGTCTGGTTCCTGTCCCCGGCGCACGCCGAAGCGGCCGGTTTCCGAGCTCCGCGACGGACTCGGCACTAGCGAGCTCCGGGCACGTGAGAAGCAGGGAACCGGCCCAGGGGCACAGATGACGGCGATCGGCGTGTGGCGGGACGCACTCCTGTACGCTCACCCCGCTCCGCCGGCCGCCCGCCCACGGCATGGATGGCATCGGGCGGCCTTGGCTGCGGGCGTCGCGGTCCTGCTGAGCGGCTGCACGCCCGGCCACAGTGGTCCTACCGCTCCCGCGGGCACGGTTCCCCTGTCCAGCTCCAGCCTGCCGGCCGGCAGCGGCCCGGCAGGGCCCCTGCCCACAACGGACCAGCCGACGGTTGCCGGACAGCTCAACGCCGAGCTCCGGCTGCCGTGGTCCACGGTCTTCCTGCCGGACGGAACCGCCGTCATTTCCGAACGGGACACTGCCCTGCTGCGGACCATCGCGCCCGGGGCCGGAAACGGGCCGGCCGGCACGCTGGGTAAAGTGCCCGACGTCGTACCCGGCGGCGAAGGCGGGCTGCTGGGCCTGGCTGTGTCACCGGACTTCGCGAGGGACCGGTACCTCTACGCCTACTTCACCGCCGAAAGTGACAACCGGATCGCCAGGCTGCGAATTGAGGGCAACACCGGAGCCCTGCGGCTGGGTGTCCCGGAAGTCATTTTCACCGGAATTCCCAAGGCCAGCACACACAACGGTGGCCGGATCCGGTTCGGACCGGACGGCCAGCTGTACGTCGGCACCGGCGATTCGCAGCGCCGCGGCCAGCCGCAGGACCCGAAGGCCCTCGGAGGCAAGATTCTGCGCATCACGCCCGACGGACGACCGGCCCCGGGTAATCCCTTCGACGGCAACCCGGTGTACAGCCTCGGCCACCGCAACGTCCAGGGACTCGACTGGGACAGCTCCGGCCGGCTATGGGCGAGCGAATTCGGCCCGGATGTCGACGACGAACTTAACCTGATTGTGCCCGGCGGCAACTACGGCTGGCCGGAGGTCACCGGCTCCCCGCACCGTGCCGGCTTCCTGGACGCGAAGGTGGTGTGGCCCTCGACGGCGGATTCGTCTCCCAGCGGGCTCGAAATCGTCGGCGAGACGGCTTATCTGGGCGCGTTGCGGGGGCAACGGGTGTGGGCGGTGCCGCTGAACGGTGAGTTCGCCGGCGACCCTGTGAGCTATTTCACGGGGATGTACGGGAGGATCAGGGACGTCGCCCTGGCTCCGGACGGCCGCCTCTGGGTGCTCAGCAACAATAAAAACCCCGACTTTGTGCTGGTTTTGGCGCTGCCAGTTTAGCCCCGGGACGCACCACACCAGCCGATTTCACACCCTGCCCAAAGTCGTGTAGAGTTTCATGTCGTTGCGGAGAACAACGCGGGAACAAAAACCCCGCAATGAACACCAACAACAGCTGCACCTCTAGCTCAACTGGCAGAGCAATTGACTCTTAATCAATGGGTTCCGGGTTCGAGTCCCGGGGGGTGCACCACCGAGAAAACCCCGTTCTAACTGGCCAAAAGCCGTTAGGGCGGGGTTTTCTTTTGCCCGACTTGGCCCCCGGGGATCAGCTCAGGGGCAAAACCCGGCAATACTGGGAACCTGGCCCTAACCGTTGTCCCAACGACGCCGTTTCCGGCCCGCACAGACCGCCGCGATGTTCGTCCGACCCGCCCGGGCCGGGACGATCACGGGGCGTCCGTCCCTGGTCCCGACCGAAAGCAGTCCCGTGCAGAACTTCCGCCCGCTCGCAGTGACCCTGGCCGGCATCGCCTTTGCCGTCTCCGGCTGTTCAACCGCGGCTCCCCCACCCGGAACTGCGGTATCCACTACCGGCGAGGCAGCCACACCGGGGTCCCCCGCCGCCGCGGCAGCAGCCACCGGCTGGGAGCTGGAGAGAAAGGGCAGCGCCGATCGGATCAACGCATCGGGCTTGGAAGTGCTGAACGCCGAAGGTGCGGCCGAGCATTTCCACGCCCACCTGGATATTTATGTGGACGGCAAGCCCGTTACGATCCCCGCGGACATCGGTTTCAGCTTCAGCGCTGACGGCAAACCGGACGGCATCTCGTCCCTGCACACCCATGACGAGTCCGGCATCATCCACATTGAGGCACCGGTCGCCGGCGAAACCTACCGGCTCAGCCAGCTGCTTGCCGAATGGGGCGTCTTGGACGGCACCGACCAGACCCCGGGGTCCGCCCATTCGGCTATCGCCGACTGGTCAGTCACCGTAAACGGCACCAAGCAGGAAGCCCCCGTCCAAGCCGTCGTCCTGAAAGCCCACGACGAAATCGTCCTCCACCACGGTGTGGCGCCGTCACCTATGCCGGCGGCGTTCACCTTCCCGGACGGGGTCTAAAGCAGGCTGCCCGGCGGACCGCTACCAGCCAGCCGCCCGCATTTGTGGATTTGACCGCTCTTGGCGGCGTTCCGGGATCGTGTGGTGTCGCCTTAGCCGCGTTCGGCGATCGCCTTCACGGCCCGCACGAGGCTATCCCACATGCCTTGGGAATGGGCTGCTGCTTCAGGACTGTCGTTGTTGTCCTGGGTGAGCGTGAGCCGGGTTGAGCCAGCGGCTCCCTCCAGCGTCCACGTGAGTGTGTGGTAGTTCGCCGGAACGTCGGCTTGGCCGGTCAGCGGGCTGAAATGCGTTGTGACCAAACTGCGGCCGGGCTTCAGTTCGAGAATCTCGCCCCTGTCTTCGTAGTCTTTGCCCTGCCAGGTTCCGCGCCAGCGGATCGGTCCGCCCACCGTCCAGCCGGTCACAACATCCGTGCCGAACATAAATTCTTTGATCGCCGCGGGATCTGTGATCACGGACCAGACCCGCTCCGGCGTGGCACCGATCGTGATCGTCGACGTGGCGACGTAGCTCTCGTCGATAACACGCAGTCTATGCGCGTGCCGCAGCGGCCCAGCGGACCGAGCAGGCTCCCTTAACTGAAGGCACCGGAACTTTCCCGCCGGATTGCGGGCATTTGAAAGTGGATTGGCAGCGTCAACTGGACCGGCGACGCGCCCACGGGCTCGTCAAGCAGCTCGTTGATCGAGGTCTGCCCGTCCAGCTCCGCCATCGGGTGTGCATCCATCCCTTGAGCCTACGGCGGCGGGCACCAGCGCCGCCGAGGGACACGGCGCCGTGGAGGCAGGGTCCCGCAAAAACACGGTCCCGTAAAACACGGGCTCGTAAAACACGGGCCCTGGTTAGCGGGCGGGTTCGCTCTTTGTGACCGGCGCGCCGGAGGGTTGGCGGGCGGACGTAGCCCCAAGGGGCACGTGCGGATCGCAGTCCTCGCAAAACACCGCTGCGGCAAAGTCACCGCAGCATTGGCAGCGATGTTCCAAGGACCTGGCTTCGAGGACGTAGCTTCTCATGGGCCCATGCTCCCCTAAAGCTGCCCGTTGGAAACCAGTAGTGTGTACTCGTTTCCAGTCTGGACTACCCGGTCGGCGGCATGGCGGTGCGGCCGCGGAGAGTGCCGCCGGGGCCCCGGTTCGCTAGTTGGCTTCGACCGGCAGGCTCGGGTCCGCTGCGGTGACGATTGCCTTCGCGTCGGTCGAGGAAATCTTGGTCGCCAGTTCGGTGACGACGGCCCGGAGCTCCTGGCGCAACACGTCGGGGTCGATGGAGGCGGAAGCGAGCACTGAACGTTCCATGTCCGCGGCCTCGAAAACGGCCTGGCGCCCTCGGTCCGTCAACGACACGACGTGGCTGCGGCGGTCTGAGGCACTGCGCTCCCGCGAGATGTGCCCGTGAGCTTCCAGCCGGCTAAGTGTCTTTCCCATGGTCTGCGCCTGGACACGCACCAATTGGGCAAGTTGGGCCTGCGTCATGGGTCCGTTGACAGCGAGCACTTCCATGGCGATGACCCCGGCGTGGGTCAAGCCAATGGCCCCCAGTTTCTCGTTCCAGGAGTGTTCGACAAGGCGTGCTGCCGTGGACAATAGGCGGCCCGTGGGCCAGCGATCCATATCAGGCATACCCATGAGTATAGCGATCGCAGGATTCGGTGCCCGCACCAACGCTCACTAGGCTGGAATTTCGCCACCCGGCGACCACCCTGAGAAGGAGCACAACATGCCTGAACGACTCGTCCCCGGTGACCCGGCACCAAACTTCACTTTGACGAATTCGGCAGGGGTGGACGTCTCGCTTGCAGACTTCCGCGGCCGCAGCACCGTCGTCTACTTCTACCCGGCCGCCGCCACCCCCGGATGCACAAAGCAGGCGTGCGATTTCCGGGATTCCCTGGCTTCCCTGCAGCAGGCCGGCTATGAGGTGGTGGGTATTTCCCCGGACCCCGTGGCCAAGCTCGCCACGTTCGCAGCCGCGGAAGGACTGAGCTTCCCTTTGCTGTCTGACCCGGGCCACAGCGTTGCCGAGGCCTACGCGGCCTGGGGCGAGAAAAAGAACTACGGGAAGACGTACCAAGGACTCATCCGGTCCACGGTCGTCATCGATCCCGACGGAAAGGTCATTCTCGCCCAGTACAACGTCCGGGCCACCGGGCATGTGGCAAAGCTCCGCCGGGACCTCAACGTCAACGACTAGTCAGGCTTAATAGGGCAGAAAGTGTGTCCGGCGGAAGACCGGTCGCCGCACGGCACGGCGCGAAATGTACAATGGAGCCTGGCATCCGCCACCGACTTGCCTCTGGCATGACGGGCGACGGAGCCGAGCGCGAGTGGTGAAATTGGCAGACACGCAGGATTTAGGTTCCTGTGCCTTCGGGCGTGGGGGTTCAAATCCCCCCTTGCGCACACACTGCAAAAGAGCCCCGGTCCGCGGACCGGGGCTCTTTTTCTGTCACCCATCCCGGGCCCGCCGGTACCGCGGACGCCCGCCGGCCCGGCCCGAATCCGCTCAAACAGCGCCCTTCCGGCGAGCCAAAAAGAATTGTGATTCCGTACCCATCCACCTCCACCGACCCCGCGAATACCCATTGAGACACCAACCAAGGGGCGGTGCCCAAGACCTCGGAGAAGGACCAGCACGGCAAAGTCCGCCGCTGGCAAGGATCGGTACAACACAGGAGAATCCGAAATGCAGACCATCAAGCGCACAACACTTTCCGTGGCAGGCATCGCGGCTGCAGCCCTGCTCAGCCTCACTGCCTGCGGCGGCACCACCACCGCCGCACCCAGCTCCTCGGCCCCGGAGTCCAGCCCGTCGAAATCGAGCATGGCACCGTCGCCATCCGCCAGCTCGGCAGCAGCCATGGATCCGGCAGCCGACCTCGTCGGAAGCGGCTGTGCCGCCTACGCCGCCCAGGTTCCCGACGGCGCCGGCTCCGTGTCCGGAATGGCCCTGGACCCGGTAGCGGTCGCAGCGTCGAACAACCCGATCCTGACCACCCTGACCGCTGCGGTATCCGGCAAGCTCAACCCGAAGGTCGATCTGGTCGATACCCTCAATGGCGGCGAATTCACCGTCTTCGCACCGACTGATGATGCCTTCAAGAAGATCGATGCCGCCACGATCGAAACCCTGAAGACGGACGATGCCTTGCTCAGCAAGATCCTGACCTACCACGTCGTCCAGGGCAAGATCAGCCCGGACAAGATCGTCGGCACGCACAAGACGGTCCAGGGCGGTTCCGTCACGGTCACCGGCGCCAAGGACGCCCTTAAGGTTGACGAGGCCAACGTCGTCTGCGGCGGCGTTATGACCGCCAACGCCACGGTCTACATGATCGACTCGGTCCTGATGCCCAAGTAGGCACCACTGAACGCTCCTGCTGCGGCTCCAGCCTGACTCCCTGGACCAACTAGGAGAAATAGAGGCCCGCACCGAACGGTGCGGGCCTCTTTTTGTGGACCCAGTGCAGCCGGCCGACCCCGCCTGCACGTTTCAGAGGGATCGTCCGGGCCGGTCAACTAGAATGGGCCTGTTCCGCAGCCGGCGGTCCATCCAGTCTCCAGAGGTGATCTCCGAGTGCCCAGAAGTACAGCGCCCCGCCGTGCCCCGCGACCCAGCAATGCCAGCGGAACGCGGGCCGGTGACGCACGGACCAAAGCAGTGCGACGCCTTGCAGCAGGCTTCGGCGCCGTGCTCCTGATGCTGCCCGTGGCCGCCTGCACGGCGGTTCCCGGACCGGGACCGGGCACCGCTTCGGCGAGTTCGGCCGAGCCCGGCCCCAGTGCCGTATTCACTTTCGGCACCGGGTCGCAGCCGCTTGGCCTTGACCCTGCCGTTGTTTCCGACATTGAGTCGTACAGGATTACGCGCCAGGTCCTGGAGGGGCTCGTGGGAGTGGACCAGACCACGGGAGCGCCAACGCCGCTGCTCGCCACCGAATGGAAGACAAGCGATGACGGCCGCGCCTACACGTTTAAGCTTCGCGAGCAGGTGTCCTTCCAGGACGGGACCGCGTTCGACGCCGCAGCCGTGTGCAAGAACTTCGACCGCTGGTTCAACTTTTCCGCCCCGCTGCGCGCACTGGCCCCGGGAACGACGTTCAAGGGCGTCTTTAAAGCCCACGCCGACCAGGCGTCACTCTCGATCTACAAGGGCTGCACCGCGCTGGCCCCGGACAACGTGCGGATCGATCTGACCCAAGCGTTCACCGGGTTCCTGCAGGCCCTCACGCTGCCCGCCTTCGCCATGTCCTCGCCGCAGGCGCTGACGGCCCAACAGGCCGATGAGCTGAACCGGAGCCAGGAGGGCCAGCCGGTTTCCGCCTACGGGCTCCATCCGGTGGGTACCGGCCCCTACGTTTTTAGGTCCTGGGACGAAAACAGCATCACCCTGGCCAGCAATAAGGACTACTGGGGGGACAAGGGCCAGATCGCCACCATCAACTTCGTCACTTACGACCACGCCCAGGCCCGGATGCAGGCCCTGTTCGATGGCAAGATCGACGCCTATGACGCCGTCACCGTCGGCAACTTCGATCAGCTCGTGAAACGCGGCGAACAGATCATCCAGCGGGATCCTTTCTCCGTTATGTACCTGGGCATGAACCAGGAAGTGCCGATCCTGCAGAACCTGAAGGTCCGCCAGGCCATCGAAATGGCGCTGGACAAGGACACCCTGATCCGCCGGTTCTTCATTGACAACACCGCGCAGGCGACGCAGTTTGTCCCGCCGAAGCTCAGCGGCTTCAACAACAATGCTCCGGCGCTGGGCCACAATCCGGAAAAAGCCAAGGAGCTGCTCAAGGAGGCCGGCTACCAGGGCGAGGAACTGAAGTTCTACTATCCGCTAAACGTCACCCGGCCCTACCTGCCGACGCCGGAGAAGGTCTACGCCGAAATCAGCAAGCAGCTGACCGCCGTCGGGTTGAACATCAAGCCGGTGCCGGTCGAGTGGTCGGAGGGATACCTGCAAAAGGTCACCTCCCCCGGCGACCATGCCCTCCACCTGCTGGGCTGGAACGGCTCCTACTCCGATCCGGACAACTTCGTGGGGCCGCTCTTTGGCGAAAACACCGGCGAGTTCGGCTACCAGGACCCGCAGGTCTTTTCCAAGATCGCCCGGGCGCGCGGCCTGCCCGACGGCAAGGAACGGACCGAGCAATACCAGACCATCAACGCGCAGATCGCCGCCTCGGTCCCAGCAGTACCGATTGCCTTCCCGATCTCTGCGCTGGCCCTTTCCGACCGTGTGCTGAAGTACCCGGCGTCTCCGGTCCTCAATGAAGTTTTCACAAAGGTGGAGCTAAAGCCTTGACGGGTGGGGCCAATTTCAGTATGAGCCGGGTGCGGGGATATTCTGTGACAGCCAGACCCGCTGCTATCGGAGACTGATTGTGACTTTCATTTCCAAGACCCAACATGCCGACGTCGTCCTGATTGGCGGCGGCATCATGAGCGCCACGCTCGGTGCTTTCCTGAAGCAGCTCGAGCCGAACTGGACCATATCCCTGTTCGAGAAGCTGGACGAGCCGGGCCTGGAAAGCTCCGACCCGTGGAACAACGCCGGCACCGGACACGCCGCACTGTGTGAGCTCAACTACTCACCGGCAGCCAAAGACGGCTCGGTGAACCCGGCAAAGGCCCTGCTTATCAACGAGCAGTTCCAGCTGTCCCGCCAGTTCTGGTCCCACCTCGTCACAGAGGGCTTGATCGGCTCCCCCAAAGGGTTCATCAACACCGTTCCGCACATGAGCTTTGTGATCGGTGAGGAGAACACGAAGTTTCTGCGCACCCGCTATGAAGCCCTCAAACCGAACCCGCTGTTCCGCTCCATGGAGTACTCCGAGGACCACGCCCAGATCGCCAAATGGGCGCCGCTGATCGTCAAGGGCCGCGACCCGCAGCAGCGGATCGCCGCGACCCGCGCCGCGGAAGGGACCGACGTCGACTTCGGTGCCCTGACCCGGGAGCTGACGGGCTACCTCGGGAACAACGGCGTCGAGGTCAACTACGGCCACAACGTCACCGGCATCCAGCGCGCCTCCGGCGGCGGCTGGGACCTCGCGCTTAAGCACCCCAAGTCCGGCGAACACGGTTCCATCCACGCCAAGTTCGTCTTCGTGGGCGCCGGCGGCGGGGCCCTGCATCTGCTGCAGGCCTCCGGCATCCCGGAGAGCAAGGGGTACGGCGGCTTCCCGGTTTCCGGACAGTTCTTCCGCTGCACCGACGAGACGCTGGCAGCCCAGCACAGCGCCAAGGTCTACGGCCAGGCATCCGTCGGTGCTCCGCCCATGTCCGTTCCACACCTGGATACCCGCTACGTTGCCGGCAAGCGCTCCCTGCTCTTCGGGCCCTACGCCGGATTCTCCACGAACTTCCTGAAGAACGGCTCGTACCTGGATTTGCCGCTGTCGATCCGGCCTTCGAACATCATTCCGATGCTGGCCGTGGCCAAGGACAACATGGACCTCACCGCGTACCTGGTCAAGGAAGTCGCCAAGCGCCACGGCGCCAAGGTCGAGGCCCTGCGTGAGTACTACCCTGCCGCGCAGGACGGTGACTGGGAACTCATTACCGCCGGCCAGCGTGTACAGATCATCAAGAAGGACCCGAAGAAGGGCGGTGTGCTGCAGTTCGGCACCGAAGTCATCGCGGGCCGCGACGGTTCCATCGGGGCCCTGCTCGGCGCCTCCCCGGGCGCGTCGACGGCGGTCCCGATCATGATCGAACTGCTGCAGAAGTCCTTCCCGAAGCAGTTCAAGGGCTGGCAGCCCAGGTTCAAGGAGATGATGCCCGGCTATGGCGTCAAGCTCAACGAGAACCCGGACCTCGCCGCCCAGCTCGAGGGAGCTACGGCCAAGACACTGCAGCTGGATCAGGTCGACGCGCGCAACTGACACCCGCTCCGGGTTGCGGCAGCTTTGATCACCGTGAAGTACGTCCGTCGACCCACCAGGAGACCATAAGATGTTTCGGCTCGCAAAGCTGTCGCTGGCCAACCGGGCCCTGATCGCGCTGATCACCGTGTTCGCGTCCGTCTTCGGCGTGATCACGATGTCCTCGCTCAAGCAGGAACTCATCCCGTCCATCGAGTTCCCGCAGATCACGGTCATCACCTCGATGCCGGGCGCCTCGCCCGAAGTCGTGGACAAACAGGTCAGCAGCCCGCTGGAGACGGCGCTGAACGGCGTCGAAGGCCTGGAATCGACGTCGTCCACCTCGCGCAACGGCTTCTCCCAGATCAGCATGGTTTTCACCTATGGTTCGAACCTGGACCGGGCCCGGAACCAGATCGACCGTGCGATCTCCAACGCCAAGCGGGCGCTGCCTGCCGACGTTCAGCCGCAGGCAATCGCCGGCAGCATCAGCGATTTCCCGATTGTGTTCCTGGCGGTCTCCTCCGACAAGCCGCTCAGCGAGCTGAACTCCGATCTGGCCCGGCTCACCGTCCCGCGGCTGCAGAAGCTCGACGGCGTCCGCGGCGCCGAGGTGACCGGCGGCGCCACAGAGCACATTAAGATCCTCCCCCGCCCGGACGCCATGGCGGCCTCCGGGGCAAGCATCCAATCCATCAGTGCGGCGCTGAAGAACAACGGGGCCCTCGTCCCCGCCGGGAGTATCGAGGAACAAGGGAAAACCTTGGCCCTGCAGATCGGCAGCCCGGTCGACTCGATTGAGGCAATCAAGGCACTGCCCCTGGGCGGCACCAAGAACGCCGCGACCATCGGCAGCGTCGCGGACGTCAGCATCGCTGAGGACGCCCGCACCTCGATCACGCGGACCAACGGCAAGGAGACTCTTGCGCTGTCGGTCACCAAAACACCAGAAGGCGACACCGTCGCAATCTCGCATGCGGTGAAGGACGCTATCCCCCAGCTCGAGGCCGAGCTCGGCTCCGGCGCCCGGTTCACCCCGATCTTCGACCAGGCGCCGTTCATCGAAAAGTCGATCAAGGACCTGACCACGGAGGGCCTGCTGGGCTTGGGCTTCGCCGTTGCGGTGATCCTGCTGTTCCTGATGTCCGTCCGGGCCACTTTGGTCACGGCCGTATCCATCCCGCTGTCCCTGCTGATCACCTTCATCGGACTGTCGGCTACCGGGTACTCGCTGAACATCCTGACCCTTGGTGCGCTCACCATCGCGATCGGCCGTGTTGTGGACGACTCCATTGTGGTGATCGAGAACATCAAACGACACCTCAGCTACGGCGAAGCGAAGATCACGGCAATCCAGACCTCCATCCGTGAAGTGGCCGGCGCCATTACGGCGTCAACGCTCACCACAGTGGCCGTCTTTTTGCCGATTGCCTTTGTGGCCGGCCTGGCCGGCGAGCTGTTCCGGCCCTTCGCGCTGACGGTGACCATCGCACTGCTGTCCTCCCTGCTGGTCTCGTTGACGATCGTTCCGGTGCTGGCCTACTGGTTCCTGCGTAATCCCGCGAACAGCCCGGGCGGCGCCCGGGACGCCAGCGCCCGTGAGATCGCGGCGAAAGCCCAACAAGCGGAACAGCGGTCCGTACTGCAGCGCGGCTACCTCCCGGTCCTGGGCAAAACTCAAAAGCACCCGGTGGTGACCGTGATCGCGGCGCTGCTGGTCCTCGGCGGCACCGCTGCCATGACCCCGCTGCTGGCAACCGACCTGCTGGGAAACTCGGGCGAAAACAGCATGACCGTCCGGCAGGCGCTGCCTGCCGGCACCAGCCTGTCCGAGGCCAACGCCGCGGCCGTCAAGGTCGAGGAAGTGCTGCGCGGAATCGACGGGGTCAAGGATGTCCAGGTGACCACCGGCAACGCCCAAACGGGTTTCTCCGCGCTGCTCTCCGCCGGCGCCTCGAACTCCAGCTTCACCGTGGTGACCGAGGACAAGGCCAACCAGGGCAAGCTCCAGGAAACCGTCCGTAACGATCTGGCCGGGATTCCGAATTCCGGCAAGATCACCGTGGGCTCACAGCAAGGCGGTTTTGGTACGTCCTCCACCGTCGACATCACGCTGAAGGCGGCGACGACCGCCGACCTTCGGACCGCGAGCCAGGCCATGGTCACGGCGATGGAAGGCGTTCCGGGCTCCTCCGAGGTGGCCACCAACCTGGCCGCCAGCCAGCCGGTCGTCCAGGTGAAGGTGGACCGTGCCAAAACCGTCGCCGCAGGGTTGACCGAAGAACAGGTAGCCGGGGTCCTGGCCTCCACGATCAGCCCTATTCCGGCCGGAACCGTCCGCATCGATACCAACGACTTCCCAGTCCGCATCGGTGAAGGCACTCGCTTCACCAGCATCGAGGCCGTCCGGCAAACCCTGCTCCCGACGGCGGCAGGTCCCGTACCGCTGGCCAGCATCGCCAACGTGGAGCAGGTGGACGTCCCCGTCTCCATTACCGCCAGCAACGGCCAGCGGACCGCGCGCGTGTCCGTCACGCCGTCGGGCGCCAACCTCGGAGCTGTCAGCACGGAGGTGCAGGTGCGGCTCAAGACCGTGCAGCTGCCGCCCGGCGTCACAGCGGAGATCGGCGGAGCCACGACCCAGCAGGCGGAGTCCTTCGGTCAGCTTGGCCTCGCCCTGCTGGCGGCCATCGCCATTGTCTACGTCATTATGGTCGCCGCGTTCAAGTCGCTGATCCAGCCGCTGATCCTGCTCGTCTCCGTCCCCTTCGCAGCCACCGGAGCCATCGGCCTGCTGCTCATCACCGGCGTGCCGCTGGGCCTGCCGGCGCTGATCGGTATGTTGATGCTGGTCGGAATCGTCGTGACGAACGCGATTGTGCTGATCGACCTCATCAACCAGTACCGCGAGCCAAAAAACGGTGAGCCGGGGATGAGCGTGGCGGAAGCCATCACACACGGCGCCCGCCAGCGCCTGCGTCCGATCCTGATGACCGCCCTCGCCACCGTGTTCGCGTTGACGCCGATGGCTTTGGGCCTGACCGGCGGCGGCGGCTTTATCTCGCAGCCGCTCGCCATTGTGGTGATCGGCGGCCTGGTCTCCTCCACCGCCCTGACCCTGGTCCTGGTACCGGTGCTGTACCGCCTCGTGGAGGGCCGGCGTGAGCGCAAGGCCCTGGCCCGGACTACCCCCGGCTCGGACGCCGGCACGGACGCCGGCACGGACGCCGGCCCGGCACATGGCCGCCGGGCCGCTCCCGGGGCCGGCCCCGACGAGTCCCCGGCTGACACAGCCGGCGGCCCGCGGCTCCCCTCCACCGCCCATTAGCTGGTCCTCGGCCGCCTGCTGCTAGCTGCGTGCCGGGTCCGAGAACGCCAGCCTCGGCACCAGGACCAGGGCCGCGGCCGCGGCCAGTCCCGTTACGCCGCAGACCGTCCACACCGTGAGATAGCCGGCCAGGGGTGCCGCCGTTGCTGCCGCGGCGGCCCCGGTCTCGCCCAGGACGTGGCTGAGCAGGGCGATGCCAAAGACCGCCGAGGCGAAGGCACCGCCAATTGTTTTGGTGGTGTTGGTCAAACCGGTCGCCATGGCGGTGCGATTGAGCGGAGCGGCGGCGGCCGCGGCCGAAGGCAGCGCCGCCACAAGCGCTCCGGACCCGACGCCGGCAATGGCCATGTTGACCAGGGTCTCGGCCAGGCTGGCATGAAACGGCAGGAACAGCAGATATCCCCCGCCGACCAGGGCAGCCGCCCAGACAAGCGTCCAGCGCGGAGTCAGGCGGCGGGTCACCAGCGGATAGAGCAGCGCACCGACCAGCAGGGCGAGGACATAGACGCCGATGATGATGGAGACCTGGCCCGCCCGCAGCCCCAGCCCGTAGCCGTGGACGGCCGGGTCGGTCCGGGCGAAGGTGGACAACGGCGCTTGCGCACCCAGCACCGAGACGCCGAACAGGCCCGCGGTCAGCTGGACCGGCCACATGGACTTGGCACGCAGCATCCGAATGTCCACCAGCGGGTCCTCCCGGCCCAGCTCGAAGCGCGTGAACGGGATAAAAACGAAAATCCCGGCCGCGACGAGCGCCCACGGCCACCACGCGCCGGGGCCGTTCAGGCGCATAAAGGTCAGCCCGGACATGATCAGCAGGAGCCCGACGGCCAGAAAGGCGAAGCCGTGCGTGTCTACGCTGCCACCGCTGCGTGCAGCCGACTCGGGTACACCGAAGCGGATAGCGAACCAGCATGCGGACACCGCCACAGCTGGCAACATCAGCACAAGTTGCAGCTGGCCGGCGAAGGCCTCCACCAGCGCACCAGCGGCGAGGGCGCCGGCGATCACACCGAATTCCAGCGCGCCGACCAGGAGCCCGGCCGCGCGCCGGGTGCGGGCGGCGCCGTCGGGCAGCCGGTGCACCCGGCTGAAGATCAACGCGATCTCCAGCGGCAGCCACACTACGTAGAAGCCCTGCAGGGACCAGGCCGCCAGGAAGGTCCAGAAGTCCGGGGCGAACGCCACACCCCAGGACGCCGCGGCCGTCAGCACTGTGGCGACGAGCAGGACTTTCCGGTGCCCGGCCAGGTCACCAAGTTTGGCCAGCACCGGGACCGCCAGCGCGCTGACGATCAGCTGCGCGGCCTCGAACCAGTTGACGTCTCCGTCGCGGATGTTCAGGTGCCGGGCGATGTCGGTGAGGATGGGGGTGTAGTAGCCCTGCAGGATTCCGCTGGTGAGCTCCACCAGGCACAGAAACGCAATGACACGGCGCATGGCTGCCTTCCGTCCGGGCTGAACCCCTGTTGCCCAGCTGGTTGCTTGCATCCTAGGCCCGTGGTGTGGCCGCGGGCGGCAAACCCGGCGGGCGCCGGCGGGGAATATTCGGACACGGCGGGTGTTGTACCCTGCGATAGATGCAAATGCATGTAAATCGGCTATAGTGGAACCAGCTCCCGGAAGACCCCGGCCAAGGAAAGGCACATCATGCAGATCGGCGTATTCAGCGTTAGCGATATCACCACCGACCCCACCACGGGGCGCACCCCCACGGAGCACGAACGCATCAAAGCGTCCGTAGCGATCGCCCGCAAGGTCGAGGAAATCGGCATGGATGTCTTCGCCCTGGGCGAGCACCACAACCGGCCCTTCTTCTCCTCCTCCCCCACCACGACCCTGGCCTACATCGCCGCCCAGACGGAGCGCATTATCCTCTCGACGGCCACCACGCTGATCACCACCAACGATCCGGTGAAGATTGCCGAGGACTTCGCGATGCTCCAGCACCTCGCCGACGGCCGGGTGGACCTGGTCCTGGGCCGGGGCAACACCGCCCCCGTTTATCCCTGGTTCGGCAAGAACATCCAGGACGGCGTCGAACTCGCCATCGAGAACTACAGCCTGCTGCGCCGGCTGTGGGACGAGGACACCGTCAACTGGTCCGGCAAGCACCGCACTCCGCTGCAGAACTTCACTTCCACCCCCCGGCCGCTCGACGGCGTCGCCCCCTTCGTCTGGCATGGATCGATCCGCACACCGCAGATCGCCGAGGTGGCTGCGTACTACGGCGACGGCTTCTTTGCTAACAACATTTTCTGGCCCAAAGAGCACTACCAGCAGCTGATCGGCCTCTACCGCGAACGCTACGAGCACTACGGCCACGGCGCGGCGGACCAGGCGATCGTGGGACTGGGCGGCCAGTTCTTTATGCGCAAGAACTCGCAGGACGCCGTCAAGGAGTTCCGGCCCTACTTCGACAACGCCCCGGTCTACGGACACGGGCCTTCGCTGGAGGACTTCACCTCGCAAACGCCCCTCACGGTCGGCAGCCCGCAGGAAGTCATCGAGAAGACCCTGACCTTCCGTGAGTACTTCGGCGACTACCAGCGCCAGCTCTTCCTGATCGATCACGCGGGCCTGCCGCTGAAGACTGTTCTGGAGCAGCTGGACCTGTTCGGCGAAGAGGTCCTGCCGGTCCTGCGCAAGGAATACGCCGCGAAGACCCCGGCCCACGTGCCCGAACCGCCCACCCATGCCGGTCGCGTCGCGGCCTCCGTGGCCGCAGCCGGAGAAGCCGCCGGCGAGACTGCCGGCGAGACTGCCAGCCCCGCCGGCAGCCGGACCGTATAGTGTCCGCAACAACAGGCATGTCGCCGGTGCGCCTGGCCGCGGAGACCTGGGAATCCCTGTTCCGCGCCCAGGTGGCGGTGATGCGCCGGCTGCAGGCCGGACCCGCTTTCAAGGCCCTGGCCCTGAACGAGTACGACGTGCTGTTTACGCTCTCCCGCTGTCCGTCCGGATGGCTCCGCCAGAACGAGCTCAACGACCACGTGCTGCTAAGCCAGTCCAGCCTCAGCAGGCTCGTGGAGCGCCTCGAAAAGCGCGGCCTCGTCGAGCGGATGCCGGCCCCTGACGACGGCCGCGGTGTCCTGGTCAAGCTCAGCACCGCCGGCTGGGAGCTGCAGAAGCAGATCGGCCGGGAACACGTCCGTGACATCGCCGCGCTGGTGGTCCCGGCACTGACCGCGGCCGAGCAACACGAGCTGCTGCGTCTGACCGAAAAGCTGCGGGGCTCGGTAACCGCCCGATGAGTGTGGCGGCCGGGTTGCGGTCCCTAGTGAAGGGTGACGAGCTTCGCCGGGTCCTCGGCCGGGAGGTCGCCGTCGACGACGGCGGTGACGCTGAGCTGCGTCAGGGACAGGCTGCCTCCGACTGTGGAGAGGAATGCCGTATCCGAGGAATCCCGGCCGGCCGTGATCCGCAGCATGCTCTCCCGGGGAGCCAGCCCCGTGGGGTCGATGACGCGCCAGGCGCCGTCTAGATGGGCCTCGGCCACCGCATGGAAGTCCATCGGGCTCAGGCCCGGGGCATACACAGCGGCGAGCCGGGCCGGGACATCCTTGGCGCGCAGCAGCGCGACCGCCAGATGGGCAAAATCCCGGCAGACCCCGCGGCGGTGCAACAGCGTCTCGACGGCGCCGTCGGTCCCCCGTGAGGATCCGCTGATGTAGCGCAGCTCGCTGAAGACCCAATTGCGCACCGCATGGACCAGTTCGGCCCCCTGCTGGCCGCCGAATTCGGCGTAGGCGGTCGGCAGTAGCCGATCGGACTCCGCGTAACGGCTGGGCCTGACGTAGCGGATGAGTTCCATCAGCCGGGGTTCTTCCGGCAGCGCAAAGCCGGTCACCGTAGCCGAATACTCCACCAGCACCTCGGCGGGCTGCGCAAATTCCATGTAGTGGAAGCGCCCGCCGTGGTGGTCCGGGACTTCGGTGAGCGGAACTTCAGCGCCGGCGGAGGTCACGGACAGCGACTCCTCAAAGCCCTCGAAGCCGGCATTGCGTGCCACGGCGACCGCTAGGGCGACCTTGGTGCCGGCCACTGTGTTGAAGGCCATGCGGGTGGCTACAGAGCGTTTCATCGATCTCCGGGGTGTGAGGTTACGGCGCGGGAAGTGGCCGCTCCCGGCCCGGGTGGCGTGCGGGCTGCGGGACTAATTTTTGATCTTCAGAGACATTAGCATCCGCTGGACGTTCGCGTATTCGGAGCCTTCGTTGACGTAGTTGGCGGCCTGGCCGAGCGTGTCGAACGCCTTGGCCGGAGCCACCTTCTGGTCCGGGGTGAACGCCTTCAGCTCCGTCAGGTCACCGAACGAGTAGTCCCCCTTCCCTGCCGGGCCGCGGACCACGTTCTGCAGCACACAGGACTTTCCGTCGAGGCCACCAACCAGGTTGGTGATGCCGTAGGAGCCAAAATACTTGTAGCCCTGGATCACCCGGAACACCACTCGAGGGTCGATGGTGCCGTCCCCGCCGCGGTGCGGAAGCTCCACCGGGACGCTGTTGACAACAACATACGGCCTCGAGGCGTCGGCGGCACAGGACGCGGCAGGCAGTGGCTGGAGTCCGGTCTGCAGGGTGGCGAGGTAGCCGCCGGCTGCGTCTTTCACCTCGATTTTGAGGGCTCCCGGCATTGCGCCCTGCTCCGGTGCCACAGATTGGGCGATCCAGTCCTGCGGCAGCTCGAAGCTGACGGTCTTCGCCGGGTCGGTGAAGACCTTCCAAGCCGGCGCCGTTGCGCCGGGTTCCGCCGCACCGGAGCCGGTGGGCCCGGGCGAGGTGGCCGGCGGGGGGCTGCCCGCAGGGGGCCCGGACGGCGAAGCCGCCGCGGCGGTGCCGGCGTCGCCGCCTGCCGTCCACGCCGGGGTGCCCTTGCCTTCGCTGCTGCACCCGGAGAGCGCAGCGGCGGAGAGCGCCAAGGCAGCGGCGATCCGGAGGCCGCGGGCCGGCGCCCGCCGGAAGGTGTCCGTCCCAGTCATGGTGCCAGCCTAACCGGACATGGCGCCGCTCAGAGTTCCCGGATCAGGGTTTCGTAGAAGCCAACCCCGCGCTCCAGCGTCTCCAGCGTGATCTTCTCGTCGACGGCGTGGATGGATCCCCGGGCCGCGGCATCCATGGAAAACGGCGCAAAGCGGTACACGGCGTCGCAGATCCCGGTGAAGCGGCGGGAATCCGTGCCGCCCATCAGGATGTACGGGGTAACAAGCGCCTCCGGGAATGCCCGCGCAATGCACCCGGCCAGCAGCTCCCACTGCTCCCCGGTATGGGCCGAGACCGGGGACGGGTCGTTGCCTGCCACAATACGCAGCTCAACTTTCGGGTCCCGGATGATCTTCCGCAGCCGCGCCATGGTCCCCGCCACGGTTTCCCCCACGGCCACCCTGATGTTGGCGTTTGCCCGGGCCGTTGGGGCCAGGACATTGGCCGCGGGACTGCCCTGCAGGGTGGTGATGGCGACGGTGGTTCGGGTCATCGCATTGGTTTCATTTCCCATCCGCCCAAAAATCAGGGTCAGCGGCGCCCGGAACAAGGACAGCCTGGCGAACACGGCCCGCAGGGGTGCCGGGGCATAGGGTCCGAAGCGCCGGAGCATCTCCGCGGTAACATCCGGCAGCGACTGCGGGAACGGGCTTCTTTCGATCCGGGTGATGGCCCGGGCCAGCCTCGCCGTCGCACCCATCCGGGGCGGGGTGGAGGCGTGCCCGCCGGAATCCCGGGTCACCAGCTCAACGTCGAGGATCCCCTTTTCGGCCACTCCGACGACGGCGGCCGGCCGGGTCACGCCGGGGAACACCCCGGCGGCGACAGCGCCGCCCTCATCGAGCACCAGCCAAGGTCTAACGCCCCGGCCGGCCAGCAGCTTGGCTGCGGCCGCGGCACTGTCCCCGGCGGTCTCCTCATTATTGCCGAAGGAGAAGTAGAGGTCATGGACAGGTCCGAAGCCTGCTTCGAGCAGGGATTCCGCAGCTTCCATCACAGCGACCAGCTGACCCTTGTCATCGAGGGTTCCGCGGCCCCACAAGTAGGTCCCGTCGTTGTGCCCGGAAAACGGCGGCCGGGTCCAGGCCTCCGGGTCGCCGGCCGGGACGACGTCGTAGTGGGCCATCAGGACGGCCGGACGCTCAGCGGCCTCCGCGCCCGTGCCGGGCCAGCGGTACAGCAGCGCGTGGCCGTTAACACGTTCGTGCTCCAGCGCGGTGTGGACGCCGGGATACAACCGGGCCAGTGCGGCGATAAAGCCGTCGAACTCGGCAGTGTCCACTTGCTGGCCCGGCACGGCGGAGACAGTGCGAAACCGGACGAGTTCGGCCAAGGCTGCGGCGGCACGGCTGACGGGAGGAGCGGAGGTCGTCTGCATTCGCGAAAGTCTACGGCCCCGGAAGCGCCCGTGCCCGCTGCCGGGGCTGGGATGTGCGGCCGGGAAAGCGGGATACGCTGGGAACATGGCGGATCACGATTTTGGCTCCCGCGAGTTCGGAGCCCAGGACGGAGTGGCGGACATCTCCGCCGTCGACATTGCGGACTGGAGGCTCCGGACCTTTGCGTTGTACGCCAGCGTGCGGAAAATCGCGGCGCAGGATCCGGCCGAGGCGCATTCGTACTGGCGCCAGGAGCGGGACCGGATGTTCGGCACGCACCCTGCCTCGCCGCTGACGGCGGCCGCAAAGTCCACCTTCGGCGGCCTGAAAACGGCGGACTACGACCCGATCTACCGCTTCCATATCCCGCTGACGGGCGAGGGCGCCGGGCGGGAAATGAATGTTGAGACCGGAACCGACGGCCAGGTCCGTTTTGTCCGGCTGGGGACCTTCGATCTGCCGGAACTGGGCCAGCTCGCCGTGTGGAAGATCCACGGCTACGGCGGCGGCATCTTTGTGCCGTTCCGCGACGCCACGGCCGGCCAGCCCGGCGGAAGTTACGGTGCGGGCCGGTACCTGCTGGACACCATCAAGGGTGCCTTCCACGGTGTGCAGGGTTCGGGTCCGGGAGCGGAATTTGTTGTTGATTTCAACTTTGCCTACAACCCCTCCTGCGCCTACAACGAGGCCTGGGCATGCCCGCTCGCCGGGCCATCGAACCGACTGGCGGTAGAGATCCCGGCCGGCGAGTTGCACTGAGCCGATGGATTCCCAGCTTGAGCAGCACTCCGCCGCGCCTGCACCCGCCGGAGTCCGTCCGGCGGACCGCCGGCGGCACCGCGGGATTCTTCGGTACCCCCTGGTCCGGCAGTTGCTGCGATTCACCGCCGTCGGAATTGTCTGTACCGTCACGTCGCTGGCGCTCTATGCCTTCCTCCGCCCGTATCTCGGCCCGCAACCGGCCAACGCGACGGCTCTTATCCTCACCTCGCTGATGAACACGGCGCTGAACCGGCGGCTGACGTTCAAAATCACCGAACGCCACCGGATGAAGCGCGACCACCTCAACGGCCTGATCGTCATCCTCGTGGCGCTTCTGATTACCGGCGGCAGCCTCGGCGTGCTGCACTGGATCAACCCCGACGCCACAGTTTCTGCCGAGCTGTGGACCACAACACTCTCCGGCTTTGCCGCCACGGCCGTCCGCTTCACCATGCTGCGGCACTGGATCTTCCGCCGGGCCCGGCACCGTTAGGCCACCCACCGCCCCTCCCAGTCCTGTCCCGCCCAGTCCTGTCCCGCCCAACTGACTCGCAGCAAGTGTCGTTTTGGGCGGTCAAAACGACCCGTGCTGCTAGCTGGTTGGGTCGAGGGACTGGATGCTGACGACGGCGGTGCGGACCGCGGCCGCCGCCTCCCGCAGTTCCGCCGCCGTGATGGTGGCGTCAAAGCTGAAACGGACAGCGGTCTGGGCGGTTGTGGCGTCGAAGCCCATCGCCAGCAGCACCGGAGAGGGCTCATCGGACCCCGCGGCGCAGGCCGAACCGCTGGAGCAGATGACTCCATGGCGTTCGAGCTCCAGCAGCACGGATTCACCGCTGGTCCCCGGGAAACAGAACGAGGCCACGGAGGGCAGCCGCTCGGCCGGGTCGCCGGTCAGGACCGCGCCCGGAACCCCCGCCCGTACCGCGCCGATGAAGTCATCACGGAGTTCCGCCACCTGGGCCGCACGGGCCTGCTGACCGTCCTGCGAAAGGGTGAGCGCCGTCGCGAGGGCTACCGCTCCGGCCACGTTTTCGGTCCCCGACCGGCGCCCGCGTTCCTGCCCGCCGCCATGGATCAAGGGTTCCAGCCGGATCCTGCCGCGGACGAACAGTGCGCCCTGTCCTTTCGGCGCCCCCAATTTGTGGCCGGAGATACTCAGGGCATCAACGCCGAGTGCTGCCGTGTCGAGCGGCAACCAGCCGGCAGCCTGGACCGCGTCGGTGTGGAACGGAATTCGCTGTGCGCGGGCCAGTGCGGCCAGCCGGGCAATCGGCTGCACAGTACCCACCTCGTTGTTGGCGTACATAATGCTGACCAGGGCCGTTTCCGGCCGGAGCACGGCGGCGAGGGCAGCTTCGGTGACCCGGCCGAGGGAATCCACCGGAACAACGTCGACGCTGAAACCGTGCACGCGCTCCAGGAAGCGGGCGGATTCTTCCACCGCAGGATGCTCAACGGCGCTGATCACCACCCGGTCCAGCCGGGGGTCTGCGATGCGGCGGGCAAGGGCGATCCCTTGGACGGCCAGGTTGTCCGCCTCCGTGCCGCCGGAGGTGAAGACGATCTCACCCGGGCGGCAGCCCAGCGCCCTGGCCGTCACTGCACGGGCATCGGCGAGCGCCTGAGCTGCGGAGTCTCCGAAGGAATGCCGGCTCGAGGGGTTGCCGAACTCCCCCGTGAGGTACGGCCACATGGCGTCCAGTACCTCGCGGCGGACCGGTGTGGTGGCCGCGGCGTCGAGGAAGATCATGGTCTTCCCTGATCCGCCGTCCGCCGGCTGCCAGGTTCCATACCGGGGCCACGGTCCAGGTCGACGCCGAGTTCAATATCGAGTCCCAAGTCCAGGGCGGCGACGCTGTGGGTGAGCCCGCCGATCGAGATGACATCCACCCCGGCAGCGGCGATCCGCGCCACGGTAGCCAGGTTGACGTTGCCACTGGCCTCGACCCGGGCCCGGCCGGCCACCAGGGCCACGCCCGCGGCAAGATCCGCCAGGGTGAAATTGTCCAGCATGATGGTGTCCACCCCGGCGGCCAGCACGGGTTCGATCTGGTCCATCCTGTCCACCTCCACTTCGAAGTGTGTGGTGTGCCCCAGGCGCGCTTTGGCCGCCCGCAGCACTTCCGTAAGCCTCGACGGGTCTCCCCCGGTCAGGACGGCCAGGTGGTTGTCCTTGGCCAGCACCGCGTCCGAGAGGCCAAAGCGGTGGTTGGCTCCGCCGCCGCAACGGACGGCGTACCGCTCCAGCACCCGCAAGCCCGGCGTCGTTTTGCGGGTGTCCGTGATGCGCGCCCCGGTACCGTCAACACGGGCGACAAATTCCGCTGTTTTGCTGGCAATGGCGCTCATCCGCTGGACCAGGTTCAGGGCGACACGTTCGGCGAGCAGCACGGCGCGGGCGTTCCCGCTGACCCTCGCGAGCGCCGTGCCGGCGGCAAAGGCGGTTCCGTCAGCGACCAGGAGTTCAACGTCGGCCCCGGAATCTGTGAGCTTCATCGCGGCGGCAAAGACCTCACCGCCGCTGAACACACCGGACACGCGGGCGGCCAGGACCGCCGTCGCCCGCGTGTCCGCGGGGATCAGCGCCTGGGAGGTGATGTCGCCATAGGGCGCATCCTCAAGCAGGGCGGCGCGCAGCACGGCGTCGACGGCGGCCGCGGGCAGGGTTCCGGCGAGCGCTGGCACCGGGACGGCGGCCTGGCGGGGTGCGGCGGCCTGGCGGGGTGCGGCGGGTGCTGTCATAACGAAATCCTTTGTTTCGGGCGGGGTGCGGCTGGCTGCCGGCGGCCGGGTGCGGTGGCCGCCGGGATGGAGCAGGTGGGGGCAGCGGGCACCGGGGCGGGTCCGGAGGGTCCGGCGCCGGCGTCGGCGTCCGCCATAAAGTGGGCGCCCGCCGGGGCCGTTCGCTGCCGGGCGGCTGCCACCAGCAGCCCGGCGGCCAGCAGCAGGTTCCGGTCCTCGTGCGCCGCCGGGCCGGAGCCGGGTCCCGGTTGCGGGAGCCCGTCGGCCGCGCCGGCAACGGCAGACCACTGCGATAGAAGCGCGGCGGCGTCCTCGAGTCCGGCTCGGGTGCGCAGCACTCCGGCGGCACCGGTCATCAGGCGACGCAGGGCGTCCCGGCTGAACGGCTCACCGCCCGCGCCGGGCTCCGGGGCGGGCTCCGGGGCGGGGCCTTCAGATCCGGCACGGGCGGGCCAAACTGCCGGAGCAGGGTCCGTGCCGGCTCGGCCCAGGAAAGCCTCCACGGCCCGGCGGCCGAAGACGAGACCCTCCAGCAGCGAATTGCTGGCCAGCCGGTTGGCTCCGTGTGCGCCCGTGCAGGCGACTTCCCCGGCCGCGTACAGTCCCGGCACGGACGTGCGGCCCCACAGGTCGGTGGCTACCCCGCCCATCCAGTAGTGCGCTGCCGGGGACACCGGAAGCACTTCGGTGGCCCAGTCGGAGCCCGCGGCGCGGGTGGCGGCGGTGATGGTGGGGAACCGCCGGGCCAGGAACCCGGGACCGCGGGCGGCCTCCAATCCCCGGGCGTCCAGGTACACGGGGCTGTCCGCGGGCGCGCCTGTCGCGGCCAGGTGCAGGGCAATGCTGCGGGAGACAACGTCGCGCGGGGCCAGTTCGGCGTCGGGGTGGTAGTCCGGCATAAAGCGGTAGCCGGCGGCGTCGAGCAGCACGGCGCCTTCCCCGCGGACCGCCTCGGAAATGAGCAGCGCCGGCGGGCCCCCGGGGACCTCCTCGGCCGCCAGGGTGGTGGGGTGGAACTGGAAGAACTCCAGGTCCCGGACGGCAGCCCCCGCCCGCCAGGCGAGGGCCAGGCCGTCGGCCGTGGCGACGGAGGGGTTACTGGTCCGGCTGAAAAGCCGTCCGGCGCCACCCGTGGCCAGGAGGACCGCGCCGGTGTCCAGCTGCCGCGGCCGGCCACCGGACAAGTACTCGACGCCGGTAATCCGGGCGCTGCCCGCCGCCGGTCCGGTTTCGGCGTATTCGGTGCGCAGCCCGGTGACGAAGGCGCCGGTCTCGATCCGCAGCCGTCCCCGGAGGGCACGCTCGAGGACAGCTGCGACGAGGGCGCGGGCGATGCGGGAACCCGTCGCGTCACCGCCGGCGTGCAGGATGCGGGCCGCGGAATGCGCCGCTTCGAGGCCGAGGGCCGGGCCGCCGCCGGGTCCGGCGTCGAAGTGAACACCAAAGCGCCGCAACCCCGCGATGTCCCGCGCTGCCTCGGTACACAACACCCGGACGGCCTCGGGGTCATTGAGCCCGGCTCCGGCGGCGAGGGTGTCGGCAATGTGGGCCGCCACGGAGTCTCCGGGCGCTGATTCCCCCGGCACAAGCACTGCCGAAATGCCGCCCTGGGCGTAGAAGGTGTTGCTCTGCTCCAGCGTTCCCTTGCTCAGGAGCACCACCTCACATGCCGGCACGGCGTCGGAGGCCAGCAGTGCTGCGTACAGACCCGCGATGCCGCTGCCCACCACCACCAGGCGCCTGGTCACGGCCGGGCCGCCAGCATCCGCTCAAGGGCGATCCGTGCCGGGGCGGCGACGTCGCCCGCCACCGTGATGCGGTTGACGACCTCGCCCCGGACCAGCGCTTCCAGGACCCAGGCGAGGTAGCCGGGGTGGATACGGTACATCGTGGAGCAGGGGCAGATCACGGGATCCAGGCAGAAGATGGTGTGCTGCGGGTTTTCCGCCGCCAGCCGGTTGACAAGGTTGATCTCGGTGCCGACGGCGAAGGTCGCCGGCTCCGTCGCAGCCGCAATGGCCTTGCGGATGAAGTCCGTGGAACCGGCCGAATCGGCGGCGTCGACCACTTCCATCGGGCACTCCGGGTGCACAATCACCTGCACGCCCGGGAACTCGGCGCGGGCTTTCTCGATCTGGCCGACATTAAAGCGCTTGTGCACCGAACAGAAGCCGTGCCAGAGGATCACCCGGGAGTCCTGCAGGGCCTGTTCGACGTTGCCGCCGAGCTCCTTGCGCGGATTCCACATCGGCGTCTGCTCCAGCGGCACCCCCATGGCCTTGGCGGTGTTGCGGCCCAGATGCTGGTCCGGGAAGAACAACACCCGCTGGCCGCGCTCGAACGCCCATTCCAGCACCGTGGCGGCGTTCGAGGAGGTACACACGATCCCGCCGCGCTCGCCGCAGAATCCCTTCAGCGCCGCGGAGGAATTCATGTACGTGACCGGGATGACCGGAACCCGGCCGTCGGCGTCGGGCTCGGTGCCGAACAGTTCCTCGAGCTGTTCCCAGCATTCGGTCACCGAATCGATGTCCGCCATATCCGCCATGGAGCAGCCGGCGGCCAGGTTGGGCAAGATGACTGCCTGGTCCGGGCGGGAGAGGATATCCGCGGTTTCGGCCATAAAGTGCACCCCGCAGAAGATGATCGCCTCGGCGTCGGGCCGGGTAAGTGCGGCGTTGGCCAGCTGGAACGAGTCGCCCACGAAGTCGGCGTAGGCCACCACCTCGTCGCGCTGGTAAAAGTGGCCCAGGACCACGGCGCGGTCCCCGAGCGTTGCCTTGGCGGCCCGGATCCGGGCGTCAAGTTCGGCGTCGCTAGCCGTCTTGTATTCCTCCGGGAGCTGCCCTTGCCGGGGGGTCGCCGCCGGGGCCACATCCGCGGCGGAGGCGCCGGGGCCGTAGGCGGGCACACCGGCGAGGGCTTCGGCGACGTCGAAGTCCCAGGGCCCGCGGGCGAGCGCCGGACTGCACGTGGCGGCCGTTGCCATGCCCTTGGCGTTGCTGGTGGCCTGTTCGCGTGTGATCAGCTGGATGGCCGTATTGACGCTGCTCATGGTGTGCTCCTGTTGTCTGGTTCAAGGCCCGGGCTGCCGGTAAAGCGGTAGAGGCGGGGCGGACGGTGTTTGCCGCCCTGCAGGTACTGGTCGGTTTCTTCGATTTCGGGTGTGGACTTGACCTGCCGGCGGAAATTGGCCGGGTCCAGTTCGCGGTCCAGGACAGCCTCGTAGACCTCCCGGACCTGGGCCAGGGTGAAGTATTCGCCCAGCAGGTGGTAGGCGATGGAGCCGTAAGCCATCTTGTTGCGCAGCCGCCAGAGCCCGTAGTCGATGATCGCGTGGTGATCGAAGGCCAGTTCGCCGAGCCGGTCCGCGCGGAACCACTTGACGTTCTCGGACTCGTCGGCGAGCGCAGCCTCGGTGGGCTGGACCAGCGCCCAGTAGACGATGGAGACGACGCGCTGGGTGGGTGAGCGGTGCAGGCCGCCGAAGGCGTAGAGCTGTTCAAGGTAGCGGGGTGCCAGCCCGGTGGTTTCCCGCAGATTCCGCGAGGCTGCGTCCGGCAGTGACTCTGAATGGGTGAGCGGGCCGCCGGGCAACGCCCACATCCCCTTAAACGGTTCGCGGATCCGGCGCACCAGCGGGATCCACAAGGTTGGCCGCCCGGAGCGCTCGCTGGGGCGAAGGGCAAAGATCACCGTGGAGATGGCCAGCGTCGGCGGCGCCAGCTGGCGCTCGGAGACGTTGGCAGCTGTTGTGTAGATGGTGGTTCACCCCGCGTCCTGGCCGTCCGGCCGGTCCCGGGACCGCCCGGACGGTTCCGGTCCGACCGCCGGAATAGTTATAGTCAGATTGACTAGAACTAATTCTACGACGCCACCCGCCGGATGCAAAATGTTTCGGCCCGCCCGCGGGCTGCCGGGCAGGGACGGAGGGGCGCGGCTCAGCGCCCCTCCGCGGCCGCCTCCAGCAGCGGAAGTGTGCGGCCCTGGAAGTGAGTGTTGAGCACGATGACCGAGGATGAGCGCAGCACGGTCCGGGTCGCGATCATGGCGTCCAGCACACGCTGCAGGTCCGGGTTGGAGCGTGCCGCGATCCGGGCCATCAGGTCGGAACTGCCGGACACGGTGTGGATCTCGATCAGCTCCGGAATCGCCGCGAGGGCCTCGACCACCGCATCGTGCCCCAGGTCCTGGTTGATGGTCAGGGAGCAGAAGGCCACCACCGGAAACCCGAAGCGGGCCGGATCCGGCTGCGGCACCCACGAGCCGATGACACCACTGTCCTGCATCCGGTCCAGCCGGGACTGCACGGTGGCGCGGGCAACCTTAAGCACACGGGAGGCTTCCAGCACCGAGGCCCTGGGCGAATCGGTGAAGAATCGGACAATCTTGGCGTCCAGGGGATCAACGTCCATCGAACATTCCTCCAGAATGAGTCTTTTGAAGCACAAATCGTTGCAGTAAATCCGATTCAAGCGAGCAAACTGTCACTATGCTCTCACGGCTGGCGGACTCCGGCCCTGCCCCGCCGCGGTAAATTCAATAGGTCCCACAAGGACGTTCAGATCCACACCACACAAAGGTTCGCCAGCATGACAATGAAGTCCACCGCAGAGCGCCCCGGCCTGAAACTCGGCCACAGCATGAAGCCACGCCAACTGACCATGATGGGACTCGGCAGCGCCATTGGCGCCGGCCTTTTCCTTGGCTCGGGGGCCGGCGTCCAGGCCGCCGGACCCGCCGTCCTGATTTCCTACCTGGTCGCTGGAACCCTGATCATCCTGGTGATGTGGGCCCTCGGGGAAATGGCCGCCGCCAACCCCAACAGCGGTGCTTTTTCCGTCTACGCCGCCAAGGCCATGGGCCGGACCGCCGGAGCCACCGTGGGCTGGCTCTGGTGGCTGCAACTGGTGGTCGTCATCGCCGCCGAGGCCCTCGGCGCCGCCGCCCTGCTATTCACGGTGTGGCCGGTAATCCCGGTCTGGGCCCTGTCGCTGGTCTTTATGGTGATGTTCACGGCGATCAATCTGGCCGGGGTGAAGAACTTCGGCGAGTTTGAGTTTTGGTTCGCCATTCTCAAGGTGACCGCCATCCTGCTGTTCCTGGGCATTGGCGCCGCCCTGCTGCTAGGCCTGCTGCCCGACGTCCCCTCCCCCGGACTGACCAACTTCACCGCCAATTTCGCCCCCACGGGCTTCGGCGGCATTGCCACCGCGCTCTTTGTTGTGATCTTCGCTTTCGGCGGTACCGAGATTGTCAGTGTGGCCGCCGCCGAGACCGAGAACCCGCGGCACAGCGTGGCCCAGGCAATCCGCACCGTCGTCTGGCGGATCCTGGTTTTTTACATCGGCTCCGTGTTCGTTATCGCGGCGGTCCTGCCCTACACCTCGGATGCCCTGGCGTCGCCGTTCGCCGGCGTCCTGGACACCGCGGGGATTCCCGGCGCCGGCACCGCGATTACCCTGGTGGCCGTCGTCGCCCTGCTATCGGCGCTGAACGCGAACCTCTATGGCGCCTCCCGGATGGTTTTCTCGCTCTCCGAACGCGGCGAGGCTCCCCGGTTCCTGTCGAAGGTCAATAAGGCGCGGGTGCCCGTGCTCGCCGTCGGCGTCTCCGTGGCTTTCGGCTTCCTAGCCACCGTGCTGGAGCTGCTCTTTCCGGAGCAGATCCTGCCGGCGCTCTTCCAGCTGGTCGGCTCGACCTGCCTGATGGTCTGGGGCTCCGCTCTGGTGTCCCAGCTGATCCTGCGCCGCCGGGCCGACCGCGAGGGCACCGAGCTGCCGCTGCGGATGAGGGGCTTCCCGGGGCTGACCATCTTCGGCCTGGTGCTGCTGGCCCTGATCTTCGCCGTCGGCTTCAGCAGCCCGGAGAGCAGCAGGCAACTCGTCAGCACCATCGCGCTGGTCGCCGGCATTGCCGCGGCCTGCTGGATCGGCGCCCGGCTGACCCGCAACCGTCCGAACGTGTCCAAGTAGCTCGCAGCTGAGGCCGTTTTGGCGGCTCAGAACGACCTCAGCTGCGAGTCAGTTGGGCTGGGAGTCCGGCGCCGCGATACGAACAAACTGACAGGCTCAACGGCGGTTTAGCCGGTATTCCTGTGCAGTCTGGCTAGTGATTCGGCGGCTGATTGCCCAGTGGCGACGCGGTGACTAGGGTCACAGCCATGGACACTCTTCCCGTGGCTGCCGGCGATGCCGCCGACCCGCTCACTCCCGCCCAGCTCCGCGAGCTCTATTCGCTGATGGTGGCCGTCCGCCACCTCGACGCATCGGCGATCGCCTGGCAGCGCCAGGGCATCATGCCCGGCTACGCGCCCGAGCTCGGCCAGGAGGCCGCCCAGGTTGGCAGCGGCTACGCCGTTGACACCACCCGGGACTTCGTGTTCCCCACCTACCGCGAGATGGGGGTGGCCCGCACCATGGGCGTGGACATGGTGGCGTATATGGCGACCCACAAAGCCAGCTGGCACGGTGGTCTTTACGACCCCGTCAAGTCCCGGCTCGCACCGATCCAGGCTGTCGTGGCCGGCTCGGTGCTGCACGCGGTGGGCTGGGCCCACGGCCAGACGCTGACCGGCACCGCCGACGGCAAGCTCGGCGTCGCCCTGACGTACTTCGGTGACGGCGCATCCTCCCAGGGCGACGTCCATGAGGCCTTGAACTTCGCCGCAGTGATGAAGGCCCCAGTGGTGTTCTTCGTCCAGAACAATGGCTGGGCGATCTCGGTCCCCACCGAACGCCAGGTGGCCGGCGGCTCCGTCGCCGCCCGCGCCGCCGGCTACGGAATGCCGGCGCTGCAGATCGACGGCGATGATGTGGTCGCCGTCGTCGAGGCAACCCGGCGCGCGTTCGCGCACGCCCGGGCCGGCAATGGTCCGGTGCTCATCGAGGCAATGACCTACCGGCGCGGACCGCACTCGACCTCCGACGATCCGGGACGTTACCGCTCCCTCGACGAGGAGCACGACGGCGCCGGCGCCGATCCGCTGGAGCGTTTCCGGCAGCGGCTGCTCGCCGAGGGCATCGCCGACGAAGCCTTCTTCGCCGAGGCCCTCGCGGCAGCCAAAGCCGAAGAGGAACTCATCCGCACCGGAATCCAGGGACTCGACTCCCGCCCCGGCACCGAAATGTTTGACCTGGTTTTCCAGGAAACCACCCCTGTCCTGCAGGGTCAGGCCACCAACTGGCGCGAGGAGTCCGAACATGTCTAACTCGATGCTCACAACCGAAGCTGCCGTGAATGGTCCGGTGGCCGCCACGGTGATGTCGATGCAGCAGGCCCTGAACCGCGCCCTCGATGAGGTTCTCGCGGAAAACCCGAAGGCCCTGATCTTCGGCGAGGACTGCGGCCGGCTCGGCGGCGTCTTCCGGATCACGGACGGACTGCAGGCCAAACACGGCGAGCAGCGCGTTTTTGACACCCCGCTGGCGGAATCCGGCATTCTTGGTATGTCCGTGGGCTTGGCGATGGCCGGGTTCCATCCCATCCCCGAAGTCCAGTTCGACGGATTCGCCTACCCTGCGATCAACCAGATCGTCTGCCAGATGGCCAGGATGAACTACCGCAGCCGCGGCACCCTGCCGATGCCCATTACCCTGCGGGTTCCCAGCTTCGGCGGCATCCGGGCCCCCGAACACCACGGCGAAAGCCTGGAGGCGCTTTTCGCCCATGTGCCGGGCCTGAAAGTGGTCTCGCCCTCAAACCCACACGAGGCCTACCACCTGCTCAAATACGCCGCCACGCGGCCGGACCCGGTGATCTTTATGGAACCGAAGTCCCGCTACTGGCAAAAGGGCGAGGTGGACACCGCCAGCCACGATCCGGCCGGGGGCTCCCCCACCGGGGCCAAGGTGATGCGTGAGGGCCGCCACCTCACCCTCGTCGCCTGGGGCGCCATGGTGGCCCGCTGCCTGCAGGTGGCCGAACTTGCCGCCGAGGACGGGATCGACGTCGAAGTCCTGGATCTTCGCTGGCTCAAACCGATCGACGCCGCCGCGCTGGCCGTCTCAGTGCGCAAGACCCGCCGCGCCGTCGTCGTCCACGAAGCGCCGCTGACCTCCGGGCTGGGTGCCGAGGTGGCGCAGCTGATCACACAGGGCTGCTTCGACACGCTGAAGGCGCCGGTGGAACGCGTCACCGGCTTTGACGTCCCTTACCCCTCCGGCGACCTGGAGGATGAATACATCCCGAACATTGACCGGATCCTCTTTGGGATCCAGCGAGTATTGGAGTACAAACGTGGCTGAAATTTCCTTCCCGCTGCCTGATCTCGGCGAAGGCCTGATCGAGGCCACCGTGCTGGAATGGCTGGTCTCCCCGGGCGATCAGGTGGAGCGGAACCAGCCCCTCGTGGAGGTCGAAACCACCAAGTCGGCCGTTGAATTGCCCAGCCCGCAGGCGGGTAAGGTAGTGCGTATCCACGGCGGGCCGGGCGACAAAATCAACGTCGGCGAGCCCCTGATTGTGTTTGAGGTGCCGGACAACACCGCCGGCATCGTGGGCACGGTCCCGAAGGACGAGGCACCGAAGCGCCGGGTACGCCTGAGCGCCGTACTTGATGAGGACTGAGACCATGAGCGGCAGGCACACCGGCGAGCAGCATTCCCACACCGTGGAGGGCACCGACCCCCAGCTCTATGTTGGGGTGCACGAGCCGGACTCCGACGCCGGGCTGCGGCCGGTGCTGCTGCTGCACGGCTTCTCCTCCTCGGGCAGGCTCAACTGGGAGGACACCGGCTGGCTGACCGCATTGCTGGCGGCCGGCCGCCGCGTGATCGTTGTGGATCTGCCCGGCCACGGCCGCAGCGGCGCCCCCGAGGACAGGGACTCGTATGCGCCCAGCAGGATCCGGGCGGACCTGTTGCAGATCGCGTCCGACGCCGGCGCCCGGCCGCTGCGCGACGGGGACCCGAGCAGCGGACTGGACGTGATTGGCTACTCCCTCGGCTCTCGGCTCGCCTGGGAATTCGGCGCCACCCAGCACGAACTGGTGCACCGGCTGGTCCTGGGCGGACCCAATGTTTCTGATCCGCTGGCTGACTTTGACCTGGCAGCCGCCCAGCGCTACCTGGCCGACGGCACTCCGATCGCCGATCCGTCCACCGCCGGGCTGCTGAAGATGGCCCAGATGCTCCCGGGCAACAACATCTTTTCGTTGCTGTCCCTGGTGGAAGCCATCAAGGCTGAGCCGTTCAATCCCGCCGAGGCCGTCCCGCACATGCCGATGCTGCTGGTGGCCGGGGAAAAGGACGAGCGCGCCGCCTCCATGCCGGAACTCGCCGCCCTGGGTGCGAGGGCCGGGGCCATGGTCGAACAGTTGGTCCTGCCGGGGCGGAACCACACCAACGCCATCACCAGCCGCGCCTTCAAACAGGGTGCCGTCAGCTTCCTGGGCGTCTGAATGCACGGCGGGGTCGCATCCGGGCCCGCCAAACGCCCGCGAGGGGCGCGAACCGACTCCGCGGTGGCTCCGGCGGGCCAGTAGCCGATTGACGCTGGTCCTCACACTGACGCTCCGGCCGCTTTTTGGCCCCGACATCGGCCCCGCCTGCCGGCTTTGGGCGGATTCTTTCGCGGTCGCAAGGTCCATGCTGGAACCCGGGGTTGCGGCGGCCAGGCGGTTCGCTTTGATCCGGGCCGGAACGGGCAGCGCGTCAGCGTTGGCCAAAAGCTCGCGCTGCAGCCTTTCCAGCAGCCGGCCGGCCCGGCGCACGGACCACGGAGCGCGAATCGACGCTCTCCCGCCGGGTCACGTAAGCCCTACAAGGCTCCGACACAGGATCCCCCCCATCCGTCCCCCGCTAACACCGCGCAGTCTGCCCGCCCCTCGGCCCGGCTGCCGCGGTTTGACCATCAAGGGATGGATGAAACTGCCGCCGGAGCAGATGGACGCCGGGCCTCGGTCTTCTCCGGCCGTGGCCGGGCTTTCCCGATGGGCACTGAGTGAACGCGCCCTGGGTTAAAGTCAAGGGACACGGGACCGTGAACTGCACCTGGCCGTCGGAACCGACGCCTCGGTCCAACGTTCAGGAGCAGCGCACAGGCGGCCCGTGTCCCTCCGGTGCTGCGTTGCCTGCTAGTGCCGGACCGATTCTGCCGGCACATGGGGGGCGACACCGAGCGGACGGCCCTTCGTCTCCCCGGCAAGAATGACGCCTACCGCGGAAATCACGCAGAGAACCATGATGTAGATACCGATGGAACCGGTCCACTTGGTGCCCTGCAACAGCGCCTCCGCGATGGTGGCCGCAAATGCACCGCCCAGGATGGCACCGAAGGCGTAACCGATCGAGATACCCGAGTAGCGCACGTTCGCCGGGAACATCTCGGCGTACATGGCCGACATCGGACCGTAGGACAGACCCAGGCCGATGGTCAGGACAAACAGCGCCACGCCGTAGAGCACGATGTTCTTGGTGTCGATGAGCGCAAACATCGGGATCATCCAGGCGAAGACGATTGCGTAGCCGGTCAGGAAGGTCTTGACCCTGCCGATCTTGTCCGACAGCCAGCCGCCAACCAGGGTGAAAATCAGCCAGCCAAAGGAAGCCAGCGTGGTGGCAAGCAGAATCTGCGGGGTGGGCATCTTCAGGGACTTGGTGGCGTAGGAGATAAAGAATGCAATCAGCAGGTAGCCGGCGGCATTGTTGCCGATGAAGATCATCGTCGAGTAGAGGACGGCCTTTTTATGCTTACGGATAAGCTCTCCCAGCGGGGCCTTGCTCTCTTCCTTGCGGGCCGACATTTCCTTGAATACGGGGCTCTCGGCGACGGCGCGACGGATCAGGTAGCCGACCACGATCAGGACGATGGAGAGCAGGAACGGAACCCGCCAACCCCAGGACGCGAAATCCTCCTTGGACATGGACGTATTGAGGAAGTACAGCAGGCCGGTGGCCAGGATCATGCCGACCGGGACGCCGATCTGCGGGTAGGCGCCAAAGAGGCCGCGCTTGCTCATCGGTGCATGCTCGACGGCCATCAGTGCGGCACCGCCCCATTCGCCGCCGGCGGAGAAGCCCTGGATGACGCGCAACAGGATCAGCAGGATCGGAGCCCAGACGCCGATCTGGGCGTAGGTGGGAAGCATGCCGATCAGCGCCGTCGCCGCACCCATCATCACGAGCGTGAAGACCAGCATGGCCTTGCGGCCGAGCCGGTCTCCCAGATGACCGGCGACAATGGCGCCGAGCGGTCGGAACAGAAAACTGATGCCAATGAGGGCAAAGGACAGGATCTGGGCCAGTCCCGGGTTCGAGGCGTTCAACGGTGCCAGGAACAGCGGCGACAGCAGCGTTGCTGTCAGCTGGGCGAAGATGAAAAAGTCATACCACTCGATGGTGGTCCCGACCAGCGTGCCCGCGAGGACTTTGCGTTCCTCATGCTTGCTGCTGGGACCCGCCTCTGAATCGACACTTGAAGTTGCGGTCATTGAAACTCCGTAGTTGGGGGCAGGGATGCTGCCCGGGTGGGTGCGATGAAAACAAGTCAATGCCTCAAGATTTACTGATCGAACGGTCAGTAAGTATTTAGATCTTACTATGAAATATGTGACAGAGCGCACGTTTATGCAAAAAAGCTTTGCCGGCCCCAACATTGACGTCTGGCTGGTGCCGGTGTGGTGCAGCATAGTGCGCCGTGATCCTGATTCCACCTAGGTTGTTCTATAATGGAACTCGATATTCACATATCGAACGCTAGACTACCGTGATTCAGAGCACAAGGGCCACACGTCGCTTCCCTGCTTCACCCGCGCCCGCGCCTAGGATGGATGTATGACCCCGACCGCCGGCAGCGCCCAGGCATCCCCGTCCCAAACGCTGTCCCGCGGCATCCGCGCCCTGGAAATCCTGGCTGATGCCCAGCACCCGCTGACCATCGCCGAACTCGCCGGCGAGTTGGGAGTGCACCGCTCCGTCGCGTACCGCATCCTGCGCACCCTGGAGGACCACTCGCTGCTGGTGCGCGACGACGGCGGACGGGTCCAGCCGGGACCGGGCCTCGCCGTTCTGGCCCGGGGCGTGTCCCGGAACCTGCAGACGGCGGCCTTGCCCGAGCTGACCCAGCTCGCGAATGCGCTGACGATGAGCGCTTTCGTCGCCGTCTGGGACCGCGAGGAATGCGTCACCCTGGTCACCGTCGATCCCCGGCATACCGGGGCAACCGTCGTGCAGCATCCGGGCACCCGGCATCCGATCAGCGCCGGGGCCCCCGGAATCGCAATCCAGTCGGCCTTATCGGAAGAGGAGTGGGCCGCCGCCGCGCCCGGCATCCCGTACCGGGCCGAAGCGGCCGAGGCGCGCGGCCGCGGCTATTCTGCCAGTCACGACGAGGTCCTCGCCGGCGTCTCCTCCATGGCCGTCCCCGTTCGGGTTCCGGGCGGCCGGCCCGCGGCTCTCGCCGTCGTCTACATCCGAGCGGCCCAGGACCCTGCGGAAGTCGCCGCGGCCCTGGCCGCCAGCGCCGGGCGCATCGAGGCCCAGCTTGGCGGGTGAGGATCGTCCACCCGCCGTTGCGCTAGCACCAATGGTTCTTCGGGAGTGTTAGGGGTGCCCGGAGCGGGGACCGGCGCCAGTGTAACTTCAGGGAGCCGGCGTGCTTGGCTTCCGGCGTTGCAGCACAACGGCGCCTGCCGCTCCCAGCAGGAACAGCGCCGCGGCCGCGCAGACGGGCACCACAAATGCTGTGGCGTAGCCCTGGTGCTGCGCCAACTGCCCGGCGATGGACGAACCGATCGCGGTGCCGGCAACAATACCGCTGGCCAGGGCGGTCATGACCGTTCCCAGCTTTCCGGCCGGGGCGACGATTCCGCCGATCGCGAAGACTGTGACCATCAGCGGGCCCACCGGCAGCCCCAGGACCAGCAGCACCACGATCATGGGAAAAATGGCCGCAGGCAGCAACAGAAGCAGCGCCAGTGAAGCCATCAGGGCTGCGCAGACCAGCCACCGGGCGTTGGCTGTGAACCGCTGGGACCAGTACGCCACCGACAACGCCGCCGCTGCCGAACTCAGACCCATCACCGCATACAGCAGGCCCGCCAGCTCTGCGGTGGCGAAGCTGGCGGAGAACGAACTCAGCGCCGTCTGGGTGGATCCGAAGAACGTGCCCATACAGACCATGGCCAGCACGGGGAGCGCGACGGCGCCAACGGCGCCTGCCCGCTCGCCGGCGCTAAGCGACGCCCGCAACTGCTTTGCAAGGGCGGTCGATGCCGTGGTGCGCGCCGGTGTCCGGACCACCGCACGGTGCGTATCGTGGACCGCAAAGGCCGGGACGAGGGTAATGGTCAGGGCAGCGGCCAGGGCCAGCGGCAGCCAGGGTGCGATCAGGCTCGCCAGGATACCCACAAGCGCCGGGCCCAGGACAAATGTAAGTTCGTCAGCGGTGCCTTCGTAGGACAGCGCGGTGTCCAGATCCGCCGGATTGGCGTCGCGTCCGCCGCGGGAGGTCAATGCCATCCATCGGACCCGGGCCAGCGGCCCCACTTGGGGGCTGCTGATGCCGGCCACAAATGCGGCCGCCAGGACGGGGACGGCGGCACCCAGGTCCTGTCCGCCGGGGATCAGGTAGGCGGAAATGATCAAGGCGATAACCGCGACGGTGTTGAAGACCGCGGCGAAGAGCAACACCGGCCGTTGGCCCCGCCGGTCCGCCAGCGCGCCGAGGACCGGGGCCCCGAGAGCCGAGCCGATGCCTACAGCGCCGGCCGACACGCCGCCGACGGCGTAGGAGCCGGTGACGGCGGTGACCAGGGTGAGGGTTCCGACAGTGAGCATCGCAAGCGGGAGCCTGGCGAAGAGTCCGACCGGGATGAAGCTCCGCCCTGCCAACAGCGGCAACCGGGCGTATCGTCCGGCGGTGCGCGGTGCAGGCGCCGAGGAGCCCGGCCCCGGCGGGGCGGGCGGGCGGGAAGGTGCGGCCGGGCCCGAGAGGGAGGCCGCCGTGGTGTCAGGGAGCTGCGGCGCCGTCGAAGCGGGCGCTTGGGAGGGAGGGAAGTGGGTCATGATTCCGGGTTCGTTCAATGGTGCGCATCGTCCCTCCTCCCGATGCGCGCGACCCGGTAACAGTACGATTCTAGCCGCATCGTTCGACGCCTGCACAGGCCCGGCAGCCGCGGCGGCTCCGGGGTGTCAGATGCGTGTCAGGGCTGGCCGTCATCGGAGATGTGCACGGTGGAACCGCTGCGCCCCTTGACTACCTGCAGCTGGGTGCTGATGCGCTGCTTCATTTCGGCCACGTGGCTCACCAGACCGACCACCCGGCCGCCGTCCCGGAGCCCCTCCAGCGCGTCCATAACTTGCTCGAGTGCTTGTTCGTCGAGGCTGCCGAAGCCTTCGTCCACAAAAAGCGTCTCGATGTCGACACCGCCGGATTCCTGCTGCACCACGTCCGCGAGGCCGAGGGCCAGGGCCAGAGAGGCCATAAAGGATTCCCCTCCCGAGAGCGTTGCGGTGTCGCGGCGCTGCCCGGTCCACTGGTCCACCACTTCCAGGCCGAGCCCGGATTTCTGCCCCCGGGCCGCCTTCGCGTCGGTGTGCTGCAGGGTGTAGCGGCCATCGCTCATTGCGACAAGTCGTTCCGAGGCGGCGAGAGCCACCTGTTCGAGCCGTGCCGCGAGGACATAGCTGTTCAGGCTCATCCGGTAGTTGTTGTCTCCCCCGCCGCGTGCCGCGTCCGCGACCGCCGTCAGCAGTGCTGCCCGTTCCCGCGGTTCCTGACCTGCCGCCGCGAGTTGCACATAGGTGTCGGCGATAGTGTCGAGGGTGCGTACGGATTTTTCCGCGAGGCCGGCCTCGAGTTCCGCGTCCCTGGCGGCGCGCTCAGCCGTGGCGGCTTCTGCGCTGAGCCGTTCCACCAGCTCCGCGGCAAGCGGGCCCTCCGTTGCCAGCTCGTGCGCCGCCAGCACCAGGTCCTCGCTGGCAAAAAGTTCCTCAATCCGGACAGCTTCATCTAGTCCGGCACGGACGTCCGCTTCCAGGGCTGCCGCAGCCGCGGCCGGCAGCAGGGCGCCGCGGGCCGCCTCGGCGGATGCGAAACCGGTGCCGGGAAGGGCCAGCTCCAACTGCCGACGGGCCTCCGCGGACCGGCCGCTGGCCTGTTCCAGCAGGTTCCGCGCTTCCTCGGCGCGTTCCAGCACGGCCGTTGCACCGTCCACGGCTGTGATGCGGGCTGCCAGGACCGGGTGTCCTGCCCTGAGTTTGTCGAGCGCCAGTTCCAGGGCATCGGACTGTTCCTGGACTTCGGCCAGGGTGGAGCCGATCCGGGCAATGCTGGAGTCCACAGCCGTTCGGGCCTGCTGGCCTGCGGCGCTCTCCTCCTCGAGTTCGGCGTGCCGGGTGCGGTTGGCGGCAAGCTCCGCCGCAGCGCGCTGCGCTTCCGCGGCACGTTCCCTGGCCAGGGCGGCGTCGAGGGCGGCGACGTCAGGGGCGGTATTGCCGCCCTGCGCCGCCAGCACGGCAACGTCCTGCTGGGCCTCCGCGAGTTCGCGTTCGAGGCTCGCGAGTGCGCCTTCCGCGGCCTCGCAGGCGCGCTGGGCGGTCTCTTCGGCCTCGGCCACCGTCAGGGCCGAAGCCGCTGCCGGGGCGGGCGCCGGGTGCTCGGGGCTGCCGCACACCAGGCACGGGAGACCGGGCAGCAGCTGGGAGGCCAGTTCCGCGGCAGCATTGGCCAGCCGTTCCTCACGCAGATCGAGCCAGCCCTGGCGCAGGTCCTGGTAGCTTTCCCGGGCCACGCCGTGGCGTTGCGCGACGGCTTCGCAGCTGGTCTCCGCCCGGGCGTACCGCCGGACCAGGACCAGCAGTTCTTCGGCCGCCGCTGCTTCTTTGGACCGCAACTGCACCTCGGCGGCGAGTTCTTCGAGCGGATGCATTGAAGCGAGAAGGGCAATGGACTCCGCCTCCAGGGCGGCCAGGGCAGCATCACCTGATGCCCGCTTGTCTTCCTGCCCGGCCAACTCCAGGCCAAGCCGCGCGGCGCGGCTCCGGAGCCCGGCGAGGCTCGATTCCTCGGGCAGCCGCTCCTCGAGCACGGCGCGCAGGGTACGCAATCCGGCCAGGGCAGGCCGCAGCGCAGCGCCATCGAAGGCAGCGCTGTCGAAGGCGGAACTGTCAGCATTAGCGGCGCTGTCCGCGGCCGCAGTCTCTAACGCGGCGAGTTCGTCGTCGGTAAGCGCCGCGGTCCGCAGATCGTGTCCTGCCGCCGCCATCGCTGCCCTTGCATCTTCCTCGGCCCTGGCGGCACCGTCGACCGCCTGCAGTTGCCCGCCGAGTACTTCGGCCAGCCGATGCAGGTCCAGCTGTCTGCTCTTGGCTGCGATGGCGGGGGCCGCGGCCTCAGCCGCGGATTGCCGGCGGCGGGCAACGGCCAGCCTGGACTGGCGGGCATCCCGTGTTGCCGCGGCGTCCCTGGCGGCCAGTCGCTCAGCACGCTGCCGGTCGGCCGCCAGGGCTGCCGCACGGTGTTGTTCCGCGGCACCGGCTGCACGAGCCTGGAGCCAGGGCAGGAACGAGTCCGTGTCAGCGCGGTCCGGAGCGGCCTCCCCGTCGCGTTCCAGCGTTGCCGTTTCAGCCTCCGCCTGCGCGAGCAGGAGCTCAAGCCGGCCATTGAGACCGGCGACCTCGCTGCGGGCTGCCTGCGCGTTCCGGCCCAGCTCCTGTTCAACAGCCTCAAAACGCTGGGTACCAAAGAGGCTCTGCAGCAGCTCCAGGCGGTCGGCAGCCTTGGACCGCAGGAAGGCCGCGAAGTCGCCCTGCGGCAGCATTACAACACGGGTGAACTGCTCCCGGTTCATGCCGAGGACCGCTGCGATCTCGGCGCCGGCTTCGTCGTTCCGGCCGGATTTTTCAAGCCATCCACCGTCAACGCGTTCCCGGAGCAGCGTATTGGCCTGCTGCACCGTGAAGCCGCTCCTACCCCGGGCGCTGGGCTTCTGCCAGGCCGGCGAGCGGGAGACCTCGAAGTGCCTGCCGCTGGCGGAGAACTCACAGGTGACCCGGGGCTCCGCGGTGGCCTCGGCATGGTCGCTCCGCAGCCGCTTGCCGTCCTGCCGCGCCCCGGGCACTGACCCATAAAGGGCGAAGCAGATGGCGTCCAGAACGCTTGTCTTCCCCGCTCCGGTGGGACCGTTGAGCAGGAACAGGCCATGGGCGCTCAGGCGGTCAAAATCGATGTGTTCGGTGCCGGCGAAGGGTCCGAAGGCGGAGATCTCAAGGCGATGGATTCTCACCGTGAAATTCCTTCCAGGCGCACGGCTTCCAGGGCTTGGGCCAGGACAGCTGCCTCGCCGTCGTCGGCGCCGCGGCCCCGGACGTGCTCCAGGAAACTGCAGCAGACGGCAAGGTCGTCGGTAGCGCCGGCGAGCCGGCTGCTGTAACTGCTCTTCGCGGCGGCACCGGCACCCTCCGGGTCGAACCCCAGCACCAGTGTGTCCGGGAAGCGCGTGCGCAGCCTTTCCATGGCCTGCGCCGGGCGCTGTGCGTCGGTCAGGGTGATCTGGCAATAGGCAGACTCGGCCCAGGCGTGTTCCTCCGACACGAGCAGCTCCGCCAATTTCCCGCGCAGCACGGCCAGCGTACGCGGAGCTGTCCAGAGCACCTCCCGGACCGCGCCGATGCCGTCAGCGTCGACGTCCACGAGCCAGCTGCCTTTGCGGTGCTTTGCTTCGGAGAACGAATAGGCGAGCGGGGAGCCGGAGTAGCGGACGGTGGGCGAGAGCTCCTGCCGCCCGTGCAGGTGGCCGAGCGCTGTGTAGCCAAAACCGTCGAAGAGGTCCAGCGGCACAGCACCCACACCACCAATGCTCAGGTCCCGTTCACTCTCGGAACTGATCCCGCCGCTGGCGAAGGTATGCGCCAGCACCACGGAGTGGACCGTTCGGCCGGCGCTCCGGGCCGCGAGATCGGCACGGATCAGGTCCGTGGCCGCCCGGGTTACCTCGAAGTGGCTCGCGGTCCCGACGCCGAGCTGTTCGGCCACCAGCCGTGGCTCCAGCCAGGGGATACCGTAGATGGCGAGCACGGCTCCGGTGCCGTCAACGGCATCGGCTTCGTCGTCGAGCGGGAACAGCACTGGCTGCTCCAACTCGGAGAGCCTGGTGCGCAGGTGCACTCCCCCGCGTTCCAGCAGCCGGGACGCGAAGCCGAGCCGGATGGCCGAGTCGTGGTTGCCGCTGGTCAGGACCACCTGGGCACCGGCACCGGTCAGGGCCACCAGGGCGTCGTCGAGCAGGCGGACGACGTCGACCCCCGGCAGGGCACGGTCATAGACGTCGCCGGCGATGAGGACGACGTCGACCGCCTCATCACGGACGCAGCTGACCAGCTGATCGATGAACGCGCGCTGGGCATCCAGCATCCCGACGCCGTGGAATGACCGGCCCAAATGCCAGTCCGAGGTGTGCAATAACCGCATACTCCTACGGTATCGGCTCCCACCGACAGGATTGCGCCACCGCTCCGGCACCCGATTACTTGCCGCGTTCGCCGTCGAAGAAAGCACGCGCTTCGTCGCTGCCGGCGGCCGCGCCACCGGCAGCCAGCCGGACCTGTGCCTCAGCCGGGTCCGGTGCGCCCAAGTCGTCGGATTCGCCCAGGTCGTCGGCTTCCTCGGCTTCGTCGGCCTCGCCCAGGTCCTCAGCTTCGTCAGCTTCGTCGGCTTCCTCGGCCTCGCCAGCCGAAACCGGCAACGCGCCCAACGTCAGCTGCGCGAAGCCGCGGACCGCGAGCCCCGCCACGGCCGCACCTACCAGCGGGGCGACCCAGAACAGCCACAGCTGTCCGAGCGCATCCGGGCTGCTGAAGAGCGCGGAAGCGGTGGCACGTGCCGGGTTAAAGGGGGAGTTACCGGGCGCCTGGCCAAACTGCAGGAGCACCGCAGTGGTCAGGCCGACGGCGAAGGGCGCCGCCAGCCGGGAGGGGTTCCGCCGCGAGGTGGTGCCCAGGTAGACGGCGACCAGCAGCGCGGCGCCGATCACCTCAATGAGCAGCACTCCCGCCATCGGGACCTGGATGACGGACCGATCACCGAAGCCGGCGTTCACCGTGTCGAAAGCCGTTCTGGCGTCGGCGATGTTCGGGACGGTGCGCAGGAGGCCAAAGAGGGTCACCCCGGCCAGCAGTGCGCCCACCAATTGCGCGCCGATGTAGGCCGCCGCGTCAGCGGGCCGCAGCCGGCCGGCAAAGGCGTTCCCCGCCGTCACGGCAGGATTAAAATGACCGCCGGAGAGGTATCCGAACGCGAGCATCGCTGCTGTAACTGCCAGTCCCGCGGCGAGCGGAGCCGACAGCGGGTTCGACTGCGGGATCGTGAACAAGGGAACGCCCAGGCCGGCGATCACCACAAAAAACGTCCCGAGAGCCTCGCCGGACAGTCGGCCCAGCAACCGGGGCTGCGGCGAAGTGTCCGTCGTGGCGGCTGTCCGGTCAGTCGACTCGCGGGCTGGGGCAGGCGTGATCATGGTGGGGAATTCCTTTGTTTGGGGCCAGCGAGCAGTCTGTCAGCGGAGTCTGGATGTTCGCTGGACCCGGACCCGGCGCTGCCAAAGCCCGCGCCCCCAACCGGGAATGTGCAACGGGTTCAGACTTCAGTCGCTGGGATCAGGGGACCGCGGGTCCCTCTCGCCCAGGTCTGCTGCCCCCAGCGTGGCAGCGGCCGGACTACGCGAAGCGTCGTGCACGCGGGCGCTCACCTCCGGGTGGTGGAGGTCCAGGGCCGGTCGCTCGGAGCGGATCCGCGGCAACGAGGTGAAGTTGTGCCGCGGCGGCGGGC
>NZ_JASBRC010000011.1:0-8519 GCF_029960715.1 Arthrobacter sp. AL05
CCCGATGGTCTTATGGTCAGTCGAGGTGATCCAGTTGACGACAATGCGTCCCTTGCCGCTGGGCACCGGCGGCGTGCCAACCGCAACGGCGCTCATCTGGTCTAGAGCCATTTCGGCCTCCCGTAGCTGCAACCGTCCGTGCTGGCACGCCGGCACGGACACCGATAAAGCGTTTATCCCGACCGTAGCCACCCGCGGTTCTCCCCGCAAGGGCGCAGCCGCTCTGGTGGCGGCGAATCTATGGCAGCGCCGCGGCCCGGCCCCGCAACCGGGTAAAATTCTTGCTCATGAGTACCGAGCCCGCAACGACCCCAGCACCAGAACCCGCCCCGTCGCACGCATCCCGGATCCACGGCTGCCTGCTGGGCGGCGCGCTGGGTGATTCACTCGGGTACGCCGTCGAATCCGACGACATCTCCACCATCCGCGGAAAATTCGGGGCGGAGGGGCTGCGCGGGTTTGCGGCACTCGACGGGGTCAGCCACTTTTCCGACGACACGCAACTCACGCTGTACACCGTGGACGGGCTGCTGGAAGCGCTGGAGTGGGCCAACTCCGGTGTGGGCGCGGACACAAACGCCTGCCTGTGGCTCGCCTACCTGCGCTGGCTCGCCAGCCAGGGAGTGCCGGTTCCGGAAGCCGCCCCGTTCCAGCCGCCGCGATGGATCGATACCCACGCCGTCCTCAAACAGCGGCGCTCCCCCAACGATGCCTGCCTGAGCGGACTCGCGACGGGAGAAATGGGAACGTATTTCCGTCCCGTCAACCCGGAGTCCAAGGGTTGCGGCACGGTGATGCGCTCGGCCCCGTTCGGTTTGATCCCCTACATTGCCGCCGGCGACGTCTACAAGCTCAGCGCCGACGCAGCCTCGCTGACCCATGGGCACCCCGCGGCGCGGCAGAGCGCCGGCATCTTCAGCCTTGTTATCCATGCGCTGGTCTCCGGCCGGAGCCTGCGCGAGGCAGCCGAAGACGCCCTCGGACTCTTTGCGAACAGCCCGCTGCGCAAGGACGAACAGGTTGATCCCGACGTTATGGCCCGGCTTGGCACCGCACTGCGGCTTGGCACCGCCCGTGCACGGCTGGAGCCGGAGGAGCTGGTCCGGACTCTTGGTGCGGGCCGGGTGGCAGAGGAAGCACTTGCCATTGCGCTGTACGCGGTGCTCGCCACCGAACCGGATCCGACGTCGCCTGCCGGAAGCCCGGCGGAGCACTTCCGCACGGCAATCGCCGTCGCGGTTAACCACAGCGGGGACAGCGACTCCACCGCATCGATTGCCGGCAATATCCTGGGGGCGTTCTACGGCGAGGATTGCCTTCCCGCGCAGTGGCTTGAGGCACTGGAGGCTCCGGAGGTCATCCGCGGCATGGCGACCAGGCTGGCCGCTGTCACCGGCCCCTGACCGGGCCCCGGCTGCGGTCCGCACGGACCACCTGCGTTAGGCCCGGCGGAGCGAAATGTTGTTGCAGGCCTCGCACACGTCCTCGGGAATCAGGCCGCGGCGCTGCAGGAAGCCGAAAACGGCGCAGCCCAGGCAGTAACCGGCAAACGCTTCCAGGGACGCCGCAATAATCAGGAGCGCCAGCAGGATCCACGCCGCCGGTGCAAGTCCGGCGGCGAGCAGGAGTGCCGCAGCCGTGGACAGGACCGCACCGATGCCCTGGGCGAAACGCTTCGGCGGGCCGGGGACCAATCGGCTTTTCCCCAGCCGGGGCGTCAGGACCCGGACGGAAAGTTGGGCGAGCGGTGAAATCCGCGGACCGAAAAGGACACGCAGCCAGAACCCGGCGGCAATCACGGCCAGACCCCAGCCGAAGCCGGTCAGCAGGGTAACCAGCGAAAGCAACACCACCAGTGCGGCAGTGACCCGGGCTGCGTATTCATTCACCGGGTTCGGAAACGCAAAAACCGTGCGCCAGTCGACGGAGCCGCGCGACGCCCGGGCGGGTGCCGGCGGCGCGGCCGGTGCCGAGGTTAGTTTGCTCATCGTCCAAGGCTAGGAGCGCACCCGCTCCGGACGAAAAGTTTGTTGCGCAGTATGACCGCCAGGGCCCTGTCCCGGCGGGTCTCAGGCACTCGCGGCGGAGGCCACGTGCCCGCCCACCATCTGCAGGAATTCGCCCTCGGACAGGACCTCGATCCGTTGCCCGCGTGCGTGCAGCTCCAGCACCCGCCTGGCCTTTCCGGTCAGCCGGCCGGAGCGAAGGTCGGCGGCGACAAAACCGTCTCCGACCACCAGCAAGGTGGTGCGGGCAGTGACCCGGCTTTCGGGCCGGGCGCCCAGCTCGGCGGAACGGACCTTCGCCTCGGGCCGGGGAATGGCCAGTTCGCCGGTGAAGACCACGGTCTGGCCGAACAGCGGGTGGCCGGCCGCGGCGGATGCGTTCGGCGGTGGATTGGCGCCTTCCTCCGGCCAGCCAGGCTGGTAGGGCCGCGCGGGCGCCAGGGCTGCCGGTCCCGCGGCGAGGGCATCGAGGGCTGACTGGCTGGCCTTGGAGAGCGGATCGCACAGCGGGTCGAAAGCCTCCTGGCGGGACACCGCCAGGCCCAGGGACAGGTACAGCTCCGCGACACTGCCGGCCCCGTTGCGCGCGGCGATGTCAATCAGGATCCCGGCGCACGCCCGCGCGTCCTCAGCGGCGTCGTGGTGGTTGAGCAGCGGAACACCGGCCTCCTCGGCCGCGTACGGCAGCGAATTGGACACCAGGGAATAGCAGCGGCGGGAAAGCATCACGGTGCAGACGTAATCATAGGCGGGCCCCGCCAAGCCGGAGACCTCCAGGCCGGAGCGGATCACGCCCAGGTCAAACGCGGCATTGTGGGCGGCCAGGACGTCGCCGCCGATGAACGCGCCGATTTCCGGGAAGAGTTCACCGAAACGCGGCAACCCTGCGACCTGCTCAGGCCGGATGCCGTGGATCCGCACGTTGTGGTGGTCGAAGCGGTCATGGTTTTCCGGCGGCCGCATCAGCCACGAGGCCTCCTCGACCACTACACCGCCGCGGACCTTGCTCAGGCCAACAGCGCACGGTGAACCTCGGAAGCCGTTCGCGGTCTCAAAGTCGATCGCCGTAAAGTCCAAACCCACGCTCCCAACTTTACCGCCGCAAAACCAGCCGGTGGCCCAGCTGCGACGGCCGCGCCGCCGCCGGACCGCGGCCGGGCCAGCTGGCCGACCGTCCGTCGGCGCACGACGGCGGCGGTCAAGTATCCTTGACTGGTGAACCCTTTAGCTTTGAGTGACTTTGCCGTGTCCACGTTCGGCGGCGCGGGCCCGGTGCAGCCGCGGCTTGCCTCCTTCCTGCCCGACTGGCTGAACCCCCAGGTCTTCCTGGCCGACCCCGCCCTTGCGCCGTGGGTGGTCCTGCTGGTGTGTGGCATCATCTTCGCCGAAACCGGCCTGCTGATCGGCTTCTTCCTGCCGGGAGACTCGATGCTCTTCACGGCCGGGCTCCTGGTGGCCACCGGGACCATCAAGTTCAACATCGTTGCCTTCGCTGCGCTGATCATCGTTGCGGCGATCATCGGCAACCAGGCCGGTTACCTGATTGGCTCCAAGGCGGGCCCGGCGATTTTCAACCGGGAAAACTCGAAGCTCTTTAAGCGCGAGAATGTCGAAAGCGCACATGCCTTTTTCGAGAAGCACGGCGGCAAGGCCTTGATCCTGGCCCGATTTGTGCCGATCATCAGGACCTTCGTCCCCGTGATTGTTGGGGTGGCCCAGATGAACAAGCGCCAGTTCTTTGTCTTCAACGTCATCGGCGCCGTGCTGTGGGGCGGCGGCGTGACGCTCCTGGGTTACCTGCTGGGCGACACCGTCCCGTGGGTCCGGGAAAACCTGGACATCATCTTCATCGCGATTGTCCTTGTCTCCGTGATCCCGATCGGCATTGAGGTTATCCGCGGGCTCACCGCCAGGCGCCAGGCCGAAAAATACGGCACCGGCGTCGTTGCGGAGTTCATCGAAGAACACGAGCCCGAAGAGGAACGCAAGACCCCATAATTCCCGCTCGGCAGGCAGTTCGGACAGCCGCCGTTCCGGAAACCCCGGCCGCAGAGGACGGCGCCCCGCGGTGCGGGGCGCCGTCCTCTATTTAACTGCCGGTTTCCGCGGACCGCACTACCGCCCGGCCAGCGCCTCCACGATGGCCGGGAGCAGTGCCCTGAACGCGTGCCCCCGGTGGCTGATAGCGTTCTTCTCCTGCGAACTCAGTTCCGCACAGCTGCGGTCCAGGCCATGCGGCCGGAGCACCGGGTCGTAGCCGAAGCCGCCGGTTCCGCGGGGTTCACGCAGCAGCGTGCCCTCCAACTGCCCGAACTCCACGACTTCCCGGCCGTCCCCGGGGGCCAGGCCGGGAACGGCCAGTGCCGCCGCACAGACAAAAGCGGCACCGCGGTGTTCGTCGGGAACGTCGGCAAGCTGGCTGAGCAGCAGCCGCAGGTTCGCGGCGTCGTCGCCGTGCCGGCCGGCCCAGCGGGCCGAGAAGATCCCGGGAGCACCGCCGAGGACGTCGACGGCGAGGCCGGAGTCGTCGGCGATTGCCACCAGCCCGGTCGCCTGCGCCACCGCGCGTGCCTTAAGCAGCGAATTTTCCGCAAACGTTACGCCGGTCTCGGCGACGTCAGGGGCACCGACGGCACCCGCATCCACCACCTGGGTGTCGACGTCGAGCCCGGGCACCTGCCCGCGCAGGAGGTCACGCAGTTCCCGGAGCTTGCCCTGGTTATGTGTTGCGAGAACCAGCAACGGTGCGGCGTGATGTCCTTCCGGAGCCGCTGTCACGGGGCCTCCGCCAGTGTGTCACGCTGGATAGCGGCAAGCTGCTCGGTACCCATCAGGGCGAGGTCGAGCAGTTTGTTCAGCTCATCGCGGTCGAACGGGGCACCTTCGGCGGTGCCCTGGACTTCAACGAACTTTCCGGATCCGGTCACCACAACGTTCATGTCGGTCTCGGCTCGGACGTCCTCAACGTAAGGCAGATCCAGCATTGGAACGCCGTCGATGATCCCGACGGATACCGCTGCGATGGTGTCGATCAGCGGCTGGGCAGTGCGGGGGATCATTTTGTTCTCGCGGGCGAAGCGGATGGCCTCCGCCAGGGCCACGTAGGCGCCGGTGATAGCCGCGGTCCGGGTCCCGCCGTCGGCCTGCAGGACGTCACAGTCCAGCACGATCGTGATCTCCCCCAGCGCCTTGGTGTCGATGATGGAGCGCAGCGAGCGGCCGATCAGCCGGGAAATCTCGTGGGTGCGTCCGCCGATCTTGCCCTTGACGGACTCGCGGTCAGAGCGGGTGTTGGTGGCGCGCGGCAGCATGGCGTACTCCGCGGTGACCCAGCCGCGGCCTTCTCCCTTGAGCCAGCGCGGAACACCCTGGGTAAGGGAAGCAGTGCACAGCACCCTGGTGTTGCCGAACTCGATCAGGGCCGATCCCTCGGCCTGTTTGGACCAGCCGCGGGTGATGCTGATCGGTCGCAGCTGGTCGGGGGTTCGGCCATCGGCTCGAATAACGGGGGCAGTTAAGGCTTCGGAAGTCATGGTTCCAGCTTATCGACCTGCACGGGGCCTGCCGGGCACACCCGGCGCCCGCCACGGCGGGTCCCGCTCAGATGGTGTAGTGCACGCCCGCCACAGCAACGGCAACGTGCTGTCCGAAGACCTGCTTGGCTTCCGCCATCACTGTGGTCGGGGACGTCCAGACCGGGATATGGGTCAGCAGCAGCCGCCGGGCACCGGCGGCAACAGCGGCCTCCCCGGCGCGTCGGCCGGTCAGGTGCACGTCCTTAATGGCGTCGTCGCGCCCTTCCTCGAACGCCGCCTCGCACAGGAACAGATCGGCATCCCGGGCCGCGTCCTCGAGCCCGCCGCAGGCGTCGGTGTCACCGGAATAGCTGAGCACACGGGCAACCGGGTTGCCGTCCTTGTCCGGTTCCGTGACCTCGACGCGGAGGGCGTAGCCTTCATCGACCGGGTGGTTGACGGTGTACGGGGTAACGGTGAACGGCCCCATGGTCACCGGCTTGCGCTCCGCCCAGTGGCTAAAATCGAATTCCTCATGCATTCCGGGGTCAAGATCCAGGCCGTAGGCGGTGGCCATCCGGTCGGCGGTGGCGGCGGGCCCCCACACCGGAATCCTGCCGCGTCCCCAGCCGCCTGGCTTCCACCGCACCGCGACGTGCAGTCCGCACAGGTCCATACAGTGGTCCGGGTGCAGGTGGGTGAGGAAAATCCCGTCAATGTCCTCCAGGTCGGTGTACCGCTGGATGGCCCCGAGCGCGCCACTGCCGAGGTCCAAGACGATCTTCCAGCTCCGCTCGCCGTCGTTGGCGGTCAACAGGTAGCACGATGCCGGCGATCCCGGCCCCGGAAAGGAACCGGTGCAGCCCACGATGGTCAGCTTCACAGCCCCGGCCCCCCAACGAAATTGGAGATCCGGCGACGGTTCGTGCCGGCCTGCGCCGCGGCAATCATCTCCGGTGTGATCCTGGCCAGGCTTCCTGTGGGGTATTGCGCAGCGACGTGGTCCACGTGGCGGACGCTGAGCACTTCGGGTCCGAGGAAGCGGCGGGCGAGGTGTTCGAACTGTGCGGCGTCCCCGGTCGCAATAAAGCTGTGCACCGGATCCGTGCTGTCGGTCCGTTCCAGTCCGCGGGAGGCCAGGGCCCGGTAGACGTCCTTGGCGGTCTCCTCGGCACTTGAGACGAGGGTGACGTCCTCCCCCATCACGTAGGAAATGACGCCGGTTAGCAGCGGGTAGTGCGTGCAGCCCAGCACAACGGTGTCCACGCCCGCGGTCCTGAGCGGTTCCAGATACTCGCGGGCGACGGCGAGCAGCTCCGGGCCGGTGGTGATTCCGGCTTCGACGTAGGACACAAAGGCCGGGCAGGCCACGGAGGTGATGTGCAGGTCCGGGGCGGCAGCGAAGGTGTCCTCATACGCGCGGGAGCCGATGGTTGCCGAAGTACCGATGACTCCGACGCGGCCGCTGCGGGTGGCGGCCACGGCACGGCGCACGGCCGGCTGGATGACCTCTATGACGGGGATCCCGTAACGGGCTGTGTAGCGTTCGCGGGCATCGCGCAACACCGCAGCCGACGCCGAGTTGCACGCGATGGTCAGCAGCTTCACACCGGAATCGACCAGCTCATCCATTACCCCCAGGGCGTTGGCCCGGACCTCGGCGATGGGAAGCGGCCCGTAGGGGCCGTTGGCGGTGTCGCCGACATAGAGAATGGATTCGTTGGGCAGTTGGTCGATGATGGACCGGGCCACGGTGAGTCCGCCGACGCCGGAATCGAACACCCCGATGGGGCGCGAACCGATCCGGCTGGCGGTCTGGCTGGCGGTGCTGTTGCCTGCTGGGGAGTCCGCAACAGCTGGCGCTGCCGGATCCATGCTCGATGCTGAAGTCATGATTATTCGAGGATAGGGCTTAGCCAAGGTCGCGGCCATCACATTGTGTCGTCCGACTCATGTCTAATTTGTCACACGCGGCGTCGGCACGCGCCGCGTGCCGATGCCCCGCGCCGCTGGTCAGCGGCGCGTCTCCAGCGACTGCAGCATGGCCTGGACCAGGGACTCCTGCAGCCAGGTGGTGAAGTTGTAGACCAGGGCCAGGTAGCTTTCGACGTCCTCGGCCTGGGACCAGTCCTGCATCAGGTGCACGTGCCCGGCGTCCTCGTCGTCGCGGATGTCCAGGCGTTCGGCGAGCACCAGGCGGACATCGTTGAGCGCCATGGACCAGTGCCGTGCATCGGCGGGGGCCAGGACCAGTTCCTCCTTGTCCAGTCCCAGGGACGCGGCCTTCAGCGCGCCGATTTTGCTTTCGCGCAGCGACCGTTCGGTATACCGGCGGAACTCCAGCGAGGCGGCGTCGTCGTCCTTCGAAACGTTCGGGAGCAGCCGGCGCAGGGCGCGGTCGGACGGTTCGCGGGCCTCGGTGTCCAGTCCGACAAGGGCAGCAAGGGGGTCCTGGTCGGCACGTTCCCCCGGCTCCAGCATGGACACAACGTCGTCGAAGAGGCTGCGCAGAAGCTCCCGTTCGGCCGGTTCCAGATAGCCGGTGACGCCTTTGACGCCGAATTTAAATGCCTTAGCCACGTTTTCCCTTCCCCTTTCCTGATCCCCCGCCTGATCCGGAGCCGCCGGTGGCCTTTTCCACGGTGGCCCAGAGACCGTAGCCGTGCATCGCGACGGCGTGCTGCTCCACCTGCTCCTTGCTGCCGTGCGCCACGATGGAGCGTCCTTTTTTGTGGACTTCGAGCATCAGTTTGTTCGCTTTGGCCTCCGAATAGCCAAAGTAGCTGCGGAAGACATAGCTCACGTAGCTCATCAGGTTCACCGGATCATTCCAGATCACCAGATTCCACGGGATATCCGGGGCGGTAAGGACGTCCGTGGACGTCACTGTTCCGGTGTGGGTGCTCTCCTGGGTGTCAGGTCCAAGCGCAACGCTAAGGGTCATCTGTCCATTCTATGGGGAGCATGGGCCCACGCCGGCGAGGGCCCCGCAGCAAAG
>NZ_JASBRC010000011.1:8619-145777 GCF_029960715.1 Arthrobacter sp. AL05
CGAAGCGAGACGCGGGAGCCGGTGGGTGGGCCCACGCCGGCGAGGGCCCCGCGGCAAAGCGAAGCGAGACGCGGGAGCCGGTGGGTGGGCCCACGCCGGCGAGGGCCCCGCGGCGAAGCGAAGCGAGACGCGGGAGCCGGTGGGGACTAGAGTGAATTTGTGAGTTCATCAGCTGGCTGGGGCCGTCCCCGCACGTCCCTGTACACCGACCATTACGAACTGACCATGCTCCAGGCCGCTTTGCATTCCGGCGCCGCCCACCGCAGGTCAGTGTTCGAGGCCTTTGCCCGGCGGCTGCCGGACGGACGCCGCTACGGCATCGTGGGCGGCACCGGCAGGCTGTTGGAGGGCATCGCCGACTTCCGCTTCGGCGGCGCCGAGATCGACTTCCTGCGCCGGACGAAGGTGGTCAACGAGGAGACGCTGGACTACCTGGCGGGATTTTCGTTCTCGGGTGATATCTGGGGCTACGCGGAGGGTGACGCCTACTTCCCCAACTCCCCCATCCTGATTGTGGAATCCACGTTCGCCGAAGCCTGCATTCTGGAGACCTACATCCTCTCGATCCTCAACCACGACAGCGCGATCGCTTCGGCGGCCTCGCGGATGATCACCGCGGCCGGCGGCCGGCCCTGCGTGGAGATGGGCTCGCGCCGGACCCAGGAGGAATCCGCGGTTGCCGCCGCCCGCGCCGCGATTATCGCCGGCTTCGACAGCACCTCCAACCTGGCCGCGGGCCTGCGCTACGGGCTCAAGACCGTCGGCACCGCCGCGCATTCCTTTACCCTCCTGCACGACACCGAACGCGAGGCCTTTGAGGCGCAGATCGCCTCCATGGGCAAAGGCACTGCGCTCCTGGTGGACACCTACGATGTCGAGGCGGCCGTTCGCACCGCCGTCGAACTGGCCGGCGACGAACTCGGGGCGGTGCGTCTGGACTCCGGCGACCTCGTGGCGCAGGCCCAATGGGTGCGGCAGTTCCTGGACGACCTGGGCAATGAGCGGACCCGCATCATAGTCACCTCCGACCTGGACGAGTTCGCCATCGCTGCCCTGCAGTCCGCCCCGGTGGACTCCTATGGGGTCGGTACCTCACTCGTGACCGGGTCCGGTGCCCCGACAGCCAGCATGGTTTACAAGCTGGTGAGCCGCACGGACGACACCGGCAGCTTCGTCGCCGTCGCGAAGGCGGCAAAAAACAAAACCAGCAAGGGCGGGCGCAAGTACGCCCTGCGCAAGCTCAACGAGCGCGGCACCGCCACGCAGGAAATTATCGGGGTCGGCCACCGCCCGGACGACGACGGCAATGACCGGCCCCTGCTCCAACAGTTCATCAAAAACGGCGAACTTGTGCCTGGCTGGACCGGCCCGGAAGGTGTGCTCCGTGCCCGCCAGCGCCACGCGGACACCATGAAGGAGCTTCCCGCTGTCGTCAACCGGCTGCAACGCGGCGAAGCGGCCATCCCGACCATTTACGAGGAGAACTGATGTCCCGCGCCCTGATCATCGTCGACGTCCAGAACGATTTTTGCGAAGGAGGCTCCCTTGCCGTTACCGGCGGGGCGGAGCTCGCCGGTGCCATCAGCGAATACGTTGACGCCCACCACGGACAGTTTGACCATATCCTGGCAACCCAGGACTGGCATGTGGACCCGGGTGAGCACTTCTCCGATGACCCGGACTTCGTTGACAGCTGGCCGAGGCACTGCGTGGCCGGAACCCGCGGTGCCGAACTGCATCCGGACCTGGATCCGGAATACATCCAGGCCTATTTCCGCAAGGGCCAGTTCACCGCCGCCTACTCGGGGTTCGAAGGACTCCTGGCCCCGGACGATGCCGTGCCCACCGGAGACCGGAAGCCCGGAGCCATGCCCCTTTCGGGGGACGCTGCCGGTGGTGCCGACGGCGCCGGGTCCTTTTCAGGCAGCGATTCCACCCCCGGCGAGGACGCGATCGGGCTGGACGACTGGCTGCAAAGCCACGACGTCGAAGATCTTGTTGTCGTCGGAATCGCCACCGACCATTGCGTTAAGGCGACTGCACTTGACGGCGTCCAGGCCGGATACTCAGTGACGGTCCTGCGGGGCCTGACCGTGGGCATTGCCGAGGATCTTGAGGACTCGTTCGCGGAAATGGAACTCGGCGGCGTGGACATCGCCTGAACCCTTGCGTCCCACCGGCCGGAGCGCTGACAGAAAATCCCATGCCCTCGAAGTAGACTCGAAATCCCTGCCAATATCGCCTGACCCGTAAAAAATCCGGAGTAGAACATGAAGAAGACCCTGACCGTCCTGATCGCTGCCGGTGCACTGCTCGGCGCTGCCGGCTGCTCGGCACCCCAAGACACCACCCAGGAGTCCTGCGCCCGGGTCCAGTCCGTCGGCGCCGGACCAACCTCCGCCGAGGACAAGGCAGGGATGATCCGCCTGGCCAACCGGCTCCGGCCCATCGAGGCCACCGCGGGCGGGGAGATCAAGGCTCCGCTGCAATCCATCGTCGAATACCTGGACGAGACAGCGAAGGAAAACCCGGATTCCGCCAAACTGCAGGACATGCAGGCCGGCTACACGGCTGCGGGCCAGACGCTCGGCGGGCTCTGCGCCGGCGGCGGCCAGTAGCGGCAGGACTGCGGCCGCCCAGGGCCACCAAAAAAGGACCGGGTCGCCCGGTCCTTTTTTATGCCGTCAGCGGCTACTTCCGGCCGACAAACCAGTCCTGGAGTTTCCGCAACCGGGTCTGCAGTTGCTCCTCGTTTGCCTGCGCCACGGCCGGGCCCCCGCACACCGTCCGGAGCTTGGTGTGGACGACGCCGTGCGGGGTGCCCGTGCGCGCGGACCAGGCCGCGACGTTCTTGGCCAGCTCGGTGCGCAGGTCCATCAGCATGCGGTGGTCCGGCATGGCGGGCACCGGTGCTGCGGACGCCGCACCCTGCGCAGACCGTGAGTTTTTGCGGTTGAGCTGATCGTGCTGGCGCTGGCGCAGCAGCGTGCCGACCTGCTCGGCGTCGAGCAGGCCCGGAATCCCCAGGAAGTCCAGTTCGTCCTCCGAGCCCACCTCGCCGCCGGTGCCGAACTCGCCGCCGTCGAACAGTACGCGGTCAAACGAGGCCTGCGAATCCAGCGCCTCAAACTTGCCCTTGGTCAACGAATCGGAGGCTTTCTCCTCGCGGTTCGCCTCGTCCATCAGCGAGTCCTCCGGGTTGAAGAGGCCGTCGCCGTCCTCCTTCTCCGGACGGTCCAGGGCGTGGTCCCGCTCCGCCTCCATGGAGTTCGCCAGTGCCATCAGTTGCGGCACGGAAGGCAGGAAGACCGACGCCGTCTCGCCGCGTTTCCGGGCGCGGACAAAACGTCCAACGGCCTGGGCGAAGAAGAGCGGGGTGGCGGTGGATGTGGCATAGACACCGACGGAGAGCCGCGGGACGTCCACACCTTCGGAGACCATCCGCACGGCCACCATCCAGCGCTTCTCGCTCGCCGTGAACTCCTCGATCTTGCTGGAGGCCTTGGTGTCGTCGGAGAGGATGACCGTGGGCGATTCGCCGGTGATCCTCTTCAGCTGCCCGGCGTAGGCGCGCGCGTCGTCGTGGTCGGTCGCGATTACCAGCCCGCCGGCGTCGGGAACGGTGCGGCGTACCTCACTGAGGCGTTTGTCCGCCCCGGCCAGCACCGCCGGAATCCATTCACCTGTTGGGTTCAGTGCCGTCCGCCAGGCCTGGGAGGTAACGTCCTTGGTGACTGCCGATTCGCCGAGGGAAGCCGCCATTTCCTCGCCGCCGCTTGTGCGCCAGCGCATCTGCCCGGAGTAGGCCATAAACATCACGGGACGGACCACGTGGTCCCGGAGCGCCTTGCCGTAGCCGTAGGTGTAGTCGGCTTTGGAGCGGCGGATCCCGTCGCGGTCCTCGGCGTATTCCACAAAGGGGATCGGCGAGGTGTCTGACCGGAACGGCGTACCCGTCAGGGAGAGCCGGCGTGCCGCGGGCTCGAAGGCTTCGCGGAGCCCGTCCCCCCACGACAACGCCTCGCCGCCGTGGTGGATTTCGTCCAGGATCACCAGCGTGCGTGCGGCCTCGGTCTTGGCGCGGTGCAGCATCGGCTTGCTCGCCACCTGGGCGTAGGTGACGGCGACGCCGATGAAGCCCCGGCCGTGCTGGCCGTCGGCGTTCTTAAAGTTCGGATCAATGGCGATGCCCACCTTGGCGGCGGCGTCCGCCCACTGCCGCTTCAAGTGGTCCGTGGGCGCAACGATCGTGACTCGGTTGACGATATTGGCCTCGATCAGCATGGATGCCACCCGCAGCGCGAAGGTCGTTTTGCCGGCGCCGGGCGTAGCAACCGCAAGGAAGTCCCTGGGTTGAGAGGTGAAGTAGCTGTCGAGGGCTTCCTGCTGCCAGGCGCGGAGCTTCGGCGCGGTTCCCCAGGCTGCCCGCTCAGGATACGCGGGGGGCAGCACTGGTCCGCCAAAGAGTGTCTCTGTCACCTGGGACCCGCCATTTCGCGCACTGCTGCCGCTGCCGGAAAAACCCAATAAAACACAAAAACACCAATCTTTTCAGATGAACCGTCAGTACTTACCGGCCAGCGGGGACCGGGCAGCATTCGCCGGACGGACAGGACCCCGACGCGCGGCCGGACTCCCGGACGCGGTACATGCTGCCGCGGTCCCGCGCTGCCCGGCCGGACTACTTGCCGCCGTCGCCCTTGCCGCCGCCGTCGCCGCCGGGACGGAGGCCTTCGTAGACCTCTTTGCATTCGGGGCAGACGGGGAACTTCTTCGGATCGCGGCCCGGTGTCCACACTTTGCCGCACAAGGCGATCACGGGGTCGCCGGACAGCGCGGACTCCATGATTTTTTCCTTGCGCACGTAGTGCGAAAATCGTTCCCGGTCCCCGGGCTCAACGTCCTGGCGCAGTTCCTCGCGCTCGATCGTGGCCGTCGACGTCCCGGTTCCGGAGAGCTCGCGCATCGGGTCGTTTTCGAGAGGATCGGTCATGCTGTTCATAACATCCATCTTAGCCGCTGGATGTGACGGCAGTGCGACGGGACGGCATCGGCACCGCTGTTCGGGTCCCGGCTGCGGCTCCCGCCTCACCGGTTGACGGCGAGCTGGGCCAGCAGTTCAGGCCCCCGCGCGTCGAGCCATTTGCCACCGAGCCGCACTCCTGCGGCGAACAACGCCGCGCCCAGGACCGGGCCCAGGACCAGGTTGATCCAGCCGGGAACTGTGCTGCCGGTGACTAATTGCGCCGCTACCAGGGCGACTTCGGGGAGCATCAGCACCAGGAGCACCCCCATGCCGCCGAACTGCACGGCCATCGCCTGCGCCATATTGCCCGGCGGCTTCTTGAACGGGCTGTCGCCGGGGAGCGGCACCGCGACGGTGTAGCGTGCCGACACCACCGAGGACAGGCCCAGCCCGCTGAACAGCACCCCGAGGGAGAGCCCGAGCACGCCGGGCAGCAGCGTCCAGTCGGCGCCGAAGAGGAAGGGCAGGACGCTGAGCGCCAGCACCGTCGGCAGGGCGAAGACCAGGCATGCCAGGGCGCGGCCAAGCCGGTCGTGGCTCCCCCTGACTCCGGTCGAAAGGTGCAGGGCAAAGGCGGTGCTGTCATAGGAGACATCCGTTGAGATGGACCAGGCGAGCAGGAACGCAATCAGTGGGCCGATAAAGAGCAGCAGTCCGTAGGCCCCGGTCTGGGTCGCCTGGAACAGCAGCAGCACCGGCAGCAGCGGGACGACCACGAGAGTGCCGGCGTACCTTGGGTCGCGGAGCCAATAGCTCAGGCACCGCGCCGCGACTGCTCCCGTCGGGGTACCCGGGAACAGTGCGAAGAAGCCCAGCCCTGCGGCGCGCTTTTTGGCGGTGCCGGCATACGGGGGCGTCACGAGGGCCCGCTGCAGCAGGAGTTTCCAGCACAGCGCCAGTCCCGCGAGTGTGGTCAGCGCGATCAGGAACTTCAGCGCCGCGGCACCATAGCTCCCCGCGGCGAGTTCCCCGCCAAGGGACCACGCCGCACCTGCCGGGGTCCACGAGAGCGTTCCGGCGAGTCCGGTCAGGAATTGCCCGGAACCGGCGATGCCCCCGGCGACACTGGCCACAATCGGGCCCATCAGGACCAGCGGGATCAGGAAGACGACGGCGCTGGCGTCCTTGAAACGGCGGGAACCCGCCAGCCCGGCCGTGGCCGTGGTGGCCACCTTGGAAAGCACAATGCAACTGAGCACGCCAAGCACCGCACCGATGAGGGCGCCCACCGCGCCGGGGAGGCTCCGTGACCAGGTCCCGACGGTGCCAAGCGCCAACAGTGTGGTCGCAATTCCCGGGATTCCGATCAGCCCGCCCAGGGCAAGCCCGGTCAGCAACGCCGGCATCGGCACGGCGAAGGTGGTGAACCGTGCCGGGTCCAGGGTCATGTCGGCGGCTGAGACGGCAACCGGGATGAGCGCCCAGCCCAGCAGCGCCGCGGAGCCGCCCAGCACAACAACAGTCTGCGCCAGGGGCACGTCCTCGCCGCGGAGCAGCAGCAGGGCAGTGACGCCCAAGGCCACCAGCCCCAGCGCATACAGGGCACCGACGCCAAGGCCCACCAGCTGCCAGGGACTGCGCCGGACGCTGTTGCGCAGCAGGGTCAGCTTGAGCCTTAGAAGGTGCGCAACCATTCCAGCCCCTCCGTGTGGTTGCGGCCGCCGACCAGTTGGACGAATCGGTCCTCGAGGGATCCGCCGCCGCGGACCGCGTCCACCGTCCCGGCCGCAAGGACCCGCCCGGCGGCGACAACGGCCACGTGGTCACACATCCGCTGGACCAGGTCCATCACGTGGCTGGAAATAATCACCGTGCCCCCGGACGCCACATACCGGTCCAGGATGTCGCGGATGTTGGCGGCCGACACCGGATCCACCGACTCAAACGGCTCGTCGAGGACCAGCAGCCGGGGCGCGTGGATCAGCGCGGAGGCGAGGGCAATCTTTTTGGTCATCCCGGCGGAGTAGTCAACCACCAGCGTTCCCGCATCGGCCCCCAGATCCAGGGCAGCCAACAGTTCCGTGACCCGTGCGGACACCACATCCTTGGCCATGCCGCGCAGCAGCCCGGCATAGCTCACCAGCTGTTCGCCGGTCAGCCGGTCAAAGAGCCGGACACCGTCAGGGAGGATTCCCATGAGTTTTTTGGCCGCCAGCGGCCGTTGCCAGACATCCACTCCGTGCACCAGCGCCGTGCCGAAGTCCGGCCGCAGCAGCCCGGTAGCCATCGACAGCGTGGTGGTCTTACCGGCTCCGTTCGGGCCGACGATACCGTAAAAGGAGCCTGCCGGAATATCCAGGCTGATACCGTCGACGGCGATTTTATCGCCAAAGCGCTTGGCGAGCCCGCGCAGCGAAAGCGCCGGAACCTCCTGCCCCGGCTGGTGTCCAGTGCCGTGCGGATGTGGTTCGGGAAGACTCATAACGCTAGGCTAGCTGCCCCGGTACCCGGAAGGGATCCTCCGAGAGGCGTAATCTTGGCCGCCAGCGGGTCCCTAGAAGGAATGACGGGGAATGGCACGTTCGTATTGCGGGGGCCACGCCAGGTTATCGCCAAGTTCGAACGCGGCCCGCAACCACCAGTGCGGATCACGCAATGCTGCCCGGGCGATGAACACGCCGTCAGCCTGTCCGGTCGCCACGGCATGTTCGGCTTGGCCGGCGGAGGTCAGCAGGCCAACGGTGCCGGTCCGGACTCCCGTTTCGCGCCGGATGCGCGCGGCGAAACCGGTCTGGTAGCCGGGCCCTGCCTTGATCTGCTGGTGTGCCACGGCGCCGCCGCTGGAAACATCCACGAGATCCACACCATGCTCCGCGGCTGCCTTGGCCAGACGGACCGAATCCGCAACGTCGATGCCGCCTTCGGCCCAATCGGAGGCAGAGATCCGGAGCAGTAGGGGCATGGAGTCGGGAATGACCGCGCGGACGGCATCTATCACCGCGAGGGTCAGCCGGTTTCGCCCAGCCTCGTCGCCGCCCCAGCGATCGGTGCGGTCGTTGATGAGCGGACTCTGGAACTGGTGCAGCAGATAACCGTGGGCGCCATGTATTTCGATGGTGTCGAAGCCGGCTCCGACGGCCCGGACGGCGGCCGCGGCGAAGTCCGCGATGACGGCGTCGATCTCGGTCTCAGTCATCGCCGAAGGTGACTCGTAGCCATCAAAAGCCCCGGTGCCCGGTCCCACGGTGGGCCAGCCGCCGTCGTCCGCCGGGACCGTTCCCGTGTGGCCGGAGAACGGCCAGTAGGAGGATGCCTTGCGGCCGGCATGCGCAAGCTGGGTGCCGATTTTCGCCTCCGCGGTGCCGTGCCGGTGCACAAAGGAGGTGATCCGTTCCCAGGCCGCTGCCTGGTCGTCGTTGTAGAGGCCGGCGTCACGCGGGCTGATCCGGCCGGCGGCATTCACGGCCGCCGCTTCGGTGAGGATCAGGGCTGCCCCGCCGGTGGCGAACGCGCCCAGATGCATCAGGTGCCAGTCGTTGGGGACACCTTCCCCGGTTTCCGGCTCGCAGCTGTACTGGCACATCGGAGATACCCAGCCGCGGTGCTGCAGGGTCAGGGAGCGGAGTTCCAGCGGAGTGAAAAGCGCCGACGCCATCAGAACAGCACCCGAGCGAGGTTTTGGCGCGCCTTCGCGACGCGGTCGTCGGCCGGGCCCACAACATCGAACAGTTCCAGCAGCCTGATCCGCGCAGTTTCCCGCTCCGGACCGAAATTCCTGCCGATGAACGCCACGATCCTACCGAGGCCGTCCTCGATATGACCGCCTGCGACGTCCAGGTCCGCCACCTCAAGCTGGGCCTCAAGGTTATCCGGCCCGGCGGCGGCTTTCTGGCGCAGCGCCTCGGTGTCCGCTGACGAAAGCGCCTGGAGCCGGTCCATCAGTCCTACCTGTGCCAGTCCGGTCTTGGCCTCGGAGTCGGCCGGCATCTCCAACAGTGCCTGGCGGTACGCGTCGGCGGCCGCAGCGAAGTCCCCGGCTTCGATCGCCTCGAACGCCTTCTGGTGCAGCGGAGGCAGCGGCGCAGCTTCGGGTTCGGCAGCTCCTGCTCCCCCAGCGCCGACACGTCCGGCCACGCCGTTCGCACCGGCGACCTTAAGCAGCTCATCCAGCAGGCTGCGGACCTGTGGTTCCTCTGCACCGCCCTGGAAAAGGGGCACCGGCTGGCCCTTGACAAGCGCCACGGCGGTCGGCACCGCCTGCACCTGGAACGCCTGGGCGAGCTGCGGGAATGCTTCGACGTCCGCGGCGCCGAGCACCAGCTGGCCCTCGTAGCTGTCCACGATCCGTTCCAGCGTGTCCACCACGTCAGCGGAACCTGGCGAATAGGAAGCCCAGAGTGCAACGACAACCGGGACCTGGGCCGAAAGCTCAACGAGTTCCTGGAAGTTTGCTTCGGTGATGTCCACCCGGAGCGGACGGACCGGGGGCTCCGCCTCGCCGCCGGCGGCGGCCCCGGGCAACTGTGGTGATCCGGCGGCAGGCGGCGCGGGACGCTGTTTCAGGGCGGAAAGGTCGACGGCGCCCCGCAGGCTGAGCGGGTTGGCGGCAGCTGGCGGGACCGGGCGGGAAACTGGCGAAGTCATGGTTCCACTCTAGCCACATTGGCCCCGGCCGGTGCGACGCGGGTCGCACCGTCCGGGCGAAAGGACCCGGCCCCGGCCAGGCACGGACTACTTGAAGGAGGCTCCCACAAGTCCACGGGTGGCGGCCACGAGTTTCATCGGGTCCTGGGATCCTGCCGGCGGAATGAAAACAGCCACAGACTCGGCAAAGTTCAACACCATTCCGGTGCTGGTCTCCTTGCCGCCCGCCAGCGCCGCTGCGTCATCTCCGATTGTCAGTTTGTCCCCGGCGGCCTTGGGTGTGCCATCAAAAGCGAAGTTCAGCCGGCCCAGCGCCAAGGCACCGCCGTCGGCAGTCCGGAACACCACAACGCTTTCGGGCACCACTTTGTGGGTGAAAGCGAAAGTGCCGTTGACGCCGGAGTTCACGACGTCGCCCTGATATGCCAGCGTGTCAGCAATGTACGGCGAGGAGGCACCCTCGGTGAGCTTGTCCTTGAACGAAGAATCGGCGGAGTTCAGCCGGTCGCCCAGCCCTGCCAGGGCTTCCTCGCCGCTGTACAGCAGACCAGATTTATCCGTGGGCGCAAGCGTCTCGGTGCCCCCGCGGGCAATTCCCGGGAAGGTCGTTCCCGGTTGCAGCGGCGTGCTTAGGACCAGCTTGTAGTTCTCCCGCGGAGAGGCCTGGGTCAGGGTGAGCAACTGCGGCACAACATTGCCCTCGCCCTGGGTAACGGCCATCACAGAGCGCGGCCAGGCGCGCTGCTCGGTGACGACAGTGGTCAGGAGCTTGGTCGCACGGACCGGCATCCGGGCCTCGTACGAACCAACCTGGGACCGGATCTTGTAGTTCTGGGTGCGCACCTCGAGCTCGGGTCCGGCCACCCGCGCCGCCAGCTGGCTGGCGTCCCGGGCTGCGTCTCCTGCGTCGACGGCACTGGAGACCTGTTCAAGGATGCGGCGGAACTGCACATCGAGCAGGACCGGCAGACCCGAAGCCTGCCCGCCGGCGGCCGAAGTGCTCGGCGACGGGGACGGCGTCTGGCTAGCCTGGGCGGCCGTGCCGCTGCCTGCGACAGCGGTGGCGGTCAGCAGCGCGACGGCGGCTGCGCTGCGCCTGAGCCGCTGCGCCACCGGGAACAGCCGGGCGGTGAACTGCTCGGCGCCGCCCTTCGGATCGGTGCGCTCCGGATCACCCGCGGACGGACCGATCACGGGGACGCCCCCGGTGGCACCGGCGGATTCCGCTGCATCTTTGCGTGCATTGGCTTTGCGTGCCGCGGCTTTGGCCATGGCGCCGCGGGGGCCCGTGCTGTCGCCGGCACCGTCGCTGCCGGTGCGCCCGCCGGTCCTGGGCCTGAGTGCCAGCAGCGCGGCGCCGGCCAGAATAAGCAGTCCCCCGAGAACCATAAAGGGAACGGCCCAGGGGGTGGACGTGTCATTCGGGAAGGTGATGGTGATCGAACCGGGGGCCGGTTTGGTGCCATCGGCCGCCAGCAGCAAGGACCAGTCACCGTCCGCCGGCGGGGTCCAGTTGTACTTCAGCTCGCCGCTGGCGTTTTCGGTGCTGGCCCACAGGTCCGAGCCAGCCGGCGACGGCGCGGTGGATTCTCCGTCGGCATGCGTCAACTGCAGGTCCTTGCCGTCCTCCGAAACGCCGGAGACGGTGTTGTGGGCAGTCTTGCCCACCCAGGCCGCGACATCGTCGGGCCGGCCGGCCGCGAGGATGAAGCTGCCTTCGCCCTTGACGTTAATAGTCACCGTGCCCGCGTGCAGGGTGCGCAGCTTTTCGTCAAAGACCGTCAGCGGCGCGGCGGTGGCACCGGCGGGTGCTGTGGCGGTCACGGTCTCGGCCGGAGCCCAGAAGGTCTTCTGCCCGATGCCGGCCAGTAGTGTCAGGAGGCCCAGCAGCACTAGTGCAACTGCAGTCTTGAAACGCAAAATATTACCCATCATCAGCGGACGCTTTGCCTTAATAGTAACCGTTTTGTTACCACGGAGTCAGATCGGACTGTTTGTCAACCCCCGGGGAGGCGCCGGCAGCGGCCGCCAGCGCACGCTTAACAGGCCTGCTGATAGTGTTTGCGGTGATCATCACACGGGGCCGGCACCGCCTCTCCGCCGGGAAAATACAGACAATAAAGGGCTTCAACGCAGTGACTGGACACACGGACTCGTCCCCCTCAGGACCGGAAGAAAAACAGGAATCCGGCAGCACGGCGGGGCCCGCGCACGAACTGGTTTCCCCCCGCCGCAGCGCCCTCGCTGGGGTGCTGAATTCCTTGGCCCACCGCCTGCGCCAGCCCATTCCGGGAGCACAACCGCGGCTTCGTTTCGAGATGCCCCCGGAGCAGGACCAGATCCTGGCCGAGACAGAGGCGAGCACACGCTTCGGCGATCCCGGGCCGCGAATGTCCTCCCAGCACCCCCTGTACGTCGGCTTCCTGGGGACTGTCGGCGTCGGCATGGCACTGCTTGTGTACTGGATCGGTTCCAACACAACACAGCTGCTCCTGTGGATCGTGGCGGCGCTTTTTATCGCCTTGGGACTGGATCCGGTGGTGCGCTGGCTTGAGACGAAAAGGGTCCCCCGCGCCGCCGGGATCGTGATCGCCGTGGCCAGCCTGGCCCTTGCCATTGCGGGTTTTTTTGCCACGCTCATCCCGACCATCGTCCAGCAGGTCACCCAAATCGTCGAGGAAGCACCGCGCTGGGTCACGGACTTCATTAACTCCGACTTCTTCCGCAGCATCGACAACCAGTACGGGGTGCGGGAACGCATCACCCAGGAGCTGGAGAAGTTCGTCAACAACCCGGAGGCGATGGGTGGAATCTTTGGCGGCGTCGTCGGATTCGGCACCACTGTGGCAAACGGCCTCTTCGGGACGCTGATCGTCCTGGTACTCAGCCTCTACTTCCTCGCTGCCCTGCCGGCGATGAAAAAATGGGGCTATCGCCTGGCTCCACGGTCCCGCCGGGCCAGGGTGGAAGCCCTGTCTGAGGAAATCACCGGATCGGTGGGCAACTATGTGATCGGGCAGGCGGTCGTCGCCCTCCTGAACGCCGCCTACTCATTCATCGTGATGTCCATCGTTGGCGTCCCTTTCGCCGTGCTGCTGGCCTTTGTGGTGGCGCTGCTGGCGTTCATTCCCCTGGTCGGAGGCTTGATTGCCGGGGTGATCGTCACGCTGATTGCGCTCACCGCGGGCTGGCAGACTGCAGTGGTCTACGCCATCTGCTACTTCGCCTACCTGCAGTTCGAGGCCTACTTTATCTCCCCGCGTATTATGCAGAAGGCCGTGGCAGTGCCCGGTGCCGTGGCAGTCATCTCGGTGATCGCCGGCGGCAGCCTCCTCGGTGTGCTCGGTGCACTGATAGCGATCCCCACCGCCGCGGCCATCATGCTCCTGGTCAAGGAAATTTTTATCGTCCGTCAGGACAAGCACTAACCCAAGGGTGCGCGACCATCAACCTGCCCGGCGGGCTCCGGTGTGCACTTAGGCGTGCGCCGTGGCCAACGGGCCGTCCCATTCCTCCGGCAGCCGGGTGGCAGTTGCCCCCGGCAACACCTCGTCGACAATCTCGTTAAGCACCCGGCCGGCGTATTTTTCCCCCACCCACAGGTGCTTGGCACCGTCCACGCCGATAACGCGGGCCTGCGGCACCACTGCGAAACGCTCCGCGGCCTCGACCGGCTGGAGATAGTCGTCAAGTGCGGGGACCAGCACCTTAAGCGGTTTGCCGGCTGCCGCCCATTCCTTCAGGTGAACCTCCGTGGCCCGGTGCAGGGGCGGCGAGAGCAGGATGGCGCCGGCCACCCCGGAGGCCACCGGTTCGGATGCCCCGTACATCAGCGCGAGCTCCGTACCAAAGGACCAGCCCACGAGCCAGCGGTTCGGCAGGCCACGGTCCACGGCGAACTTCACGGCGGCTTCGACGTCCAGGCGTTCGCCGATGCCCTCCTCAAATTGGCCCTCGCTGGTTCCCCTCGGCGAGCCGGTGCCGCGGGTGTTGAACCGGAGCACTGCAATTCCGGCCAGGGCCGGAAGGCGGTAGGAGGCTTTCCGGTAGATGTGCGAGTCCATAAACCCGCCGTGCGTCGGCAACGGATGCAGGGTGATCAGGGTGGCCTTCACCGCACCGGACTCGGGGAGCGCGAGTTCGCCGACGAGCCGGTGTCCGTCGCCGGTGATGAGCTCCACGTTCTCCCGGTGGGCGGGAAGCACTGTGGAGGCACGGATCGCTGTCGGTTCGGAAGGCTGGCTGAAGACGTACGACGCCGGGTCAAAACTCATGCGTCCAGCTTAGCGACACCAACCGGGGGCCGCGTCAGCGGTAGCGGTAGCTGCGTGAGGTCCAGCAGTTGGTGTGCCAGTGCCGCCGCTCTGCGAGTCCCGCGGCCGCCCCGAAGAGGTGGTCCTCGGACCACACCACGAGGTGTGCCACACCGGGCAGCACCGCCGTGGAGCAGCCTGGACAAATGTAGGTCTTCTCGGCGCGGCCGGCGGTGATGGACCGGACCGACCACTCTCCGTCGGGTGCACTCTCCCGGCGCGCGACGCCGGTGCGCGCACGCTCCAGGTCCAGTTCCGGCACGGGACCGCCCTTCACACCGGGCTTGGTTGCTTTGCCGGTCCCTGCCTTGCCTGATCCGGATCGCCCGGCGACGGGCCGGCGGGGACGGTTGGAACGGGGCATGGTTCCATTCTGCCCCAGTCCGGGTGCCCCCTGTCGCCGCAGGCGGTAGTGTTGACCGGGTGCGTTTAGTCATAGCCCGTTGCTCCGTAGATTATGTCGGCCGGCTCAAAGCCCATCTCCCGCTGGCGACCCGGCTTCTGCTGGTCAAGGCCGACGGTTCCGTCCTGGTCCATTCCGATGGCGGGTCCTACAAGCCTTTGAACTGGATGAGTCCGCCGGCGTCGCTGCGGGTCTCCACCCCGGACGAAGTCGACGTCGAAATTGGTGTGATCGAACAATGGACCGTCCAGTCAGCCAAAACGGATGACCGGCTGATCATCAACATCCATGAGCAGCTGCACAACACCTCCCACGAGCTCGGACAGGATCCCGGCTTGATCAAGGACGGTGTCGAGGCTGACCTGCAGCGGCTTCTGGCTGACCAGATTGAACTCCTGGGCACCGGATTTACCCTTATCCGCCGCGAGTACTATACGGCTATCGGACCGGTGGACATCCTGGCCCGGGACGCCGGTGGCGCCACAGTGGCCATTGAGCTCAAGCGCCGCGGCGACATCGACGGCGTCGAGCAGCTGACCCGCTACCTCGAACTGCTCAACCGCGACCCGCTGCTGGCTCCGGTCCGCGGGATCTTTGCGGCCCAGCAGATCAAGCCGCAGGCCAAGGTGCTGGCGGCCGACCGCGGCATCGACTGTGTCACCCTCGACTACGATGCCATGCGCGGCGTCGACGACGTCGAATCCCGGCTTTTCTAAGCGGCCGGAATTCGGCGCTGGCTGCGTTCGTCGATTCTTTGTACAAAATTTATGCCAATTGTGGGCCTCGCCCGTTGACCTGACGCAGCTCACATGAAATTCTTATGGGAGTCTTTGTGTAGGTATTTTTATGCTCGCAAGACATGTTGCGAGCGTGAAGCGCCTGCCGCCGAAGCCCGGGTATTCCGGTCCCACAGCCTCAAATGCTTCTCGCGGAGTGACCAAGCGCGGCACGAAGTGTGCCGGGTTTAAAACAAGATTCAGAACGAGGAGATTTACATGGCACAGGGAACTGTCAAGTGGTTCAACGCTGAAAAGGGCTTCGGCTTTATCACCCCGGACGACGCCGACGGCGATGTTTTTGTTCACTACTCGGAGATCCAGACCGGCGGCTTCAAAACCCTCGACGAGAACGCCCGCGTTCAGTTCGAAATCGGCCAGGGCGCCAAGGGCCCGCAGGCAACCGGCGTGACGCTGGTCTAGTACCCACAGCGGGGACTGCCTCCGGCGGTTCCGCGCAGAATGATCCCCGGCTTCCGAGCCGGGGATCATTTTTTTGCCCCCACGGCCGGCAGGCAGCAAACCCCACTTGGACGGTCCGCGGACTCAGCGCACCAGGCCCCGTAGAAGCCGCGCACTTTGCCGCATCGACAGGCCTGGCAGATACGCCCGGCTTAGCGCCCTGCCCATGGCTGGCAGTTGCAGGGGATCCTGGTAATACAGGTACAGCGTCCGGTACTCCGGCTGAAAACGGGACTTAAAGGTTGCCAGCGACCTGAAGCCGTACACGGGTTCCAGCGCCTTCCCCACAACGTCCAGAATCCGTGCCAGCGACTCGGAGCCGGAATCATCTCCGGCAACGTCAGCCATGGCAGCCGTGTCCTTCGCCAACGGCGACCCGGACAGGGAAATCACCTCCACCGAGTCGCGGAATTCCCGGACCGCGGAGGCGATCAGAAACTCCATCACACCGGGGATGGAATCACGACGGCGGCGCATAAAGTCCAGGGTCCAGCTGACCAGGCGCCCGTCGCTGTGGACCGGAAGCCAGCTGGTGACGCCCTGCACCTGGCCCCCGGCGTCCATTGCCAGGCAGCACAGCACTTCCTCGTCTTCAAGCTCGTCGATGCCGCCGAGGGTAAATCCCATCTCGGGGATGAACTTCTGGGCGGCCCATTCCTCCGAGACTTCGCTGAGCTGGGCCCTTACTGCCGGCGCAAAGTCCGTGTAACGGCCCCATACCGCGTGCACCCCGGTCTTCGCGGCACGGTTTAGGGCAGTGCGGACGTTCTGCCAGTCCTTACCCTTAAACTCCAGCGAGCGGACGGCCAGCCGGGTTTCCTGCGCCACCGCCACCCGCCGGAAGCCACGGCCCGCCAGCAGTGGCCAGATCTCGTCAGTGCACGAATAGAAGCAGGGAATGAGGGCGTGTTCGGCGCAGTAACGGATAAAACCCGCTGCCGTCTCCGCACGGAAAGCCGCGGGGCCGAAGGGACCTGCCAGTGTCAGTGCGACATTGCCGTGCTGCTGGTAGGCCACTCCCCCGCGGCGCTCCGGGGCGAACCAATACTTGTTGGGCTCCCACAACGCCATCCAAGACAAGGAGTCTCCGCCTTGGCGGATGAGGCTGCGGGCCACGCCGCGGTCATCTGCCCCGGCGTCGGTGCGGTGCTGCCGACGTTGCAGGACCAGCCACACAGCGGTGAGCGCAACGGCCCAGAAGATGATGCCGGACGTGGCGAAAAGGAAGGCCTCAACGGGATCACGGCCCTGGAAGAGGCGGCTGTATATTCCGGGGATGGGAATCGGCAGATACTGGCGGGACAGCTCGGCGGCCAGGCCGAGGAGCCCGCCGTCACGGTCCATGCCGCCGTCGGACAGCCAGACTGCGGTGTAGCCGGAGGCCAGCACCAGCAGCGTTCCGCCCACCACAGCGGCGAGGGCCGTACGTGCCCGAGGACTGGTTTCGACCCGGAACTGGCGCCGATTGGCCACGAGCAGGAGAACCAGCATCAGGGGAACCACCACGAGGGGCAGCACGTGGACAATACTTGAGCCCATCACACCGGTTCGCGGCCGGCCGGCGTACGGCGGGATCCGGGCGAACAGCGAAAGGTAGACGGCCGCCAAGGCCGTCACCGCGAGCTGGACGGTGATCGCGATCCGGAGGGCCAGCCTTCGTCCGTGCCGCATGCCGTCAGCGCAGATCAGAAGCAGCACCACCGGGACCACCGCCAGCGCCAGGCCCAGCGGTCCGGCGAAACCGGCCCGCCCGGCCTCAAGGCAGCTCACGTCGATGGTGCCGCCGCAATACTGTTCCAGCTGGTTCAGGGTGGGCAACGGGTTCAGGACGACGTCCCGCAGCAGTGCCAGCGGCCCGGTGGGAGCCCTGACGGTGGCCGTGAGGATGGGCCCGACGGCGAAAATCGCCACGGTGAGCGCGAGCAGGTTCCGGGTTTCACGTCCGGTGGAACGGTGGCGTTGCAGCGTGCCCTTGTCGCCCTGGATCCACCAGCCGGCGGCCAGCCCGGACAGGGCACCGGCCAACCCCACAACCGTCTCCGCATGCCCGACATACAGCACAAGCATCAGTGAAACACCGACCACCGCCGTGCGCAGCCGGCGTTGCCAGAGTGTGGGCAGCAAGCCGCTTGACGCCAGCGCGACGGCCAGCACGGCAGCATACGGGCCCATAAGACGCGCATCCACCATTCGCCCGAGCCAGCCGTCGTCGGCATACCGGGCGAGTTGAGTCAGCAGCAGAAACAGCGTCACCGAAGCGAACTGTGCGGCAAAATAGAACACTGCCGTGCGTCGACTGCCAAGCTGCCGCTCGGTGAGGCCCAGCAGGAGCAGGATCATTAGAGCGGCTGCGGCATATGCCAGCAGGTTCGTGGCGAAGAACATCGAGGTAAACATCGACCACCAGGCCCCGGATTTCAGGCCCGGGGCGCTGACGGAAGCCAGATTCAGCAACGATTCCGGCGGCCCGGCGAGAAAGCTTCCGGTGGCCGCACCGACCAGGAGGAAAGCCGCGAGGACGGCGAGGGTGAAGGGTATGGCGCGCAGATGGCCGAGCGACTGCCGCAGGCCCGCCAGGACAAGACCAGCCAGGGAGGCGGCGTCGGACCCCCGCCGCGCCGGGTCTGCCGGGCTCACCGGGTGATCCCCCAACGGTCCCCCAGAAAGTCCAGCCCGGCGGGCAGGCCCCTGGACCCGGTCTCCCAGGAATGCCCGGCCTTGGGTATCCGGCGGGTCGCCACGGTAAAGCCGGCATCGCGTGCAGCCGTCGACAGGAGCTCCATGTAGCCGATGAACTCGGGATCACGCTCGCCGGCGCCAAAATAGATGGCGTGCCCGTCAAAGCGGCGGTCCGTCATCAGCCGCAGCGGCGTCAAACGGTCGAAGGCTTCGGCGTCGCCGCCAAAGGAGGCCGCAATCGTCTTGTCCCGCTCCTTCGCAAGCGCGGGCTCCTTTTCGCTTGAGAACGCCAGTGCTGAGCCATAGATGTCCGGATGGCGCGTCACCATCTGCATCGCGCAGGTCGCACCAAAGGAGAATCCGCCGGCGGCCCACTGTTTGTGGTCCGGATCCACATCCAGTGTCTGGTTGATCCAGTCCGGCACGTCCTCGGCCAGATACGTGTCCGCCCGGGCGATCCGGCTGTCCATGCAGAGTGTATTCGCTGCGGCGGAACCGTTCGGATCCGCTACCACCACCACCGGAGCAACACCATGGTGCGCTGCCGCATACTGGTCCATGCGGCTGCGCAGCGCCCCGCCCGTGAGCCAGTCTGCCGGTCCTCCGGGCTGGCCGGAGAAAAGCACCAGGACGGGAAGTGCCGGCCGGGGCGAGGTCCGGTACGCGGGCGGAAGATAGATGTACGCCTCGCGGCCTTGGAAGCCCGAACGGGTCCCGGGGATGGCGGCGCGCCGCATAACACCGGCGTCGGGCAGGTCCGCCGGCGGTTTCCACGCGGACAGGCTCACCCCGGGGGCAGCACCGGGAACGCGTTTCAGCCCGTCGTCCAGCGGTTGAATCCGTGCCACGGCTGTGCCGGCGAGGTCGCTCACCGTGTGGTTGAGTCCAAAATAGGCGTTGACCTGCACGGCCGAGAGCAGCACAACACCGAGCAGGGCGCCCGTGGACGCAGCCGTCGCGCGGGCTGGACGCCGGGTGCCGCCCGGCGCGGGGCTCCGGCGGCCCGCGGCCCGCCAGGTGATCCACAGGTGCATCATCCAGAGCAGCAGGGCCGTGACCGCAGGCAACGACCAGGCAAGGACCTCGGCGGGGAGTTCGTCAGGGAACACCGGAACGGCGTAAATCATCAGCCAGTGCGCAGCGGCAAGCAATGCCGCCGCAACAAGCACAACGGCGGCCCGCGGAAGCAGGAAAGCCAGCCACGGACGGGCTGCGGTGCTCCGGGCGCGTTGGCTCCCGGGCTGCCAGAACAGGTAGGCCAGGCCCGCGGTGCCGGCAAGCCAGGCGAACCACAGCACCGGCCCGTCCACTAGCCGGAGTTCTTCCAGAAAAGACATCGGCGCTAGCGCCAGGTCCCGACGCCGATGACCGGCCCGGCCTCAAGCCAGGATGACAGCCCGGTGTAGGCGTCGAACCGCATCGCGAGCAGGACGTCCTGCCCCTCGTACCGGAGCTCTACAATCACGGCCCCGGGCTGGACTTCGACGAGCTCGGATTCGCTGGGCTGGCGCCTGGCGATCAGCTCGAGCGAACTCCGGCGGAAAGTGTACTTGGGCCGCGTGCTCAGCGAGGCAAGGCGGAACCACTCCAGGTCGTTGTCCTGATAACGACAAACCCCCATCTGCCAGCCGTTTCCGGCCGTGCAAATGGAGGCGTCCACTGTGCCCAGGGTGCGCCGCAGGGTGATGCGGCGCACCCCCGAAAGGCACAGTGCAAATACCAGCAACGCAAAGACCGTTGCCAGGACGATGAACGGAAAAACGGTATCGTTCATCAAGGTCGTGCTAGCGGATCCCCGCAGTAACCGCGTCGCCCATTTGGGCGTTGTCAGCAACAATGACGACCCGGTTGTTGTCGACGGAGAAGAAGCCGCCGTCGACCACTACAGAAATGCGGTCACCGGAGACCGGCTGGATGGCCAGCTCACCTTCGGCCAGTATCGCCAGCAGGGGCGAGTGGCCGGGCAGGATTCCGATTTCACCATCGCTGGTGCGGGCCTTGACCATGGTGGCCGCTCCGGACCACACGAAGTGGTCCGCTGCGACAATCTCAACCTCAAGCTCAGCCATATTACTTGGTCTGTTCCTGGATCTTGGCCCACTGGCGCTCGACGTCATCCAGGCCGCCGACGTTGAAGAACGCCTGCTCTGCGATGTGGTCCAGCTCGCCGTCGCAGATTGCGGTGAAGCCTTCAACGGTGTCCTTGATGGACACGGTGGAGCCCTCGACGCCGGTGAACTGCTTGGCGGTGTAGGTGTTCTGCGAGAGGAACTGCTGGATGCGGCGGGCACGCGAGACAACAATCTTGTCTTCTTCAGAGAGTTCGTCAACACCGAGGATGGCGATGATGTCCTGAAGTTCCTTGTTCTTCTGCAGGATCTGCTTGACGCGGACGGCCGTGTTGTAGTGGTCGTTGCCGATGTACTGCGGATCCAGGATGCGGGACGTCGACGTCAGCGGGTCAACGGCCGGGTACAGACCACGGGAAGCGATTTCACGGGACAGTTCCGTGGTCGCGTCGAGGTGTGCGAAGGTCGTGGCCGGAGCCGGGTCGGTGTAGTCATCTGCGGGTACGTAGATGGCCTGCATCGAGGTGATCGAGTGGCCCTTGGTGGACGTGATGCGCTCCTGCAGGAGACCCATCTCGTCAGCCAGGTTGGGCTGGTAGCCCACGGCCGAAGGCATCCGGCCGAGGAGGGTGGAAACCTCGGAACCTGCCTGGGTGAAGCGGAAGATGTTATCGATGAAGAGCAGCACGTCCTGGTTCTGCACATCGCGGAAGTACTCCGCCATGGTCAGCGCGGACAGTGCAACGCGCAGGCGCGTTCCCGGCGGCTCATCCATTTGGCCGAAGACAAGGGCGGTGTCCTTAAGGACGCCCGCCTCTTCCATTTCAACCCAGAGGTCGTTACCTTCACGGGTACGCTCGCCGACACCGGCGAAGACCGAGGTGCCGCCGAAGTTGCGGGCAACACGGGTGATCATTTCCTGGATCAGTACCGTCTTGCCAACGCCGGCACCACCGAACAGACCGATTTTGCCACCCTTGATGTACGGGGTGAGAAGGTCAATGACCTTAATGCCGGTTTCCATCATCTCGGTGGAACCCTCGAGCGTCGCGAAGGCCGGGGCCTTGCGGTGGATGGGCCAGCGCTCGGTGATTTCGAGTTCCGACTCAGGCACGTCCAGCGGCTGGCCGAGGACGTTGAAGATGTGTCCCTTGACGACGTCGCCGACAGGCACGGAAATGGGGGCACCCGAGTCCACTACAGCGGTACCGCGGACAAGTCCGTCGGTCGCCTGCAGCGAGATGGCGCGAATGACGTTATCGCCGAGGTGCAGAGCAACCTCAAACGTGATCGTCTTGGTCTCACCGTTGAGAGTAATCTCAGTGGTGAGTGCGTTGTAAATCGAGGGGATTGCGTCAGCCGGGAATTCGACGTCGACAACCGGGCCAATAACACGTGCAATACGGCCGGTAGCACCGGTCGTCGCGGCTACGTGTTCGGTAGCTGTGGCAGTCATCTCTCTCACTTCACTCAGTAGATGGCGTTGGGTTAAGTTTCTTTTGGTGCAGGTACAGCTGGATCCGGATTCGTGCGGCTAGGACGCGTTCAACGCGTCGGCACCGGCCACGATTTCGGAAAGCTCCTGCGTAATTTCAGCCTGGCGGGCGGTGTTGCGCAGACGCGTAAACTTCTTGATGAGATCCGTGGCATTGTCGCCGGCGGACTTCATTGCCCGCTGGCGGGCAGCAAGCTCTGAAGCTGCTGCCTGCAGCATCGCGGCGAAGATACGTGATTCGATGTAGCGCGGCAGCAGAGCGTCGAGAACCTGTTCCGTTTCCGGTTCGAATTCGTAGAGCGGCAGCAGATCCGATTCGGACGCCGCCTGCTCTTCGACAACCTCCAGCGGGAGAAGACGGACAACCGTCGGCTCCTGGGTCACCATGGACTTGAAGCGGGTGTAGACGACGTGGATTTCGTCGACGCCTCCCTCTGCGTAGTCCGTCGCAAAGTCGGCCAGCAATGCTTCGCCGATTTCCTGTGCCGTGGCAAACTCCGGTGCGTCCGTACCGCCGGTCCAGACACGCCCGTAAGGACGGTTCCGGAAGTCGAAGTACGCCTGCGCCTTGCGGCCGACCAGGTACATCTTGACTTCCTTGCCCTCCTCGACGAGCAGCTCGTGGAGGCCTTCCGCCTGCTTGAGCACACTCGCGGAGTACGACCCTGCAAGGCCACGGTCCGAGGTGATTACCAGGACGGCGGCCCGGCGGATCTGCTCCGGCTCGGTGGTCAGCGGGTGGTCGATTTCGCTCTGGCTTGCGACAGCAGAAACGGCACGCGTGATGGCGTTTGCGTAAGGCAGTGAAGCTGCTACGCGTGCTCGGGCCTTGCCGATGCGCGAGGTAGCGATCAGTTCCATCGCCTTGAAGATCTTGCGCATCGACGTCGTCGAGCTGATCTTCTGGCGGTAGACCCGAATCTGGGCTCCCATACTTATCCTTTCCTAAGATCCCGGTGGCCGGGACTGCCAGAACCCGGTGGGGTTCCGGCAGTCCCGGCCAGCGAAACTAGCGCTTCTGCTTGACGATTTTTTCCTGGTCGACCTGTGCCTCGTCGATGGCTGCATGCTCTTCGTGCCCTGCACCAACAAGGAGGCTGTCTCCCTCGCCGAAGAAGCCCTTTTTGAAGTCCACGATCGCGGTCTTCAGTGCTTCTGCGGTGTCATCGCTCATCACGTTGGTCTGGGCCAGCGTCGTCAGGATGGAGGACTTGTGCTTGAGGTGGTCCAGGAACTCGGTTTCGAAGCGGCTGATGTCCTCAACCGGAACGTCGTCGAGGTGCCCGTTGGTACCGGCCCAAATGGACACAACCTGGTTCTCGACCGGGAAGGGTGAGTACTGGCCCTGCTTGAGCAGTTCCATCAGGCGTGCACCGCGGGTCAGCTGCTGGCGCGATGCGGCGTCGAGGTCCGACGCGAACATTGCGAAAGCCTGCATATCGCGGTACTGGGCCAGTTCCAGCTTCAAGGTACCGGAGACCTTCTTCATGGACTTGACCTGGGCGGCGCCACCAACGCGGGAAACGGAGACACCCACGTCGACGGCCGGACGCTGGTTGGCGTTGAAGAGGTCCGACTGCAGGAAGATCTGGCCATCGGTAATGGAGATCACGTTGGTCGGGATGTAGGCGGAGACGTCGTTTGCCTTGGTTTCGATGAGCGGCAGGCCGGTCATCGACCCTGCACCGAGCTCGTCGGAGAGCTTGGCACAACGCTCCAGCAACCGGGAGTGCAAGTAGAAGACGTCGCCCGGGTAGGCTTCGCGTCCCGGCGGGCGGCGGAGCAGCAGGGATACAGCACGGTAAGCCTCGGCCTGCTTGGAGAGGTCATCAAACACGATAAGGACGTGCTTGCCGCCGTACATCCAGTGCTGGCCGATGGCCGAACCGGCGTACGGAGCCAGGTACTTGAAGCCTGCGGGGTCGGATGCGGGGGAAGCCACGATCGTCGTGTACTCCAGCGCACCGTTGTCCTCGAGGGTCTGGCGGACGGCCGCGATCGTCGATGCCTTCTGGCCGATGGCTACATAGATGCAGCGCAGCTGCTTGTTGACATCCCCGGAAGCCCAGTTGGCCTTCTGGTTGATGATCGTGTCGATGGCAATGGCGGACTTGCCGGTCTGGCGGTCACCGATGATCAGCTGACGCTGGCCGCGGCCGATCGGGATCATGGCGTCGATCGCCTTGAGGCCGGTCTGCATCGGCTCGTGGACCGATTTGCGCTGGGTCACGCCGGGGGCCTGAAGTTCAAGCGCACGGGTGGTTTCGGCCTTGATCTCGCCAAGGTCATCGATGGGCTCGCCCAACGGGTCAACAACCCGGCCGAGGAAGGCGTCGCCCACCGGTACGGACAGAACCTGTCCGGTGCGGTGAACTTCCTGGCCTTCTTCGATTCCGGTGAAGTCGCCGAGGACGATAACGCCAATTTCGCGAACGTCGAGGTTCTGGGCCAGGCCCAGCGTGCCGTCTTCGAAGCGAAGCAGCTCATTCGCCATGACCGAGGGAAGGCCCTCAACACGGGCGATGCCGTCACCTGCGGTTGTTACACGGCCGACCTCTACGCGCTCAGCGTTTCCGGGTTCGTAGGACGCCGCGAACTCGTTCAACGCATTACGGACGTCGTCGGCGTTGATGGTCAATTCGGCCATCTGCAGTCCCTGCTCTCCTGTTTTCGTGATCATCGTTGCTCACGATGACCGGGGTTTCGTTTAGTTGTGCTGGTCCGGCTGGCTAAGCAAGCTGGCGGTGGAGCTGGCCCAGGCGGGCGAGGACAGAAGCGTCTACCACTTCATCCCCTACCTGGATCCGGATGCCACCGATCAGTGCCGGGTCAACGTTCATGTTGATCTTGAGCTCGCGTCCGTACAGGGCGTTCAGGCCCTCCTGCAGACGGCTGGTCTGTGTCTCCGTCAGCGGACGGGTGACGCTGACTGTTGCAATCCAGCGCTGCTGGCGCTTTGCTGCAAGCTCCGCGAAACGACGAACAAGCTTGGTCGCCTTGAGGCCGCGGGGCTGCGAAACTGCTTGTCCAATCAGGACTTTCGCTTCCTCGCTTGCACTGGGTACAAGCTTTTCAGCGAGGGTCACCTTGGCAGCCGCGCTGGCCTGCGGTTCGGACACAGCACGCTGGACCTCGTGATTGGAATCGACGGCCTGGTTGAAAGAGAACAGGTCGTTCTCCAGCGCTTCCAGCCCGCTGATGCCTGAGGCAGCGGCAGCCGACTTGTTCTCAGCAACGGCAATGACCACCGAAGCGGCAAGAGTCTCGAGAGCATCGCCGATATCCCGGGCTGACGCCCAGCGCGAGCCGGCCAGTCCGCTCACGATGTCCACAGCTTCCGCGGAGACGTTCCCGCCAAAGAGCTGCTTGACCAGCGCCGACTTGTCCGCGCCGCTGCGGGAAGGGTCAGTCAGGGCGCGTCGCAAGCCAGCCGAGCTGTCTACCGTGCCCAGAATTCCGAAGAGTTCTTTAGCCAGCTGCAGCGAGGCGAAAGGAAGTTTGACTTCCAAAGCCGCCAAGGCCGCGGTCAGCGATCCGCTCGATACACCTGCCATTACTTAGCTGCACCTGCGTTCTGGTTCTCCAGATCTGCCAGGAAACGGTCAACCACACGGGCCGAACGCGCGTCGTCCTCGAGGGACTCGCCGACGATGCGGCCAGCCAGTGTCGTGGCAAGCGTGCCGACCTCCGAGCGGAGCGACACAACGGCCGCCTGACGCTCGGACTGGATGGCTGCGTGTGCCTGCGCCGTGATGCGAGCAGACTCGGCAGCCGCCTTCTCCTTCAGGTCCGCAAGAATCTGGGCGCCTTCGGCACGGGCTTCCTCGCGGATGCGGTTGGCCTCGGCACGGGCGTCCGTAAGCTGCTGCTTGTACTCTTCGAGCGCGGCGGAAGCCTCTGCCTGGGCCTTTTCAGCCTTGGCAATGCCACCTTCGATGGCCTCGGCACGCTCCGCGAAGGTCTTCTCGAACATCGGGACAACATACTTGACCACGATGAACATGAGGACAGCAAAGCCGGCCAAGACGACGCCCATTTCCCAGACATTGGGAAGCAAAGGCGACTGGCCTTCAACGGCGGCTGAGATGATCAGCTGATTCATAATTCACCCGTCCTTATCTACTCGGTTCTGGATGTTCGCTTTAGTTCTATGGTTCAGACTAGAGAACGAACGCGAAGACCAGGCCGAGGATGGCGAGGGCTTCGGTCAGCGCGAGGCCGAGGAAGGCGATCGGCTGGAGCACACGCTGTGCCTCCGGCTGGCGTGCAACACCGTTGATGTACGCGGCGAACACGAGACCAACACCGATACCACCGCCGATTGCGGACAGACCGTAACCTACGAGGTTGAGAGAGCCGTTCATTTTTCTTCCTTTCAAGATGCCGTCTGTGCGGCAGGTTGTTTGGGTTGCTTCATCCCGCAAGGGGAAGTTTGGGGTGCCTAGTGGCTGTCCGCGTGCAGCGCGCCTTCAATGTAGATGGCGGTCAGCAGCGTAAACACGTATGCCTGCAGAACCATAATCAGCGCTTCGAGCATGTACATCGCAATTGCGCCGGCGAGAACGAGCACCGAGGTGCCCTTCAGCAGGAGGTTTTCATTCATCACGAGGTACTCGATGCCGGAACCGGCAATCATCACGATCAGGTGCCCCGCCAGCATCGTCGCAAACAAACGCAGGCTGTGCGTCACCGGGCGGACCAGGAAGTTGGAGATGATCTCGATCGGGATAACGATCGGAAGAATGTAGCCCGGGACTCCGGAGGGAACGGTGGCCAGCTTGAAGTAGCGCAGTCCGTTTTTCCTGACGCCGATGACGATCCAGGTAATGTACACAATCGCGGCCATCACATAGGCGCCGCCGACGTGTGAGAACGTCGGGAGCTGGATGACCGGAATGGCACCGTAGATGTTGTTCACCAGGATAAAGAAGAAGAGGCTGAACAACAGCGGGACGTACTTCATAAAGTCTTTGCCGCCGATGATGTCTTTGGCAATGCCATTGCGGACGAAGCCGTAAGCGGCTTCACCCGCAAACTGCAGTTTGCCGGGGACAAGCTGGCCCTTGCGGGCAGCTAGCAGAAAGAATGTGGCGATAATAACGACCGAAAGGATTACCAGCAGCATCTGCTTGGAGAATCCGTCGGCCGCCCCCCACGGCAGGATTGCCGGCAGGTGCATTTCTTCAATTCCAGGAGGCGAAAAAGGTCCTGAATCTTGGGCCGGGAGCGCAAGCGCGATCAACGCGTTTCCTCTCTGCAGTGTCCATCATTGGGCGTTGGTCGGGGAAAGTCGGCGTTGCTGCCGGCCTCTCCCCCTGTGAAATTATTTGGCATTACTGATCCTCGTCCACGGACGGGCCACGTGCGGCATTGTCCCCGCCGGCGGAATGCTCCGGGCTGGTGAGGCCGTGCATGTGAGAAAGATAGAAACCTCCGGCGGCTCCAAGCAGGGCGCCTGCGAGCACAATCCAGCGGGTTCCCCACAGATTATCCAGACCCCACCCTATCAAACTCCAGACGATGATTCCGCCAACAATGTAGCTGAAGACGGCTATTCCGGCGTTGTATCCGCCGTCCCTGCCGTTCTCGGATACACCGGGGGCTCCGCCAGTGGTTTTGTGGGTTCTGGGCTTGTTTGCGCGTCCGTCTTTGCGGCTAGACATCGGTGCCGCCTTCGGAGGTCTTGGGGTCGTTGTAGATCTGCAGCCGGGCCGTGCTGAAACCGTAGATCTCGGCGGCCTGCCACAACACAACTGTCACGACGGCGCCGGCCAGGAACCAGCCCCGGGAAAGCCAGTCGGGGGTGCCGATGGCAAAAAGCACCACGGCAAAGCCAACGACCTTGATGAAGTATGTTGCGGCGAAAAGGCCAATTGCACCCGAGGGGTTGTTACGTCCGGCGAAGTGGCCGATCAGCAGGCTGATGGCGAAAAAGACGGCGACCAGGGCTCCGCCGAGAAGCCAGGAAAAGGCAGCTGCCGTCGAAGCCAGCAGCACTGCCGCCACAGCCACCAGCAGCAGGGCTCCGCCGCTGACTGCCGAACTTATTCCCAGCAAACGCAGCCACAGGGCTGGTGTGGGGCCGGAGGCACCAACAGATCCGTTGCCGGAGACGGGTCCGGGATCGGCGTTGGAGGTCATGGGATCCCAATCGTCGCGGGGCGGGTGCTGGTAGAAGTCGCGGCGTCAACCCGCCCCTAAATTCTACACGAGATAGAACATGGCGGCGTCCCGTGCCGCGCCGCGGGCGCCGGCCCGCTTAGGTTACCGGCGACCTGGTAACCTTCCGGCGCCTCCCGAAGTGTCGGATCAGGTCCGGTGACGCCAGGTAAAGCCCAAGGACGGCCAGGCTTCCGGCGACGCAGAGCACCACCACAGGCAGGGTAGCCGTGGCGGCGATGAAGCTGAAAACGATCACTGCCGCCGTGCACGCCGCGACGGTGCCTGCCGACTGAAGGTGCGAAAATCCGACGTCGGTCAACCGCTGGTAGACGTGCTCCCGGTGGGACGCGTACCAGCGTTCACCGGCATTAATCCGGCGCAGCAGGGTGTAGCCGGTGTCGGCAACATAGACGAGGATCGGCGACAGGACATATTCCACGTAGACACCGCTGAAGAACCCCGCCACGGCCAAGGCAGCCACCGAGGCACCCAGCAGGTAGCTGCCGACGTCGCCCAGGAAAACGGAGCCCCTGGACAAGTTCCACGGCAGGAAGCCCAGGAAGGACATGGCCAGCACCGCCCCACCAGCGGTAAGCCACGGCTGTTCCGCCAAGACCCCTGCCACCGCGTAGGCGCTGCCCGCCAGGACGCCGTGGAAACTCGAAATCCCGTTGACGCCGTCCATGAAGTTCGCGATGTTGATGTACGCAGCAATTGCCAGCGCCGCCAGCGGCAACCACCAGAAGGACTGGCCGGTGAGCAGGAGCAGAGCTGCGGAACCCGCGGCACCAATCCCCAGCTGGGCGGCCGCCCGGCCCCGAATGGAGAGACCACGGAGGTCTTCAATCCATCCCACCGCTGCGCTGGCAACGATGATGCACAGCACCACCAGGAAGACCGAACGGTCCACCGTCACCGCTCCCAGCAGGCCGGCGGCCCCGTAGCCGATGGCGGTGGCCACCGAAACGGCCACTCCCATGCCCCGGATGGTGGTTGCGCCGTGGGACGACCGGGCCGTGGGAACGTCAACGACGCCCATCTTCACCAGCCACGGCTTTACGGCAAACGGAAGCAGCACGCTCGCTAGCAGGGTGACGGCGGCAGTGAGGAAGATCAGCATCAGGATGCAACCCTTGTGTGCTCGCCCGGTTCGTCCGCTTCATCGTCCGGGATGGAAGCGATGTCCAGACCCTGCTCCGCCTCGCAGCGGGCCAGCCAGTCGTCGAGGTCCAGCCCGGACGGGTCCTGCTGGTGGGCCTGCGTGTGGGAGATCTTCGGATGCAGCGGGCGTTCGTCGAGCTCGCCGATTCCAACGAGTTCCTCGTGGAGTTTCTCGCCGGGCCGGAGCCCGGTGTAGACGATCTCAACCTTCTTGCCGGACATCGCGATCATGCGTTGGGCAACGTCCAGGATTTTCACCGGTTCCCCCATGTCAAGGATCATCACCTCTCCGCCGCGTCCGATCGCGCCGGCCTGGATGACCAGCTGGCACGCTTCCGGAATCGTCATAAAAAAGCGGGTGACCTCGGGGTCGGTGACAGTCACGGGACCGCCCACCCGGATCTGCTCCGTAAAGAGCGGCAGCATCGAGCCGCGGCTGCCCATAACGTTCCCGAACCTGACGGAGACAAATTTGCGGCCGGTCTGGCCCGCCATCCACGCGGCCAGCTTTTCGGCGACGCGCTTCGAGTGGCCCAGCGCCGTCGTCGGGTTTGCCGCCTTGTCCGTGGAGATATTCACGAAGTGCGATACCCCGGCGTGCTTTGCGGCACGCAGGACGTTGAGGGTGCCCAGGACGTTCGTCTTCCAGGCCTCGATCGGATACTGCTGCAGCAACGGCGCGTGTTTGAGGGCGGCAGCGTGGAACACCACCTCCGGGCGGCGGTCCTGGAAGATCTCCTGAAGCGCGTCCGCGTCGCGGATGCTCGCCAGGACGGTGTCACGGCCAGCAAGCAGTCCCCGTCCGGTAATGGTGATCTGGGTCTGCTGCAGCCCGGTTTCGTCGTGGTCAAGCATGATCAGCTCGGCCGGCGAGAACTGGACGATCTGCCGGCACAGTTCGGACCCGATGGATCCGCCGGCCCCGGTGACAAGGACGCGTTTGCTCTTGATGTAGCCGGCAATCTCATCGACTTTGATATCGACCGGGCGCCGCCCGATCAGGTCCTCGACAGCCACTTCGCGGAAGTCGGAGAAGCCCTGGGGCGCCCCGCCGCCGAGCATGTCGCGCAAAGGCGGCAGGACCAGCACCCGAACATTCATTCCGGCTACTGCGTCGGAAATCCGCCGGACCACGGAAGCCTCCACATTGGCAAACGCCAGTACCAGCACTGTGGCGCGGGTGCGCCGGATGATGGCCGGCAGGTCGTCGCCGCGGCCCAGGACCTGCACGCCGGAGAGCCGCAGGTGCTTCTTCGTGGGATCGTCGTCAATCAGTCCAACAGGATAATACGGCGATTCGGCGTCCTGCAGCATCCGCGTCAGCAGCGAGTTGCCGAGGAAACCCGCGCCATAGATCAGGGTATTCTGGGCGCTGTCGCCGGGACGGTGTTTGCCCTCAACATAGAGCCTCTTGGCATAGCGGGCGGCCCCCATAAAGAGGCAGGCGAACGGGAAGGCGATGAGCCCCACGCTGCGGCCGATTCCGATGGCTTCATAGAGCACCAGCAGGCTCAGCGTGATGGAGGCCGCGACAATCACTGTGACAAAGACCAGCGCCTTGGCTTCCTGGAAACTTCCGAACGGATACCTGCCGCGGTACAGCGCCAGCGCATAGCCTGCCAGGGCCTGCACCACTATGGCGATGGCCATGATGATCAGGGCACTGACAAGCTGTTCTTCCCTGATGCCCATTTCATAGCGCAGCAGCAGGGCCAGGACGATCGCGACGACCCACGACATTGAGTCCAGGAAGAGCTGGATCCAGATCCAGAGCGGAGGCTTTGTCTCCTCCAGTGCTGCGGCGGGTTCGCGCGCTTCAGATTTCGTAGTCAACAGAGATTGCAACCGACTTCCACTACCACGGCGGCCATCCGCCTGTTTCAATAATTACCCGCCCTGCAACTGCCGGACAGTACCCGGTTCTCCCACGATACTAATCGCTCCCGGATGGGAACCCCGGGTCCTTAGGGGTCCGGCGGGACGGGTTCGTCCGGACCTGCACCTGCCTCAGCCCTCCTTACGGGGAGCTGGACCGGGCACCGGCGGCATCGGCTGCCAGTTGCGGTCGGCCAGGATGGCCCGCGATTCGCGCCAGCCGTTCCACAGCGCCCCGGCTCCCCTGATGCTGCGCTCCACCAGCACCAGCCGAGCAACTTCCTTCAAATAAGTCAGTGCCGTTCCGGCACCAAAACCCAGCCTGTTGAACTTGCCGTAGGCACGAAGGTACTGCGCCACATGGCCCCGATTGCGCATCACGTAGCGGCGGCTCAGGTCACTCGAATCATTGAGGTGGCGGACGCCCAGATCCACTTGGCGCTGGGCCCGCACCTTTTTGATAACAAAGGCGTTTACATAGACCACCGGGGTCTGCTGCGCCGCGAGCCAGCCGTAAATGAGGTCGTCCCAGGTGATAAAGAACCGCGGATCCGGCAGGCCGATGGTGCGGGCCAGCGAGGCCTTGATCAGCATGCCCTCGAAATTTCCCACGTTGGTCCGAAAGACCTCCGAGGTACCGAAGACATCCCCGGAGACGGGCAGGAAAACGCCGAGTGATTCAACAAAATGGTGCTGCCAGAAGAACGGCTTGCCGGCGGCATCGTAGCGGCGTCCTATCATGCACGAGTAGTCCGGCGTGAACTTGTCAAGCGCCTCGACCGCCCCGGGGAGTACCTCGACGTCGTCGTCCATCAGCCAAAGCCATTCGGCACCGGCCGCGAGGGCAAGCTCCACACCGCGGGAGAAGCCGCCGGAGCCGCCGGCGTTCGCGGAAAGCCGTTCGTACTGGATCGGCACTGCACCGGAGGCCATTGCTCGGGCAATAACGTCAGGGGTGTGATCGCTGCTGGCGTTGTCCACCACCACGATCCGGTCCGGCCGGGTGCCCAGCCGGCTAAAGGACTCGAGCAGATTCTGCAGTAAGTCGGCACGGTTGTAGGTGACAACGACGGCGAACAGCTTCTCCACGCCGGCCTAGCTGTTGGTCGGCATAAGCTGTGCGGGCGAGCCGAAGCCCTGACCGCGGAAGCCGGTGGAGTAAGCCCGGAACCACCGCGCGAGGCCCTTGACGTCACCGGTTTTCAGGAAGAAGTAAGGGAACCCGACGATGTCGGCGCCGAACCAGCGCAGGTTCCGGTACTTCCGGGTGAGGTAGCCGCGGTTGCGGAAATAGCAGTACCGCTTGAACTCGCCCTCGGGAATAACGGGGGTAAGGAACCCGCCGAAGACGGGTTTCATCTCCGTCCAGGTAGCCGGGTGCTGGACGGCGACGGTGGCCAGGGTGCCGTATTTGAGGCCGGCCTTCTTGACCCGCGACAGGAAGTCGACCTCGTCGCCGCGGATAAAGAACTTCACGTCAGGGATGCCGATCTTGTAGAACACCTCCGTGCGGATCAGTGCGCCGTTGAAAAAATGCACCATGTCCGGAAGGTAGCCCATCGACGCGAGCCTGGAGCGGTCGTTGGTCAGGAACCCGTTGATCCGGAAATTGAATGAGAGCCGGTTGGGATCGGACGTTGCGGCGACGAGGGGGCTCACAATGTCGAGCTGGTGCTCTTCGGCGCACTTGAGCAGTTCGGCGAGGCAGCTCTTATCCTCGGGGTGCCCGTCATCATCCATCATCCAGATCCACTCCGCGCCGCTGGCCATCGCAGCCAGAATCGCATAAGCGAACCCTCCGGCACCGCCGAGGTTCGCCTCGGAGCGCAGGTAGTTGATGTTCTCCCCGCCCGCGTTGACGATCGCGGTCGCCGGGACGGTGCCGGAGTCCACGAGAGCGATCGAGTGGATGGGAGCCGTCTGGTCGGCCAGGCCCTTGAGCAGGAGGGTGAGTTCCTCGTGGCGGTCGAAAGTTACTGCCGCGACGGCGACTTTGGGGTGCATGTCAGTTCCTCGGAGAATCGTCGTCGGCGGCGGGTGTAGCGCTGTCCTCAGCGGTGCTGTGTGACGGGGTGGCAGTGGTGGTGTCCGGGGCATCAACGGCGGCGGGCTCCTCGCCGGCACCGAGCAATTCCGGCACAACCTCCCGGAGCCGCTCCAGGCTGATGGCACCCTTGCGTACCACCCGCAGCGGCACGGAGGTGGCATCAACAATGGTGGACGGCAGCGCATCGGACCCCTCGACCGGCCGCGCGCCGCCCTCCAGGTAGACCTCCACGGATTCCGCCAGCTGGGCTTCGGCCTCCGCAGCGGTCTGGGCCGCCGGCTGTCCGGTGCGGTTCGCCGAGGACACTGCCAGCGGACCGGTCAGCGTTAGGAGGTCCTGGGCGAGGTCATCGGCCGGGAGCCGGAGTGCGACGGTGCCTCTGGTGTCGCCGAGGTCCCAGTCAAGGGACGGCTGGGCATGCAGGATCAGGGTGAGAGCGCCGGGCCAGAATGCCTCTGCCAGGCGCCGGGCCTCGGCCGGAACGTCCGTTGCGAGGCCGTCGAGGGCATTGAGCCTGGGGATGAGCACGGGCGGCGGCATTTTGCGGCTGCGCCCTTTCGATGCCAGCAACAAGGTCACCGCGAGGGGTGAGAACGCGTCGGCGGCGATCCCGTACACGGTGTCCGTCGGGAAGACCACACACTTGTGCTCCCGGATGGCCCGCTGGGCGTGTTCAAGTCCTGCGGCGCGCTGCTCAGCCGCCGTGCAATCGTAGCTAGTCGTCACTGGCCCATTCTTTCATCACTGGATGAGTTGCCCCGGCCACCAGGCGGAAGCCGGTCGGCAAGGACGGCACTCGTGGCCCGGTCCCTGCCGTTGAGGTCACGATGTGTGGTAACGCGGGACCAACGTCCGGAGCGCTCCAGCATCGCGGCGATCCAGCCGGCCTGGACTTCGGCGTGCTCCATCACAAAATATCCCCCGGGGAGCAGGAGCCTGGCGGCGGAAGCCGCTGCCGCCGCCGGAAGCTCCATACCGTCCGCTCCCCCGCCGTAGAGTGCCTCGGGCGGGTCGTGCAGCGCTACTTCGGGTTCGTTGGGGATCGCGCCGGCAGGAATGTAGGGCGGGTTCGAGACCACAACGTCGAAGGTGCCGTTGTGCGCGGGCAGCGCATCACGCAGATCACCACGGGTCAAGTGAACGCCGAGCGGCAGCAGATTCCTCGCGGCCCACGCGTGCGCGAACTCGCTGAATTCGACGGCGTGGACCTCGGCGCCGGGAATCTCGTGCGCGATCGACCCGGCGATGGCTCCCGACCCGGTGCCCAGATCGACCACCTTAGGATGCGCCTGTCCCTGCAGTCTGTCGATGACAAGCTGCACCACGGTTTCGGTTTCCGGCCTGGGAATAAACACTCCCGGCCCGACTGCCAGCTCCAGGTACCGGAAATGCGCAACGCCCGTGATGTGCTGCAGCGGAACGCGCCGGGCCCGCTCGGCGATGAGCTCCTGATAGCCAACCGGTGCCGGGCTGTCACCGAGCATCAGCGCACGGAGCCGGCCGAGGCCAACGCCCAGCAGATGATCTGCGAGCAGTTCCGCGTCGGCTCGCGGACTCGGGACCCCCGCGGCGGCCAGCGCTGCGGTGGCCTCGCGGACGGCGTCCGCAAGGCTCAGGCCGGCTCCTTCTGGTATCACCACGCCGGGCCCGGCTAGTCGCCGATAGCGTCGAGGCGGGCCTGTTCGTCCATCTCGATGGCCGACTGGATGACCGGTTCCAGGTCGCCGTTCATAACCTGGTCCAAGTTGTACGCCTTGTATCCGGTGCGGTGGTCCGCTATCCGGTTTTCCGGGTAGTTGTACGTGCGGATTCGCTCCGAGCGGTCCATGGTGCGGATCTGTGATTTGCGCTGGGCAGAGTTTTCGGCATCAATCTGCTCCTGCTGGTGCGCCAGGATGCGGGCACGCAGGACACGCATGCCGGCTTCACGGTTCTGCAGCTGCGACTTTTCGTTTTGCATGGCCACCACAATGCCGGTGGGAAGGTGGGTGATCCGGACAGCGGAGTCGGTGGTGTTCACGGACTGGCCGCCGGGGCCGGACGAACGGTAGACGTCGATCTTGAGGTCGTTCTGGTTGATCTCAAGTTCTTCGGGTTCGTCCACTTCGGGAAGTACCAGCACACCGGCAGCGGAGGTGTGGATGCGCCCCTGGGATTCCGTCACGGGAACGCGCTGCACCCGGTGCACGCCGCCTTCGAACTTGAGCCGCGCATAGACACCTTCTGCCGGGTCGCTCGAGTTGCCCTTGATCGCCACCTGGACGTCCTTGTAGCCGCCCAGGTCGGATTCGTTGGCAGAAATCATCTCGGTCTTCCAACCCCGGGTTTCCGCGTACCGGGTGTACATCCGCAGCAGGTCGGCGGCAAAAAGGGCAGCCTCGTCGCCGCCTTCACCACCCTTGACCTCAAGGATCACATTGCGGGAATCGTCGGGGTCCCGCGGAATCAGGAGCCGGCGAAGCTTGGCCGCCGCCGTCTCCAGCCCGGCCTCCAGGACCGGAACCTCGGCAGCAAACTCCGGGTCTTCGTCCGCCATCTCTTTGGCAGCGGCAAGGTCATCCTCGATACCGTGCCAGGCGTGGTACGCCTCGACAATGCCGTTCAGCTGGGCCGAGCGCCGCCCCAGCTTTCGGGCAAGCTTCTGGTCAGCGTAGACAGCAGGATCCCCAAGCTGCGCCTGGATGGCATCATGCTCATCCAACAGGCCCTGTACGGACTCAAACATTTCAAAACCTCTTTCGACTTCTACAAGTCTAGTAATGCCGTGCGTTGGGTGGAACGACAAAGGGGCGGGGCCCGCAAATATGCGACGGCCCCGCCCCTGACTCAGCTACTTGTCGTTATCGGACTTCGCACCAAGCGTCGTCTTCTGCACCTGCATCAGGAACTCGACGTTGCTCTGGGTCTCCCGGATCTTGTTGGTCAGCAGTTCAAGGCTCTGCTGCGTTTCAAGTCCGGACAGGACCCGGCGCAGCTTCCACATGATCTTGACTTCCTCGGGCGAGAGCAGGTTTTCCTCACGGCGCGTGCCTGAGGCGTTGACATCTACCGCCGGGAAGATGCGCTTGTCCGCGAGCTGGCGGGACAGCCGCAGTTCCATGTTGCCGGTGCCCTTGAACTCTTCGAAGATGACCTCGTCCATCTTGGAACCGGTCTCGACTAGCGCGGTTGCCAGGATGGTCAGCGAGCCGCCGTTTTCGATGTTGCGGGCGGCACCGAAGAACCGCTTCGGCGGGTACAGCGCGGCGGAGTCGACGCCACCTGAGAGGATACGGCCGGAAGCCGGTGCCGCCAGGTTGTAGGCACGGCCCAAACGGGTCATCGAGTCCAGGAGGACCACAACGTCCATGCCCATTTCCACGAGGCGCTTGGCGCGCTCGATGGAGAGTTCGGCCACCGTGGTGTGGTCGTCGGCGGGGCGGTCGAAGGTCGAGGCGATGACCTCGCCCTTCACGGTGCGCTGCATGTCCGTGACTTCTTCGGGGCGCTCGTCAACAAGCACCATCATGAGGTGGACCTCAGGATTGTTGGTGGTGATGGCGTTGGCAATTGACTGCAGGATGAGCGTCTTGCCGGCCTTCGGCGGCGAGACGATCAGGCCGCGCTGGCCCTTGCCGATCGGGGCGACCAGGTCGATGACGCGGGGGCCGATCTTCTTGGGGTCCGTCTCCAGGCGCAGGCGCTCGGAGGGGTACAACGGGACCAGCTTCGCGAACTCAACGCGGTCCTTGAGTTCCTCAGGCGTCTTGCCGTTGACCGAGGTGACGCGGACCAGCGCGTTGAACTTTTGGCGGGCGGTCTGCTGCTGGTTCGTTTGCTGGGACTCGCCTTCGCGCGGTGCACGGATGGCCCCGACGACTGCGTCGCCCTTGCGCAGGTTGTACTTCTTGACCTGGGCTAGGGAGACATATACGTCGTTCGGGCCCGGCAGGTAACCGGAGGTGCGGATAAACGCGTAGTTCTCCAGTACGTCCAGGATGCCGGCGACCGGCAGCAGGACGTCGTCCTCGGTGACCTCGACGTCGTCGACGTCCGGGCCCTGGGCGCGTCCCCGACGCCGGTCATTGCGGTCGCGGAAACGGTCATTGCGCGCGTTGTTATCGCGGCTGTCCTGTCCGCCGGAACGGTCATTGCGGTCGTTGCGGTCACGCCGGTTCCGGCGGTTCCGCCGGCTGCCGCCATCGCTGTCGTCGTTGTCCCGGTTGTTATCGCGGTTGGCTGCGTTGTCCCGGCTACCGGCGTTATCGCGGTTGGCTGCGTTGTCCCGGCTACCGGCGTTTTCGCGGTTGGCTGCGTTGTCCCGGTTGTTATCGCGGTTGCCCGCGTTATCGCGGCTGGCAGCAACCTCGTCGCGGCCGCCGCGGCTGCGGGTGTTCTCCCGGCGCTGGCCGTCTTCACTGCCCTGGTCTGCCTGGCGCTGCTCGGCGGGGGCCTCGACGACGGGTGCGGACTGGGCTGCAGCCTGCTCGGGTGCCTGGGCAGCAGCTTCGCCGCGGCGGCGGTTGCGGGTCCGCGGCTGGCGGGCACGGTCGGCGCCTTCCGAGGCAGCAACCGAGCCGGACTCGACGGCGTTGGATTCGGCAGCTGCCGGAGCCTCCGCTGCGGGAGCGGCCTGGGCGGGGGCCTCGGTGGCAGTAGCAGTGATGACGCCGTCGCTGCCGGCGCGGCGGCTGCGGCCACGTCCCCGGGCACGCGGATTTTCCTGGACCGGAGCCTCGGATTCGACGGCGGCAGCCGGAGCAGCGACCGGCGCCGCTGCCTGTGGGGCGCTGCCGTTGCCGTTCACCGTTTCAGCGCCGCGGGCCGGCGCCTTGGACACCGGGGTACCGGCGCGGTGAGCCGAAATTGCAGAGACAAGATCGCCCTTCCGCATCCGGGAACCGCCGGAAATCCCCAGCTGGCTGGCGAGAGCCTGCAACTGGGCGAGCTTGAGGCCTGCAAGGCCACTGCTCTTGGCGGGTGCGGCCGTTGACGATCCGGCAGCAGAAGATGATGTTTCCACAGCTGAAGACAGCTCAGTGGTTTCGGTCACGAAGGATCCTTCCCCCTCGACGGCGGCCAGGCTAGGAGCTGGACGCGATGATTTGATCTGGGCTGCAGTTCAGATTTGCAGCCGGGATTTCGGCCTTGCCGGATGGAAATTGGCCAGCACGGCCAGATACTGCATCGCCTGGCGCGTTCCAAAGAAATGAGAAACGGCGGGCTGACTCTTCAGGGGTGCAGGGATATTTTCTGCGGATTCCTGCGTCAGACCAAAAGCAGGCGGCACCGGGCAATATTTCGCAGTGAAAGATGAGAGAGGCAACAAGGCCAACATCGCGGTCTTTTGAACAGTAACTGAATTACCGCCTGCGTGATTACCGCCGGTGCACTTCCACTTTAGCACCTTCGACGTCCACAGCCAGCTTCATCACGCGCCAGCCGACGTCCGGCGTGTTGCCAGCCGTAAAAGCGTTGATGAACGCGACGGCAGCCTCTGCCTGCCGCACCCCATTGGCCAGGACCAGCACCGTGGGCCCGGCCCCGGACACGGCGGCCGCAAAGCCAGCCCGCCGCAAAGCCGCGATCAAGTCGGCGCTGGGCCGCATGGCCTCGGCACGATAGCTCTGGTGCAGGTAGTCCTCGGTGCCGGCAAGGAGGAACTCCGGTTTTTGCGTCAGCGCGTGGATCAGCAGGGCCGCACGTCCGGAATTCATCGCCGCGGCGTGGTGGCCCACCGAGGCCGGCAGCAGGGCACGCGCCGTCTCGGTGGATAGTTCAAAGTCCGGCACGGCGACCACCGGAACAACCGCCGCAGCGACGGCCGCGCACGTGCTGCTGTACTGGTCACTGTCCTGCCATGAGAGCGCCAGTCCGCCGAAAATTGCGGGTGCGACGTTGTCCGGGTGGCCTTCCATCTCACTGGTGAGCTGCAGGACCCAGTCCTTGCCCCGGCGCGATGCTTCGGGAACCAGCGCATTGGCGGCGGTGACGGCGGCGACCACGGCTGACGCTGAGGAGCCCAAACCGCGGCCGTGCGGGTTGACATTGTCTGCCGTGATCCGAAGCCCGCCGTGCCGGAACCCCAGGCGGTGCAGGGCCTCCGTGATTGCCTTCACCACCAGATGGCTGGCATCACGGGGCAGGGATTCCGCCCCTTCTCCGCTGAGCTCAAATTCCAGCTCGCCGCTGTCCAGGGTTTCCACCGACAGGGTGTCGAACAGGGACAGCGCCAAACCCAGGCTGTCGAAGCCGGGGCCAAGGTTCGCACTGGTGGCCGGCACCCGGACCGTCACGAGCTGCCCGGCCGGTATCTCCGGGGCGTCGGCGGCGGACTCTGCCGGGACGGTGAGGGTGGTTTCCACGGCTATTTTTCTTCCAGTCCGAGGGCTGTGGCTACGGTGACGACGTCGTTGGCGACCTTGACGGGCTGCACTTCGCTGCCGTCCTCCGCGCGGAGCGCCCACTGCGGATCCTTGAGGCCGTGGCCGGTTACGGTGATGACAATTGTCTTGCCAACCGGCACCTCGCCGGCGGTGTGCTTCTTGATCAGCCCGGCGACGCCCGCAGCCGAGCCGGGTTCCACAAATACACCCTCACGGGCGGAGAGCCAGCGGTGGGCTGCCAGAATTTCCGCATCGGACACGGCTTCGATCACGCCGCCGGACTCGTCGCGCGCCGCAATGGCACTGTCCCAGGAGGCGGGGTTGCCGATCCGGATGGCTGTCGCAATCGTGTCGGGCTCGGTGATCGGATGGCCCGCGACAAAGGGTGCCGCGCCGGCTGCCTGGAAGCCCCACATCACCGGGGTCCTGGTGGAAACGGCGGCGAGTGTGCCGGCGGTGGTGGATTCAAACGGCGAGCAGTACTCTTTGTAGCCCTTCCAATACGCGGTGATGTTGCCGGCGTTGCCCACCGGGAGCACATGGAAGTCGGGAGCGTCCCCGAGCCAGTCAACCACCTCGAAGGCGCCGGTTTTCTGGCCCTCGATCCGGGCCGGGTTGACCGAATTGACCAGGAAAACCGGGTAGGACTCCCCCAGTTTGCGGGCGATGTCGAGGCAGTTGTCGAAGTTTCCGTCGACCTGCAACAGGGTTGCGCCGTGGGCGATCGCCTGGCTGAGCTTGCCCATGGAGATCTTGCCTTCCGGCACCAGCACAACGCATTTCAGCCCGGCCGCGGTCGCATAAGCGGCGGCGGACGCGGAGGTGTTGCCTGTGGAGGCACACACAACGGCCTTGGCGCCGGCGGCCACCGCGGCCGTCATGGCCATCGTCATGCCGCGGTCCTTAAACGAACCGGTTGGGTTCATGCCTTCGACCTTGAGGTAGACCTCGCAGCCTGTGAGCGCAGAAAGCTGCTGGGCGTAAACGAGCGGAGTGCCGCCCTCCCCCAGGGTAATCACCTCGGTTGCCTCGGTGACCGGAAGACGTTCAGCGTACTCGCGGATAACGCCGCGCCATTGGTGAGCCACTTAGACTCCTTCTACCCGAAGGACGGATGTAACGGAATTGATAACGTCCAGGCCCTTGGCGGCCTCGACGGTGGCCGCCAATGCGGCCTCGCTTGCGCGGTGGGTGACGATCCGGAGTTCCGCCGACTCGATGTTGGAATCAGCATCGCGATGAGTGGTCTGCCGCATGATTTCAATGGAGACGCCGTGGTCGGCGAAAAGCCGGGCGATCTTGGCCAGCACACCGGGCTGGTCCGCGACGTCCAGGCCGATGTAGTAGCTGGTGGCAGCGGCAGTGATGGGAAGCGCCGATACCTTCCCCGTGGTGGTCTCGGCCCTGCCCGGGCCGCCCAGGACGATGCTGCGGGCTGCCGAGACAAGGTCCCCCATAACTGCGGAGGCCGTGGGCTTGCCGCCGGCACCTTGCCCGTAGAACATCAGCTCGCCGGCGTTTTCGGCCTCGATAAAAACGGCGTTGAATGCACCGCGTACTGCTGCCAGCGGGTGTTCGCGCGGCAGCAGCGTCGGGTGGACCCGAACCGAGACACCGGTGGTTCCTGCGGCGTCGGTTTCCGTGCCGGTTTCCCCGCCTGCGGCCGTCAACTTTTCGGCGATCGCGAGCAGCTTGATGACAAAACCGGCGTCCTTCGCCGCGGCGATGTCGGCGGCGGTGACGGAGCTGATGCCCTCGCAGTACACATCATCGAGGGAAAACCTCGTGTGGAAGGACAGCGAAGCCAGGATCGCGGCCTTGGAGGCGGCGTCGTGGCCTTCAACGTCGGCGGTGGGGTCGGCCTCCGCATAGCCCAGGCGCTGGGCCTCGGCCAGGGCATCGGCGAATTGCGCCCCGGTCGAATCCATCTGGTCCAGGATGAAGTTGGTGGTGCCGTTAACGATGCCGAGCACGCGGGTGATCCGGTCGCCGGAAAGGCTGTCCCGGATCGGACGCAGGATGGGAATGGCGCCGGCGACGGCGGCCTCATAGGACAGCTGGACGCCGGCTTTATCCGCTTCCTCGTGAAGCGTCGGGCCGTCCTTGGCAACGAGTGCCTTGTTGCCGGTGACGACGCAAGCGCCGTTCCGCATGGCAGCCAGGATCAGGCTGCGCGCCGGCTCGATGCCGCCCATCAGCTCGATCACCAGGTCGGCGTCCTTAACCAGAGCGCCGGCGTCGGTGGTAAAGAGTTCCCGGGGAAGTTCAACATCCCGTGGTGCGTCGGTGTTGCGCACGGCAATACCAACGAGTTCCAGGCGGGCACCGGAACGCGAGGCCAGCATGTCGGCGTCGTCAAGGAGAATCCGCGCAACCTGGGCCCCAACATTGCCACAGCCCAGGAGGGCTACTTTCAGGGTTCGCAATTCAGTCATTCAGACTCCCATGTCGCGGTTCAGCAGATCTTCTTCGGTTTCCCCGCGGACAATGAGCCGGGCAGATCCGTCGCACACAGCGACAACGCCCGGCCGGGCCAGATAGTTGTAGTTGCTGGACAGGGCCCAGCAGTAGGCGCCGGTCCCCGGTACAGCGAGCAGATCACCGGCTGCCACGTCCTCGGGCAGGTATACATCTCTAACAACTATGTCGCCACTCTCGCAATGTTTGCCCACCACGCGGGACAGTTGCGGAGCCGCGGCGGTGGCCCGCGAGGCCAGGATTGCCGAGTAATCCGCGTCGTAAAGCACCGGGCGGGGGTTGTCGCTCATCCCGCCGTCCACCGACACATACCGTCGCGGGTACGTAACGTTTTTCCCTGAGTTTTCGCCCGGTGCACCGGAAACGTCGGTGCGGGCGGCCGGCGCATCCACCCGGACCGTCTTTAGGGTGCCTACTTCATACAAGGTGAAGGTGGTGCTGCCAACGATCGCACGGCCAGGTTCGATCGAAATCCTCGGGGCCGTAATGCCCAGCTGCTCGCATTTGGAACGGACGACGGCGGCCATCGCCTGCGCGATCTCGGCGGCCGGCCGCGGCGTATCCACAGGCGTGTACGCGATACCGTAGCCGCCGCCAAGGTCGAGCTCGGGCAGCACTATCGAGTACTTTTCCTGCATCGCGGCAAGGAAGTCGAGCAGCTTCTCCGCGGCAAGGGCAAATCCGTCCGGCTCGAAGATCTGCGAACCAATGTGGCAGTGCAGGCCCAGAAGTTCAATGCCCGGGTAGCCCGAAGCCGCAGCCACGGCTTCCTCGGCCGCGGACAGCCCGGCCAGTTCGGTGGAATCCCCGGCCATGGAAAGACCGAACTTCTGGTCCTCGTGGGCGGTGGCGATGAATTCGTGGGTGTGGGCGTGCACGCCCGGGGTCAGCCGCAGCATCACCTTCGCCGTTTCGCCGCGGGCGTCTGCGATCTTCGCTACGCGGTCCAGCTCGGCCAGGCTGTCGATGACGATCCGGCCCAGTTTCATGTCCAGGGCACGGTGGATCTCGGCGTCGGACTTGTTGTTGCCGTGCAGCGCGACGTCCGCGCCGGGGATCCCGGCGCGGGCCGCGACGGCGAGTTCGCCGCCGGAGGCCGTGTCCAAGCGCAGCCCCTCCTCCTCCACCCAGCGGACCACCGCGGTGCACAGGAAGGACTTGCCCGCGTAGTAGACGTCCACTCCCCCGCAGATGTCGGCGAAAGCGTTATTAAAAGCATCGGAAAAAGCCCTGGCCCGGGCCCGGAAGTCGCTCTCGCTCAACACAAACAGCGGAGTACCGAACTCGCGCTGCAGTTCGCTGACGGCCAGCCCGTCTATGGTCAGCTCCCCGCTGTTATTGCGGGCCACCCCGCCGGCCCACAACGGCTTGTGCAGGGCGTTGAGGTCCGCGGGGACGGCCAGCCAGTCCGGCGCGAGCGGGGAGGCCGCACCGGAGGTGATGGAAGGGTTGGTGGTCATAACGGTTACATCCGTTCCGGCGCCGAGACGCCCAGCAGTTCCAGTCCGTTGGCCAGCACCTGGCTGGTGGCGTCGTTGAGCCACAGCCGGGTGCGGTTAAGGTCGGTGATCGGTTCGTCGCCCTGGGGCGCCACACGGCAGGCGTCATACCACCGGTGGTAGGCGCCGGCGATGACTTCCAGGTGGCGCGCCACGCGGTGCGGCTCGCGCAGTTCAGCGGCCCTGGCCACAATCGAAGGGTAACTGCCGAGGTAGGAGAGCAGCTCATTTTCGGTGGCGTGTTCCAGCAGGGACGCCTCGAAAGCGCTGCGGTCCACTCCGGCGGCGACGGCATTGCGGGCCGTACCGCAGGACCGGGCGTGCGCGTACTGGACATAGAACACCGGGTTCTCATTGCTGTGTTTCTTCAGCAGTTCCGGGTCCAGGGTCAGTGGTGAGTCAGCAGGGAAGCGCGCCAGCGAGTAACGGACCGCGTCCTTGCCCAGCCAGGAGATGAGGTCCTTGAGCTCGATGATGTTCCCGGCGCGTTTGGAGAGCTTGGCGCCGTTGACCGAGACCAGCTGGCCGATCAGGACCTCGATGTTGACCTCCGGATCGTCCCCGGCAGCGGCAGCAATGGCCTTGAGCCGGTTGATGTAGCCGTGGTGGTCGGCACCGAGCAGGTAGATCTTCTCGGTGTAGCCGCGGTCCTTTTTGGACAGGTAGTAAGCGGCGTCGGCGGCGAAGTAGGTGGGTTCGCCGTTCGCGCGGATCATCACGCGGTCCTTGTCATCACCGAAGTCGGTGGTGCGCAGCCAGACCGCGCCGCCGTCGTCGTAGACGTGTCCTTGTTCCCGGAGCCGCGCTACGGCGTCCCCAATGGCGCCGGCGTCGTGGAGTTCCTGTTCGGAAAAGTAGACATCGAAGTCGACCCCAAAATCGGCCAGGGTCCGCTGAATGTCCTTCAGCTGGGCCTTGTACGCCGCGCCCCGGATCACCGGCAGGGCGGCGACGTCGGTCAGCTCGCGGATGTCCGGATGGCGGGTCAGTACCTCATGGCCCAGATCCGCGATGTACTCGCCCGGGTAGCCGCCTTCGGGCACTCCGCGGCCGCGAAGCCGGGAAAGCACTGAATCGGCAAAGACGTTCATCTGCGAGCCGGCATCGTTGACGTAGTACTCGGCCGTGACATCGGCGCCGGAGGCCCGGAGGACGCGGGCGATTGCATCGCCCAGCGCGGCCCACCGGGTATGGCCGATATGCAGCGGGCCGGTGGGGTTCGCGGAAACGAATTCCATGTTGATCGTGTGGCCGGCGAGCGCGGTATTGGTGCCGTAACCGGCTCCAGCTTCGACGATGGCCTTGGCCAGGGCGCCGGCAGCGCCGGCATCCACGGTGATGTTCAGGAACCCCGGCCCGGCGATCTCGACGGCGGACACCCCGGCAATGGACGTCAGCCGGGCACTGAGCAGGGAAGCAAACTCCCTCGGGTTGGTGCCCGCGGCCTTGGCCAGCTGTAGGGCAATGTTGGTGGCCCAGTCGCCGTGGTCCCGGTTCTTCGGACGCTCAACGCGCACCTCATCCGGGACGTCGGATGCGGAAAGGCCGATTTCACCGGCGGCGACGGCGTCTTTCAGGCAGGCGGATATGGCGAGGGAGAGTTCTTCAGGGGTCACGGTTCCAGCCTACCGGGGCGGTGGTGTGACGGGAATTTGGCGACTGTTGGACCGGCCCGGATCGCGGGATGAACCACTACGCTGAAATATACGTTGTTATGGGGTAACGGCGGCGGGCGCCGATCAATGCACGCAGCCTTCCGTCACCACCGCCTCCGATCGTCGCTACAGAAATGAGCAGCCGTATGACCACCTCGTTCCGGAAAAGCGTCTTCGTTGGCATCGCCGGACTCTCCCTGGTGGGCTCCGCGGCGGGCTGCGCACCCGGACAGGCCGCCGGAACCGCCGCGACCGGGACCGCACCGTCCGCCGCGGCAGGCACCGCCGCCTACAGGGACGGCACGTACAGCGCCGACGGCAGCTATGTCTCGCCCAACGGCACCGAGACCGTCGGCGTGACACTGACACTGGCCGCCGGTGCAGTATCCGATGTCCAGATCACCCCCCACCCATCCAACCCCAACACCAAGAAGTTCCAGGGCGAATTCGCCAGTGGCATCAAGGCCCAGATTTCCGGCAAAAGGCTCGACGAGATCAAGGTCAGCAAAGTGGCGGGCTCCTCGCTGACCAGCGGCGGCTTCAACCAGGCTGTCGAGAAGATCAAGGCCGAGGCCGCGTCATGACCAGCAAGTCATAGCCAGCAGCCGGCAGGAGGAAACGTGGCGCATCCGGGCTGGACCGGTTTCCGTTTCGAAGGAATCGGTACCCGTTGGGAGATCTCAACACCCGCACCGCTTCCGGACGCGCTCCGCCGCCGGCTGCTCGCCACCCTCTCGGACTACGACAGCGCCTGGTCCCGGTTCCGGCCGGACTCCCTGATCTCTGCCGCGGCGAGGCGGCCGGGCCGCTACGTCCTGCCGGCCGAGGCAGCCACCCTGGGGCCGCTCTATCAGACGCTGTATACGCTCACCGGCGGTGCCATGACACCGCTCATCGGCGCCAGCCTCGAACAGCTCGGCTATAACGCCGGGTACTCCCTGCGCCCGGTCGGGGTGCCCTTGCCTGCCCCGGTTTGGGACGAGGTGCTGAACTGGCAGGGAAGGGTGTTGACCATCAGCGCCCCGGTGGTGATCGACGTCGGGGCCGCCGGCAAAGGCCAGCTGGCGGACCTGATGTCCGCAGTACTTCGCGACGCCGGGATCGAGGAACATTTCATCGATGCCGGCGGTGATTTGCTCAATGCCGGCGCCCTGGGTGTGGATGTGGGCCTTGAGCATCCTTATGATCCTGACCGGGCCATCGGCATCGTGCGTCTGGGATCCGGCGCACTTTGCGGGTCCGCTGCAAACCGGCGGGCCTGGGGCGACGGACTGCACCACGTGCTGGACGGAACCACCGGGGTGCCGGTGCGCACCGTCGTTGCCAGCTGGGCCATGGCTGCGACGGCCATGGTCGCCGATGCACTGGCAACTGCGCTGTTTTTCGTCGAGGGATCCCGTTTGCAGGAGACATTCGACGTCGCCTGGCTGACGGTCCACTCGGACGGCCACGCCGAGTACTCAGCCGATTTTGAAGGGGTGCTGTTCCCATGACCACCACAATCCCGACACCTCTCAGCTCACGGCTGGACGCAGCCCTGGGCCGGTTTACGATGTACCGGCTGGTCCTGTGGGTCCTGGCCGTGCTGGCCGGCTACAGCCTGTTGCTCGATGTGCTCGGCTGGCTGACGTTCGGGCTCCCGGAGATGACCGCCCACCTGGTCCTCTGCCTGGGCTTGAGCTATGCCTCCAACCGGGGCCTCGCAGCAGTGTTCCATGTGCGGCCGCACTCCGAGTCGGCGCTGATTACCGGGCTGCTGCTGTACTTCCTGTTCTGGCCGACGCAGTTCTCGGCCGGGCTGCAGTACCTGGATCTGGCCGGTGTCGCCCTCGCCTGCGTGCTGGCCTCGGTATCTAAATACGCGCTGGCCTGGCGCGGCCGCCACCTTTTCAACCCGGCGGCGGCGGGGGCGTTCCTCACCGGGCTGACCGGACTCAACATCGCCACCTGGTGGGCCGCCACCCCGGCAATGCTCTGGCTGATGCTGCCCGGGGTCCTGCTGGTGCTCTACCGGGTCCGGAAGCTGCTGATGGCGTCCGTGTTCACGCTGGTTGCAGTGTCAGTTGCAGCCGTGGAACTGCTGCGCACCGGGATGCTGCCGGGCGAGGCGCTGTGGCAGACCCTGGCACAGCGCCCGGTGCTGTTCTTCGTCGGTTTTATGCTCACCGAGCCGCTCACCCTGCCGCCGCGGCGGTGGCAGCAGCTGGCGCTGGCCGCCGTCGTCGGGCTGCTGTTCGCCGTCCCGTACAACCTGGGCTTCGTGGCCAATTCCCCCGAACTGGCGCTGCTGGCAGGGAACGCCCTCGCTTTTGCCGCCGGCCAGCGCGGCCGTGTGCTGCTCCGCTTCCGGGGCTCGCGTCCGTTGACCCCGACGACGACGGAATTCAGCTTCCAGCCGGAGCGCCCGCTCCGCTTCACCCCGGGACAGTACATCGAACTGAACCTGCCGCATTCGAAGGCCGACCACAAAGGCCGGCGGCGGGTCTTCAGCCTGACCAATCCGCCGGACTCGACCGCGCTGACGATCGGGGTCGGGACGGGCGGTCAGCTCTCCACGGCAAAACAGTCGCTCCTGGCCCTGGAACCCGGCCAAGAACTGACGGCCACCAGCATCGGCGGCGACTTTGTGCTGCCGCGGGCGGCCGGAGCGCCGGTGCTGCTGATCGCGGCCGGTATCGGCATCACCCCGTATCTGGCCCAGCTGACCGGGGCTTCCGCCGGTGCGCGGGACGTGGTCCTGCTGTACCTCGCCGTGAGTGCCGCCGAACTCGCCTACGCCGATGAGCTCGAACGCACCGGCGTCCGGGTTATCGCCCGCCTGGCCGACGGGTCCGCCCCGCCGGCGTTTATGCAGGACGCGGGCGCCGTCCGGATCGATGGTGCCTCGCTGAAAGATCTTGTTCCCGACGTCGCGGACCGGGATGTCTACGTGTCGGGCTCGCCGGCGAGTGTCCGCTCACTCAGCGCCGCTGCCCGCCGGTCCGGGGCTCGGAGGATCCACGTGGACTCCTTCTCCGGCTACTGAGCGCGTCGATTTTCCCTTGGAGGCCCCCTTCCTGCTAAGCTCTAGGACGTCCCGCCGGTAACGGCAGGAACCCTGACTGCCCTCGTAGCTCAGGGGATAGAGCGTCTGCCTCCGGAGCAGAAGGTCGTTGGTTCGATTCCAATCGAGGGCACAAACAAGAACCCCGCCGTTTCATTGAAACGGCGGGGTTCTTTGCATCTCGACGCAACGGGCAGGCGGACGGGCCATTCAAGGCGCGCCACCCTGCCATTTGTCGGTGCCCGCTCGTAGGCTGGGTGCATCGGCAGCGGGGTCTCGGCCTGGTGGCTGGAGGCGGTGGCCTGCCCGGGTGCGGCCACCGCACCACTACCGGATCCCGCCGAAGCGCAAAGGGGTCTCACATGTACTGCACCATCATTCCTCCGTATTTGCTCCGCCGCCTGGCAGCCCAGCACGGACCCGAACACTCCGCGGTAGCGCGTGCAGCCAAGGAAGCCCTGCTGCACGTCCCGGGGTTTCAGGCTTCCCGTGCCACACCCGGGCCAGGCAGCCATCCCGCCCTGCGCGAACTTAGGCCGTCCCCACCGGAACGGACAGTCTATGACGCCAAATCAGCCGAGCAACTCCCCGGCAGCATGGTCCGCAAGGAGGGTGAGCCACCCGTCAACGACCCCGCAGCCAACGAGGCCTACGACGGTCTGGGCCACACCCACCGGCTCTACGCCGAGGCCTTCGGCCGGAACTCCATCGACGGCAATGGACTTCACCTTGATGCCACGGTTCACTATGGCCGCCTGTACGACAACGCCTTCTGGGACGGCCGGCAGATGGTCTTCGGCGACGGCGACGGCGAGGTTTTCGAGCGGTTCACAAAGTCCCTGAGTGTGATCGGCCACGAACTCGCCCATGGCGTCACGCAGTACTCGGCCGGCTTGGTTTACCGCAACCAGGCAGGCGCACTGAACGAATCAATGTCAGATGTCTTCGGCGCCCTGGTTGAGCAGTTTCTCGGGAAGCAGACGACGGCGGAGGCCAGCTGGCTGATCGGCGAGGGCCTCTTTACGGACAAGGTCCAGGGGGCCGCCCTGCGTTCCCTCAAAGACCCCGGCACTGCGTATGACGACGACGTTCTCGGCAAGGACCCGCAGCCGGGCTCGATGGAAGGCTATGTGCGCACCAGTGCCGACAACGGCGGCGTGCACATCAACTCCGGCATCCCCAACCGGGCGTTCTACCTCGTGGCGGCGGCGCTGGGCGGCAACGCCTGGGAGGCGCCGGGACGGATCTGGTACGAAACGCTGACGGGCGGCACCCTGGCTCCGGATGCCACCTTCGGCGCATTCGCCAAGGCCACTGCGGCCTCGGCCGGGGAGCTTTTCGGAGCCGAATCCAAAGAGCATGACGCCGTGCTCTCCGCGTGGGAAACTGTGAAGGTAAAGTTCACTGGCGTCCGGCGGTAGACTTCCCGGTCCCGCTCCGGATCCCGTGAACGTCACCGCCCTAAAAATTCGAGGTCCATGCAAATGGCCGTCCTACCAAACCCGTTTTCGATTCAAGCCGGTGCCTAGTGAAGATTACTGTCCAGCGCAGCGGTGGCATTGCCGGCATAAAGCGGACGTGGACCGTGCAACCCGCGCCGCCGGAGGATACGGATCTCTGGCAACCGCTGATCGAGGCCTGCCCCTGGGACACGGTCCCGGCTGCGGCCCGGGGAGCCGACGGGGGGCAGCCCGACCGGTTCCTGTACAACATCCGGGCCGGACAGCGGCGCGCCATCCTGCCGGAGAACGCCGTCACCGGACCGTGGCGGGACCTCGTGGAAACGGCCAAAGCTGCGGCGGAGCCAACGTCGGGCGGGGTGACCGCGCCGCTTCGATGACTCAGCGGGTCCGTTAGACAGCAGTCGACAGGTGTCCGCGGAAAGTACGGCGGTAGGACCGCGGGCTGGTGTCAAGCACCTTGGCGAAGTGGTGCCGCAACAGCACCGAATGGCCGAAACCTGAGGCGCGGGCGATCTCGTCAATTGTGAGGTCAGTGGTCTCCAACAGCTCCTGGGCGCGGAGTACACGCTGGGAATTGAGCCAGGCAGCAGGGGTGGCGCCCGTTTCGGAACGAAACCGACGGGCGAACGTCCGGGGTGACATATGGACGCGGGCGGCAAGTTCATTGACCGGATGCTCCTCCCCCAGATGGCGGAGCATCCATTGCAGCAATTCCTCCATGGGCGCGGAGCCGCAGGCCGGTATTGGCCGGTCGATGAATTGGACCTGGCCCCCGTCCCGGTGCGGCGGCACCACCATGTCCCGGGCGATGGCCGCTGCGACGGCGGCCCCAAATTCCACCCGGACCAAATGCAGGCAGGCGTCGATACCTGCGGCCGTGCCGGCACTCGTGATGATTCGGCCGTCTTCGACGTAAAGGACGTCCTCGTCGACCAAAACTGCAGGGTACTGTCCGGCGAGCTCCCGGGAAAAGTGCCAGTGGGTGGTGCAGCGGCGGCCGTCCAGCAGTCCAGCCCGGGCCAGCGCAAAAGCCCCGGAACAGATGGACATCACCCAGGCACCGCGGGCGTGCGCGGCACGGAGCGCCTCAAGGACGGGCTCGGGAAGGTCCCCGTCCCGGTCGTAGGGGGTCATGATCACGAGGTCCGCGTCCGCCGCGGCGTCGAGCCCGAAATCTATCCGCATGGACAGTCCTGACTTCATCGGGACATCGCCGGGTACCGGAGTGCAGACCCGAAAATCAAAAACCGGCACGCCGGTTCCGCGCTCCGAGCGATCGACGCCAAACACTTCGAAGGCCGTCGCGAATTCGAAGATTGAAAAGCGCGGCACCACGATCATCGCCACTGAGTTGATCATCAAGCAAGCATGGCAGAAATTATGTCTTTATAGGCGTTTCTGCCACTTTGTTTGACCCCCGGACCGGCGAACCATGGAGCTATGGAACTCGTCGGAATCACCGTCGTTATCCTAACCGTCGTTGGCATCGGCGCCACCGTCTCCGCACTGCGCAGGGACGGGCCGGGCCACAACCCGCCGGTCCGTTCGGACGACTCCTGGTCCGCACGGGACCTGCCCAGCGTCAGCCATACCCTTCGGATCTTCTGAGCCGGACGAAAGGAGGCCCCGCTGCCGGTCCACGGACCGGCAGCGGGGCCTCCTTTTATTAGCTCCGTCCGCCGTGGGCGGCTACGGAGAGTGGTTGCCATTCGTTCCAGGCAGCCAGCCGCGCTTCATAATCGGCCGTCACGATCCCCAGCGGCGCCTCGCCGAAGAAGATGCGCAACGGGGGTGCCTCAGAGTCCACCAGCGTCAGGATGGCATCCCTCGTAGCCACGGGGTCTCCCGGCGTTCCGCGGCGGCTGGGCCGATTGGCAGCCTGCTCCCGCACCGCGTCGTAGGCCGGCAGGGCGTTGGAGTGGCGCGCCGAGCTGCCGCCCCAATCCGTAGCGAAGCCGCCTGGCTCGATCAATGTCACTTTGATGCCGAAGCCTTCCACTTCCTGCGCAAGCGACTGGCTCAGACCCTCCAGCGCCCACTTGGAGGCGTGGTAGATGCCCACAGTGGGGAATGCCGAGACGCCGCCCACGGAGGACACCTGCAGGATGTGGCCGCTGCCCTGGCTCCGCAGGAACGGCAACGCAGCCTGGGTTACCCACAGCGCACCAAAAAGATTCGTCTCTATCTGGTCCCGGGCCTCTGACTCGCTAAGTTCCTCGACCGTCCCGAACTGGCCGTAGCCGGCGTTATTAACCACAACGTCGAGCCGGCCGAAGTGCTGCTGTGCCTTGGCCACAGCCCCAAAGACCGCTTCCCGGTCAGTCACATCAAGCCGGATCGGCAGGACCTGGTTGCCAAACTCGGCGGAAAGGTCCGCAAGTGCCTTCGTATCGCGCGCCGTAGCCGCGACGTTATCACCGCGCCCGAGCGCCGCGAGAGCCCATTCCCGCCCGAATCCGCGGGACGATCCGGTAATGAACCAAGTTTTAGTACTCATCTGCAAACGTCCTTACCCCGGCCAATACCGGTTCCATTCGAAAACACTCTTTTGCGACGGTCGAGCCCGTGGCCTGACCTCCTAATCGGCACTGATCTGGAGGCGGAACCGGTCACGCTTGCTGTGCAGCTCCCACAAATGGCCGGCAAGCACTGCCGGGTCCTTCTCCGGGTCCCCTTCGATGATGCGCCCGCCGATAATGAGTTGCGACACCTGGATGCCTTCCTCGCCCAGGACTTCGTTGAGCAGCTGGGCGTAGGCCGCCTGCCCCGCAAAGGCGACCGAGGTACCCGTGACATTGCGTCCCGGCTTCACGGCCGAACCGCCGTTGACAAAAAGGATCGTCCCCTTGTCCTTGCCCAAGAAGCGCATTCCGGGAAGGACCTGGTGCACTGCCGCGACCGGACCGTAGATGGAGAATTCCACCGGACCCACAAGGTCCGCCGGGGTCGTCTCAAGCACCGGTCGCATAAAGTCTTTTTGCGGCAGCGGACTGTACTGCAGGACCTCAATCGGGCCGAGTGCCTCGGTGGCGCGTTCCAGTGCCTTCGTGATCGATTCGGGATTACGGACATCTGCGGCGAAGCCCCGGGCTTCGATGCCGTCGCCGGCAAGCTCCGCGGCCAGGGCATCAACGTTTCCCTGGTGACGGGAAATCAGCGCGACGGCGAAGCCTTCCGCGCCAAAACGCCGCGCGACCGCCTTGCCGAGTCCGGATCCTGCTCCAATGATTGCGATAGTAGTCATAGTTACGCCAAGACCATCAGGCACCGACATATTCCTCAGCACGCTTAGTTTCTTCGCGCGGACGGCACTGGCGGCGCTGGCCCGACAGTTCCCAGTAGACTGTCTGAAGCCATGACTTTTCATATTTCCTACCCCGCCGAGCTGCCCGTTTCCGAGCGCCGCGAGGACCTGATGGCGGCCATTGCGGCCAACCAGGTGACCATCATTGCCGGCGAGACCGGCTCAGGTAAGACGACCCAGATTCCCAAGATGTGCCTGGAGCTTGGCCTGGGCGAGAACGGCCTGATCGGTCACACCCAGCCGCGGCGGCTCGCGGCCCGCACCGTGGCCGAACGCATCGCGGAGGAACTCGGCGTGGAGATCGGCCAGGAGGTCGGCTTCCAGGTCCGGTTCACGGGCGAGGTCGGCCGCAACACCAAGGTCAAGCTTATGACCGACGGCATTCTGCTGGCGGAGATCCGGCGCGACAAGCTGCTGCGGAAATACAACGCCATTATTATCGATGAAGCCCACGAGCGCAGCCTGAACATCGACTTCATCCTCGGCTACCTCAAGCGGATCCTGCCGCAGCGGCCGGATCTGAAGATCATCATCACCTCGGCCACCATCGACCCGCAGCGCTTCGCAAAGCACTTCGGCAGCGAGGACGTACCGGCGCCGATCATCGAGGTCTCCGGTCGGACGTTCCCGGTCGAAATCCGCTACCGGCCGCTCTCCCAGCCGGCCGGCGGAGCCACCGGCGATGACGCGGACGGGGCCTCCGACGATGAACTGGAAGAGGACCGTGACCCGCTGGACGCCGTCTGCGACGCCGTCGACGAACTCGCGCAGGAAGCGCCCGGCGACATCCTCATCTTTTTCTCCGGCGAGCGTGAAATCCGCGACGCCGCCGAGGCCCTCAACGGCAGGATCCAGTCCAACCGGAAGCTCGCCGGAACCGAGGTGCTCCCGCTCTTCGCCCGGCTGAGCCTGCAGGAACAGCACAAGGTCTTCCACCCCGGGGCCAAGCGCCGGATTGTGCTGGCCACCAACGTTGCCGAGACCTCCCTGACCGTCCCCGGCATCAAATACGTCATCGATACCGGCACCGCCCGCATTTCCCGCTATTCGCACCGCACCAAGGTCCAGCGCCTGCCGATCGAGCGGGTATCCCAAGCCTCGGCAAACCAGCGTTCGGGGCGCTGCGGCCGTGTCTCCGACGGCATTGCCATCCGGCTTTACTCGGCGGAGGACTTTCAGTCCCGGCCGCCATTCACCGATCCGGAAATCCTGCGCACCAACCTCGCCGCGGTCATCCTGCAGATGACCGCTATGGGAGTCGCCCGCGGGCCGAAGGATGTCGAAAACTTCCCGTTTGTGGAGCCGCCGGACTCCCGGGCCATCAACGACGGCGTCTCGCTCCTCCGCGAGCTCGGTGCCCTGAGCACAGCACGCGCGCCGGAGGAGACGGGTGAGCGCGCCGGCCGCCGGCCGCCGGCCGGTACCGCCGGGAGGAGCGGCGGGCTTACCGCCGTCGGGCAGCAGCTTGCCCAGCTGCCGGTGGACCCGAGGCTCGGCCGGATGATCGTCGAATCCGGCAAGCGCGGCTGCGTCCGTGAGGTCATGATCCTTGCCGCGGCCCTCACCATCCAGGATCCGCGCGAGCGCCCGACCGACAAACAGCAGCTCGCCGCGGAGAAACACGCACGGTTCCGGGACGAGAACTCGGACTTCACCGGTTTCCTGAACCTCTGGAACTATCTCCAGGAAAAGCAGCAGGAGCTCTCCTCCACTGCGTTCCGCCGGCTCTGCCGGGCCGAGTTCATCAACTACCTGCGTGTCCGCGAATGGCAGGACCTCTTCGCCCAGCTGCGCCAGCTGGCCCGGCCGCTCGGCATCAGCCTGGACAACAAACGCCTCGCCGATCCGGTGGGCCACCATGAGGGCATCCACATCAGCCTGCTCTCGGGCCTGCTGAGCCATGTTGGCATCCTTGACGAGCGCAAGCGCGAATACGCCGGCGCCCGCGGCAGCCGCTTCGCGATTTTCCCGGGCTCGGCCTTGTTCAAGAAATCCCCCACCTTCGTGATGGCCGCTGAGCTGGTGGAGACGAGCAGACTGTGGGCGCGGGTGGCCGCGAAGTTCGATCCCCTCTGGGTGGAGCAGGTGGCGCCGGACTTGGTCAAGCGCAGCTACAGCGAGCCGCATTGGTCCAAAAAGATGGGCTCGGTGATGGCCCATGAAAAGGTCACGCTGTACGGCGTGCCCATCATCCCGAGCCGCCGGATCAACTACGGCAAGGTGGACCCCGAGCTCTGCCGGGAGCTGTTCATCCGCCATGCCCTCGTCGAGGGCGACTGGCAGACCCACCACAAGTTCTTCCACCGCAACCGGGCCCTGCTGCACGAGGTCGAGGAGCTGGAGGCACGGATGCGGCGCCGGGACATCCTGGTGGACGACGAGACGCTCTTCGAGTTCTACGACGCCCGGATCGGCAAGGACGTTGTCTCCGAGCGCCACTTCGACAAGTGGTGGAAGGACGCGCGGCAGCAGGACCCGGCGCTGCTCGATTTCGACCAGGCGTTGCTGATCAGTGAGGACGCCGATGCCCTGGATGACTCGGCCTACCCGAAGACCCTGCTGCACAAGGGCTTTGAGCTGCCGCTGAGCTACGAGTTCCATCCCGTCGCCCCCGGGTCGCCGCCCAACCCGTCCGACGGCGTCACCGCCGAGGTGCCCGTGCTGTTCCTGAACCAGCTGGACGACGCGGCGTTCCGCTGGCTCATTCCGGGCCAGCGCGTGGAGCTGGTCACCGCCTTGATCAAGTCGCTGCCCAAGCAGGTGCGTAAGAACTTCGTGCCGGCACCGGACGTCGCCCGGCAGGCCGTCGCAGCCCTCGAGGCGGACTTCGATCCGGCCGCCGACGAGCTGGAGGCCTCCCTCGAGCTGGTCCTGCGCCGGATCCGCGGCCAGGTCATCCCGCCGCATTCCTGGAGCTGGGACGCTGTTCCCCCGCACCTGCGGGTCAGCTTCCGCGTGGTGGATTCCGGCGGAAAGGTACTGGAGGAAGGCAAGGACCTTTCAGTGCTGCAGGATCGGCTGGCACCGGCTACCCGCCGCGCCATCGCGGAGTCGCTGGGCGCCACGCCCGCAACAACGGCGCCGCGGTCCGGCATTACGGGCCACGGCACGTCCAAGAACACGGTGGCCGGCACCGGGGCAGCGCAGGCTGCCGGCACGGCGTCCACAACTGCGGCCTCCGGGGAGGCCGCAGCCTCGACCGGTTTCGCCGAGAAGGCGGCACTGACCTCCTGGTCCTTCGGAACAGTGCAGCGCGAGGTCCGGGGCACCGTGAAGGGCCACACCGTCACCGGCTACCCTGCGCTCGTGGATGAGGGAGCGTCGGTGGCACTCCGGCTTTTCCAGACCAGCTCCGAACAAGAGCAGGCCATGCGCGGCGGCGTCATCCGCCTGCTCGCACTGAGGGTGCCGCCGCCGGACCGCTACGTCCTGGAACACCTGAACAACACGGAAAAGCTGACGTTCAGCCAAAACCCGCACGGCTCCGTGACGGCATTGATTGCCGACTGCGCCCTCGCCGCCATCGACAAGCTCACCCCTGCCGCTCTGCCGTGGGACGAAGGATCGTTCAACGCCCTGTACGAGAAAGTCCGGGCGGACCTCATCGATACCGTCTTTACGGTTACCGCCGTCGTGGAGCGGATTCTCGCCAGCACCCGGCGGATCGAGCGGGCGCTCAAAGGCACAACGAGCCTGGCCCTGATCAGCGCACTCAACGACATCAAGAGCCAGCTGGAGCAGCTTGTGTTTCCCGGTTTTGTGGCACGCACCGGCTACAGCCAGCTCAGCCAGCTGCCGCGCTACCTCGCGGCGATCGAGAAGCGCCTCGAGAAACTCCCAACGAACGTCTCGCGGGACGCCCAGCACATGGCCGCCGTCCAGGCACTGGAAGACGATTACGACGACGCCGCGTCGGCACTGCTGCCGGGCAGGCGGGCCGGGACCGAGTTAACCCAGGTCCGCTGGATGATCGAGGAGCTCCGGGTGAGCCTCTTCGCCGTCGAGCTGGGGACAGCCTATTCCGTCTCGGAAAAGCGGATCCGCGCTGTGCTCAACAAGGCGCTGGCACCGGCCTGACGACCCGTTGGGGCCGTCAGGCCGGTGCCAGCGGCTCGGAGCGGCGACGCCTCAGGCGTCCGGAACGTGTGCCGAGTGTCCGGCTTTCCGGAGCCCTTCGCGGAGCTTTTTGGCGTTGGCGTCCAGCCGGGCCGGATCGGGATTCTGGTCCACCGAGCCAAAGTCGAAGTCCGCCATCGTGCGGGACGGCCACACATGGACATGGAGGTGGTTGACCTCGTAGCCGGCCACAATGAGGCCGGCGCGTGCCGCGTCGAACACCCCGACCTGGACTGCCCCGATCGTCTGGGCCACCTGCATCACGCGGGCCAGCATTTCAGCGGGCGCATCGGTCCAGCGGTCCACCTCCGCGGTTGGCACCACGAGGGTGTGTCCGTCGGCGAGCGGGCCTACCGTAAGGAACGCCACAACGTCGTCCTCGCGCCAGACGAAGCGGCCGGGGATCTCGCCGTTGATGATCCTGGTGAAGAGAGTGCTCATGCGTCTGCCCTTTCCGAGGGTGTTCCGAGGGTACTGGTGTCCAGGACAAAACGGTACTTCACGTCTCCGGCCACCATGCGGTCGTAGGCCGCATTAAGCTGGTCGGCGCGGACCACCTCAATGTCGGAGGTGACACCGTGCTCGGCGCAGAAGTCCAGCATTTCCTGGGTCTCGGCGATGCCGCCGATCAGTGAGCCTGCGTAGGCGATCCGGCGGCGGATCAATGCGCCCGGGTTCACCGGCGGCATCTCCTCGGAGGGCAGCCCGAGCTGGAAGAGTGCGCCGTTCACGCGCAGGGTCCGGAAGTAAGGGTTGAGGTCATGCGGCGCGGCGACGGTGTCGATGATGACGTCGATGCTGCGGTTCGCGGCGTCCATCGCGGCCTCGTCGCGGGACAGGATGACGTCATCGGCGCCGAGTTCGCGGGCGGCGGCGACCTTGGACTCCGAGGTGGTGAAGACCTTCACTTCGGCGCCCATGGCCTTGGCGAGCTTCACAGCCATGTGACCCAGTCCGCCGAGCCCAACGACGCCGACAACGTCCCCCGCCTCGAGGCCGAAGTGGCGCAGTGGGGAATAGGTGGTGATGCCTGCACACAGCAGCGGGGCGGCGGCAGCCGGATCAAGGCCGTCCGGGATATGCAGGACGTAGCGGCGGTCCACAACCACAGAGGTGGCGTAGCCGCCCTGGGTGATGGCGTCCCCGTTGCGGCGGTCCTTCGCGCCGTAGGTCCCGGTCATGCCGTTTTCGCAGTACTGCTCCAGGCCGTCAAGGCAGCTCTCGCATTCACGGCAGGAATCAACCAGGCACCCGACGCCCACCCGCTCGCCGAGGCTGAACTCGTCGACTGCGGAGCCGACACGGCTGACCCGGCCCACGATTTCGTGGCCGGGAACCAGCGGATAGTTCTGGGTTCCCCATTCGCCCCGTGTGGCATGGACGTCCGAATGGCAGAGTCCGCAGAACTCGATGGCGATTTCGACGTCGTCGTCCTTCGGCGCGCGGCGCGCAACCGTCAAGGGAACCAACCCGCTGTCGCTGGCGGTAGCGCCGTAAGCGGCGGCGAGGCTCGGGCCCGGGGTGAGGGTGTCCGTGCTGTCGGTAGTGCCCGTGGTCAGATCGGGAAGCGGCTTGGCAAGGGGCGGCGGTACGGGGCGTCCAGGTGTCATAGTTTGACGCTACCCGCGGGAGCGGCCGCTATGCCACTCGCCGCGGGAAGTCGGCGGTACCGCCCGCCGCAGCCCGGACGTCTGTTCAGCAAGGAAATGCTAGTTCAGCGACAGGACAAGGTAGAGGAGTGCGAGGACCAGTACTGTCGGGGTCATAGTGAGTCGTTCGGGTTTACTGCGCGAGATCCCATTCATCACAACGCCCAGGGCGAAGTATGCCGTCAGCGCCCAGGCGGCGGCCGCGGTCACGTCGTCGTTGATCACCGGCGGGGCGAGCCCGGCCTTTGCCAACGCCGTATAGGCAAACAGGCCATAGAGGACAACGGACACGGCGCTCCCTATCCTGAGTTTGGCCGGGAGGACGGTGTGGTATCCGCCCCACGCCATCCTGCCGAGCGGAGCTCCGCAGATGAGTGCAAGCTGAAAAATCCCGAGGCCGGCCAGGATTACGCACGCGGCTAACGCGGCGAGCTGATCTACCGGCACAACGAACCCCCGCTCGGGTCCGGTGCCGGGACCTCCCGGCCCGGCCGCCGGGCTTCTTCGGGCCGGAGGACGCGCAGGGCATTTTCGATAATCCGGTCGAGCTGTTGAACCAATGCTTCTTCATCCACGCCCGCATCGACTCCGTCCTGACGGGTTTCGAGACCCTGCCACGCGCTCGCCAGCAGCGCGGTTCCCTTGGGCGACAACGAGATCGTGTTTGCCCGGGCGTCCCGTGGGTCCGGTCGCACGATGACCAGATCGTCGCCGATCAGCCGTCCCAGCCGCTGCGTGATGGAAGCCCGGGAGACGTCGAGGGCGTCCGCGATCTGCCGTTGAGCCTGGGGCCCGGAGGTGCCGAGGGTGAGGAGGACCAGGAAACCCGAGTAGCCGATTCCGTGATGTTCCAGAAGGTAGCGGTCTGCTATCCGGTCCACCAGGGCCGTAGCACGGTGGAGCTTGAAGACTGCACTGCCGACGATGTCCTGATGTTCGCTGTTAGTCATTTCGTTAAGTAGTTAACTAAATGGCCCAAGGATTGTCAAGGGGTGGGCACCACGGCAAGAGCCACAGCCCGGGCCGGGGCGGGAATACGAACGAATGGCTAGCGCGGTGAGTCCCCGGAACTGTTCCCGCCGTACGGCTCGTCCCCGGTCACCACAGGGTGGGAAACACTGTTGCACCACTCGGAGAACGAGCCCGGATACAACGCAGCAGGAAATCCGGCGATCTCAAGGGCTGCAATTTCATGGGCCGCCGTGACGCCGGATCCGCAGTAGACCGCGATGGGCACGTCGGCGCGCGCCCCGAGACCGGCGAAGCGTTCCCGCAACACGTCCGGGGGCAGGAACTTACCATCCGCTCCAAGGTTGGCCGTGGTGGGTGCGCTCACGGCGCCCGGAATATGGCCGGCTCGCGGATCCACCGGCTCGAATTCGCCGCGGTATCTCTCCCCCGCCCGGGCATCGAGCAGCAGTCCGTGCTGCCCCCACGTTGCCGCCTGGCCCGCGTCAACCACCTCCATGGCAGGCCCCGTCAGCACCACGTCGCCTTGCCCCGTTGCAGGTTCTCCGCTTTCGACGTCGAAGCCCGCGTCGAGCCAGGCGGCCAGGCCGCCGTCGAGCAGGCAGACATCGCGGACCCCGGCCTGGCGGAGCATCCACCAGAGCCGGGCGGCGGCGAGGTTGCCGCTGTTGTCATAAGCAACCACAACGTCGCCGGTGCGGATGCCCCAGGAGCGGGCTGATCGTTGGAAGTGGTCCCGGCTCGGAAGCGGGTGGCGGCCGCGGCGCGGGTCCGCGGGCCCGGCCAGTTCATTGGCGAGGTCCACAAAGACCGCCCCGGGCAGGTGTTCGGCGAGGTAGTGCTCCCGGCCGTTCGGGTCGCCGAGCGCCCAGCGCACATCAAGCAACACGGTCCGCCGTTCCATGCTGTCTGCGCCGAGGCGGTTATGTAGGGCCGCGACGTCCATAAGGGTCTGCATGCCCCAACTCTAACCAGGGGAATCTGGCGCCGCAGGTAGGCTTGTGCGGTGATCACAGCGCGAGAGCAGGACAGGGCCTGGGCCGATGAGGCCATTCGCAGAGTCAACGCAGAGAACAACCGCTCCGCCGACACACACTTGTACTCGGTGCCGCTGCCCGAACAGTGGGGCGTCCGGCTCTACCTCAAGGACGAGTCGACCCACCGGACCGGAAGCCTTAAGCATCGGCTGGCCCGCTCGCTGTTCCTGTTCGGGCTGGTGAACGGCTGGATCTGCGAAGGCACCACGATTGTTGAAGCCTCCAGCGGCAGCACGGCAGTCTCCGAAGCCTACTTCGCCCGGCTGCTTGGGCTGCCGTTCATTGCGGTGATGGCCCGGACCACGAGCCGCGAGAAAATCGCACTGATCGAACAGTTCGGCGGTTCCTGCCTGCTGGTGGACCACGCCTCGGAGGTTTATGAGGCGGCCGCGGAACTCGCACGGCGGACCAACGGCCACTACATGGACCAGTTCACCTATGCCGAGCGTGCCACGGATTGGCGGGGCAACAACAACATTGCCGAGTCAATCTTCGACCAGCTCGCCTTGGAAGAGCATCCGGTCCCCCGCTGGATCGTGGTTGGCGCCGGCACCGGCGGCACCAGCGCAACCATCGGCCGCTATCTCCGGTATCACCGCCACAACACCGAACTGGCCGTAGTGGATCCGGAGAATTCAGCGTTTTACCCCGGGTGGCTGGAAAGCCGGGGCACGCCCGCCAGCACGCCGGTGCCCGGCAGGGCCGCGCTCGCCGCGCCGGCCGGCGAATGCCAGCCGTCACGGATCGAAGGCATCGGCCGGGCGCGGCTGGAACCCAGCTTCGTCCCGGCCGTCATTGACCACATGATCCCGGTTCCGGACGCGGCGTCGGTGGCCGCGATGCGGCACCTGCTTGTCCATGCCGGCCTGCACGCCGGCCCTTCCACTGGAACCAACCTGTGGGGTGTGTGGCAACTCATCGCAGAGATGATCGCCCAGGGACACCGGGGCAGCGTGGTGTCCCTGATGTGCGACGGCGGAGACCGCTACGCCGGAAACTACTACAGCCCGGAGTGGCTGCGGTCCCAGGGCCTCGACCCCGAACCGCATGAAGCGACCATCCGGGAATTCTTCGCCAGCGGAGCCTGGCCGTCCTAGGCTGAACGCCTTCCTAAACCTCCACTGCGTCACCGGTCGAGAGGTGCAGGTATTCGGTGTCGTACTTGGCTCCGAAGCGGGATACATGCCCTTCCACCAGTCCGCGCCCGCTCTCATTGAGCAGGGCATCGTGGATCGGGTAGGCCTTCCGGGCCCGGACGCCGATCACAAAATCGATGACCTCCCCCACCTTGCTCCAGGGCCCGTGGATCGGTACCAGCAGGGTCCTGACGTCCACACCATCGGGCACAATGAAGGAATCGCCCGGGTGGTAGACGTTCCCGTCCACGAGGTAGCCGATATTGGCCACCACCGGAATCTGCGGATGGATCAGTGCGTGCTGCCCGCCGAAACTCCGGACGGCGAACCCGGCCGTTCCAAACTCGTCGCCGGGTTCCACCGGGTGGACCCTTAACGCCGCCTCGGGCGCCTTTTCCCGCAGTTGCGCTGCGACCCCGGCCGGCGCGAAAAGCTGCAGGGTGGCGCTGGCAAGAAGTGCGGCAGTGACGGCCTCGACATCGATGTGGTCGGCGTGTTCGTGGGTGATCAGCACCGCATCCGCGCCGGCGAGGGCCCGGTCTGTTTCCGAGAAGGTCCCGGGGTCGAACACCAGCACCTTGCCGTCCTTCTCGAGCCGGACGCAGGCATGGGTGAACTTCGTGAGCAACATCAGGCCAGCCTAAGGTCCTGGCCCGGCGGTGTCCATGTGCCCGGCTGGTAATCTGGGACCTTGCCATCACACCGTATCCAGACCTCCACCGAAGCGAGTTCCACCATGTCCCACGGCGCCTCCGCCGATGGCGCCCGGGCTACGGTGCCTGCCCAGGCCCCGGCTCCGGCCAAGGAGCAGCGTGTCACCCGGCAGCGCCTAGCGGTCAGCGCCGTCCTGGACGAACTGACCGACTTCGTCAGCACCCAGGAGCTGCACAGGATTTTGCAGGACCGCGGCGCCTCGGTGTCCCTTGCCACCTCATACCGGATCCTGCAGTCCCTCTCGGATGAGGGCCTGGTGGATGTCCTCCGGAACGCCGACGGAGAAGCCGTGTACCGCCGCTGTGCCGTCACCGGGCACCACCACCATCTGCTGTGCCGCAGCTGCGGCAAGGCCGTCGAAGTAGAGGCCCCCGCCGTCGAGGCCTGGGCCGCGCGGACGGCAACCGAACACGGTTTCACAGTGGTGGAACACACCGTCGAGATTTTCGGGCTTTGCCCGGATTGCACTGCCCGCCAGGCTGGGAAGTAGCGCCGGCGGCAGCTCAGGCCGCCGGAACGGCGGCATCCCGCAGTACGCGTCCATTCAGTCCGCGTTTGGCCCGGACCCCGCCAACTACCCGGCAGATCACGTAGATCAGGAACGACAGCGTCGTCACATACGGACTAATGGGGATCCGCCCGCCGAGGGCCAGCATAATGCCCCCGACCGTGGCGGTCATGGCGAACGCCACGCTGAGGATTACCACCAGCCCGGGTGAAGACGTCAACCGCATGGCCGCAGCAGCGGGTGTGATCAGCAGTGCCAGCACCAGCAGGGCGCCAACAATCTGGATGGAAAGCGCAACGCTGACACCGAGCAGCAGCATAAACCCGAGGGCAAGCGCCCGCACGGGCACGCCGCGCGCGGACGCAACGTCGGGGTCCACACTTGCGAAGGTCAGCGGCCGCCAGATGCTCACAAGGGCAAGCATAACGACGACGGCAACCACAGCCAGCACCTGGAGCTGGACGGTTCCGACGGAGACGATCTGTCCGGTCAGCAGCCCGAACTTATTGGCGGCCCGGCCCTCGTACAGGGAGAGGAAAAGGATGCCCAGGCCCAGGCCGAACGGCATAATAACGCCGATGATCGAGTTTTTGTCCCGGGCCCGGACTCCCAGCAGGCCCAGCAGCAGCGCCGCCACAACGGATCCCACCAGGGAGCCCAGGATGATGTCAGCCCCGATCAGCAAGGCAAAGGCGGCACCGGCAAAGGAGAGTTCTGAGATTCCGTGGACGGCGAAGGCCAGATCCCGCTTCATTACGAAGGTTCCCATTAGTCCGCCGAGCAGGCCCAGGACCGCCCCGGCCCAGAGGGAATTCTGGACCAGCGCGAGCAATTCGCCGTAGTTCTCGAAGTTGAAGATTGATGCCAGCAGGCTTTCCAGGTCCATCTAGCCCACCTCCCCCGCCACCACATGGGTGTCCTCGTGGTGATGCGTGGCGCCGTCCGGCAGCCCGACCACAATCAGCCGTCCGTTGGCGTGGATCACTTCGACGTGGCTGTCGTAGAGATCTGAGAGGACCTCGGTGGTCATGACTTCCGCTGGCGGGCCCACCCGGAACCGTCCGCCGGCCAGGTAGAGGACCCGGTCAACATAGTCCATGATCGGGTTGATCTCGTGCGTGACAAAAACCACAGCACTGTCCCGGTCATGGCACTGCCGGTTGATGAGCGCACTCACGGCCTGCTGGTGCTGGAGGTCCAGGGACAGCAGTGGCTCGTCGCACAGCAGCACCTGCGGGTCGGTCGCCAGTGCCTGCGCCACCCTCAGCCGCTGCTGCTCGCCGCCGGACAGCTGGCCCACCGGGACCATCGCGTAGTCGGATGCCCCCACCAGCTCGAGCAGCTCATCGATCCGGCGGTTCACCTTTGCCGCGCCCAGCCGCAGTCCCCACCGGTGGCCGTCAACCCCCAGCCCAACGAGGTCGCGGGCGCGCAGGGGTGTGTCGGGATCAAAGGATTTCTGCTGCGGAACGTAGCCGATCCCCCGGCTGCCCCGCTCTACGGGCCGGCCGGCGAGCACGGCCGAGCCGGAGCTAAGCTCCTGCAGTCCCAGCAGGACCTTGAGGAAGGTAGTTTTTCCACTGCCGTTAGGTCCGAGCACAGCGAAGAATTCACCCGGATTAATGTCCAGGTCCAGGCCCTCCCACAACGTCCGCTTGCCGAACGTCAGGGAGGCCCCACGGAGGCTCACTACGGGTGTCAACTTGGGTTTCCTCGAATTCTTCGCAAGCCCGGGACTCGCGTTCTCTGGGTGGGCTGTCGGATCGGCGGGTCCGGCCAGGGGCCTGCTAGCACTGTCCCGCCCATCTTAGGCCCGCGGCTACCCGCGGGCCTGCGCCGGTGGTCCTGCCGCCGGTGGTCCTGCCGCCGGGGGCGGCGTTTAGGCCAGGGCCTTGGCGATGTTGTCGACGTTGTCCGTCATCCACTGCAGATAGCTGTTGCCCTCCGTCAGCGTCTCACTGAAGTTCACGACCGGGACCCCAGCGGCCGCTGCCGCGTCTTTGACGGCGGCCGTTTGCGGCCCTTCGGTCTGCTGGTTATAGGCAAGCAGCCTGATCTTGCCCGAGCCCATGAGGTCGGTCGTGGCTTTGAGCACCGCCGGCGGGACATCCGTGTCTTCTTCGATTGCGGCGGTGTAGTCGGCCGGGGTCTGGTTTTCCAAGCCGGCAGCCTCCAACAGGTAGAGCGGCACAGGTTCCGTCACGGCGACGGGCGCCACGCCGGTGCTGGCCTTGATTTCCGCCAGCCTGGTTTCGAGCCCGCCGAGTGAATTCTTGAACGCCGCAGCATTGCTGCGGAAAGTTCCGGCCCCGGACGGTTCAAGCTCGCCAAGCTTCGCCGCGACGGCATCAGCGAGCCTGGCCATGGCAGGCAGGCTGTACCAGACATGCTCGTTGAAGCCGCTGCCGCCATGCCCGTGCGTCTGCTCATCGGCAGCGGCCGATGCGCCTGCGTGCTCCTCCGGGGCCAGTCCGGAGAGCTCCACCGCATTGAGGATGTTGTTGTGGTCCAGTCCCGTGTCCTCGGCCAGCTTCTGCAGGAAGTCGTCGTAGCCTCCGCCGTTCTCCACCACCAGCTCGGCCTTGGACACAGCCAGCTTGTCCTGCGTAGTGGCTTCATAAGAGTGCGGGTCCTGGCTGGTGCGCGAAATGATGGAAGTCACCCGCACCTTGTCTCCTCCGATGGTGCCCACGATGTTGCCGAACACACTTGTGGAGGCGACGACGTCGACGATTCCGTCGCCCGCACCCGCAGCGGAGTTCCGCGGTGTTGGGGTGCAGGCGGTAAGCATCAAGGTGATGCCGGCAACGGCGGCAACGACGGCACGGGCGGCAGGACGACGCACGGGTAACCTCGGATCAGTTATTGAGAATCAGGAGCAATAGCAATAAGCCGAGTTTATCCCTAAATAGGAATGATTCCTATTTAGGGATACACGAAGCCTACTGCTGGTCCTGGCCCAGCCGTCGGTAGCCGGTCGCCTGGGTGGCGTCGCGGATCTCCCCGACCAACTGCTCAATAACGTCCTCGAGGAACAGCACACCCTGGGTCAGGCCGTCCGGTCCGATCACGCGCGCCAGATGCGACCCGGTGCGCTGCATCACGGACATGGCCTTCTCGATCTCGTCGCTCATCGCCAGGTTAGCCAAGGACCGGATATGGCTCTCAGCGATGGGCTGGTGGTACGCGGCGTCCGGGATGGACAGCACGTCCTTGATGTGCAAATAGCCGGAGAGCATACCGTCGTCGTCGAGCATCGGAAAGCGGGAAAAACCGGTGCGGCTGACTGACTTCTCGAACTCCGCCGGCGTGGTGTTCGCCTTCAGCATCACGAGCTTGTCGAGCGGGACCATCACATCCGAGGCCGTGTGTTCAGAGAACTCCAGCGCCCCGGTGATCAGCCCGGCGTCGTCGTCCACCAGTCCGTGGCGGGTGGATTCCTGCACGATCGACTGGACCTCCTCGAGTGTAAAGGAGGACGTGATCTCATCCTTCGGCTCGATCCGCATAAGTTTCAGGATGTGGTTGGCCGCCCAGTTGAGCGCCACGATCACAGGTTTCACGAGTCGCGCGATGAAAATCAGCGGCGGGGCCAGCAACAAGGCTGCACGGTCCGCCACCGAGACCGAAATGTTCTTCGGGACCATCTCACCGATGGTGACATGCAGGAAAGTAACCAACAACAGCGCGACGGCGAACGCGACGATGTCGGCGATCTCCACCGGAATGCCGACGGCTTCCAGCGGCACTGCCATCAGGTGGTGGATGGCCGGCTCGGCAACCTGCAGGATCAGCAGCGAACAAACCGTGATCCCGAGTTGCGCGCAGGCAAGCATCAACGAGACGTTTTCCATGGCCAGCAGGGTGGTCTGCGCCCGTTTGGATCCTGCCTCGGCGAGCGGCTCAATCTGGCTTCGGCGCGCGGACATAACTGCAAACTCAGCGCCCACGAAAAAAGCGTTGCCCAGCAGCAGGACAATGAGCCAGAGGATTCCTGCCCAGTCGCTCATGCGGCACCTACCTGGCCGCGGGAGTGCTCCTCGCGGTGCACGGGGACGGGCTTGAAGCAGATCCGATCAATCCTGCGCCCGTCCATGCGGGTCACAGCCAAGGTGCCTCCCGCGACGTCGACGGTGTCCCCCACAGCGGCAATCCTGCCCAGCTGGCTCATAACGTAGCCTCCCACCGTTTCGTAGGCAGACTCATCGGGCACGGTCAGGCCCGGGATCTGTTCGGAGAGTTCATCGGGACGAAGCAGGCCGGGGAAGTACCAGTCGCCCGAGGCGCTCTGCAAGAGGCCGGGACGGACCTTGTCGTGTTCATCGGCCACTTCCCCGACGATTTCCTCGACAAGGTCCTCCAGCGTGGCGATACCGGCGGTCCCGCCGTACTCATCCAGGACAACGGCCAGCTGCAGGTTGCCTTCGCGGAGTTCCGCCAACAGGGCATCAAGGTGGATGGTTTCCGGAACCCGGAGCACATCAGTCATGATGGCGCCCGCCTCCAGCTTGGCGCGCCGGTCCGCGGGAACGGCAATGGCTTTTTTGATGTGCACCACGCCGCGGATGTCGTCCGATGACTCACCGATAATCGGGAACCGGGAGTATCCGGTGCGGCGTGCGGCTTCCACGATGTCCGAGACCGGCTGGTGGCCGTCGATTGTCTCGATCCTGATGCGCGGGGTCATTACGTCCGCCGCAGTCCGGCCCGAGAACTTGAGCGTCCGGTCGATGAAGTTGGCGGTGCCGGCGTCGAGGGTTCCCATCGCCGCCGAGCGGCGCACGAGGGAGGCCAGCTCGGCCGGCGTCCGCGCACCCGAAATCTCTTCCTTGGCTTCCAGGCCGAAAATATTCAGGACCTTGTTGGAGAAGCCGTTGAGCACCACGATGGTGGGCCTGAAGATCGCCGTGAACATCAGCTGCGGACGGGCCAGTGCCTTGCCGACCTGGAAGGACAGTGCAATGGCCATATTCTTCGGGACCAGCTCGCCGATCAGCATGGACAGCAGGGTCGCGAAGGCCATCGCCAGGACCAGGGACACGGAGGACGCTGCCGCCGCCGGCAATCCCAGGACGGCCAGCGGAGCTTCGAGCAGCTTGCCCACCGATGGCTCCATCACGTAGCCGGTGAGCAGGGTGGTGATGGTAATGCCCAGCTGGCAGCTTGAGAGCTGGGTGGACAGCGACTTGAGGCATCGGAGCAGTGGCGCCGCGGCGGTATCGCCGTTGTCCACGGCCCGCTGGACCGAGGCCTGGTCCAAGGCAACAAGGGAGAATTCAACGGCTACAAAAAAGCCGGTACCGAGGATGAGCAGCAGGCCTGCTGCGAGAAGTAGCCACTCCATTTAGCGGCCTGCTTCCGGGGCTGCACCGCGGGAGGGTCCCGGCGGAGGATGGTCGGCCGGGGCCGACCCTGTTTCCTGGAACGACCGGGTGCCCCTGAAGGCATGTGGCCGGCGTGCCGCCGGAGAATGGTGGGAGCGTGAACGGGGTTTGCCGGCTCTTCGGGTCAACTGCGCGGCAAGGGTTTCCGTTCCCCGCTGACAGCCCCCAGGCCGGCACCTAGATTTACTGTCCATAAGGATTTCAGTCTACAGGAACGCCTGCGTCCGCCGCCGACGCGGCGACCCCGGATGGGGCCCCGGCGGTTGCCTGTGCCGTCGCCACGGCTACCAGCTCTGCGGGACAGGCCGGCCTTCCTCGTAGCCGGCGGCGGACTGCATGCCAGCTACGGCGCGCTCCCGGAACGAGGCAAGATCGGCAGCTCCGGCATAGCTCATCGAGCTGCGCAGCCCGGCCGTGATCATGTCCAGCAGATCCTCAACGCCGGGCCGGGCCGGATCGATAAACATCCGGGACGTGGAGATCCCTTCTTCGAAGAGGGCCTTGCGGTCCTTTTCGAAGGCGCCCTCACGCTGGTTGCGGTTCTGCACGGCCCGTGCGGACGCCATGCCGAAGCTTTCCTTGAACTGCCGGCCGCCGGCGTCCTGCTGCAGATCCCCCGGGCTTTCGTGCGTCCCGGCGAACCAGGACCCGATCATCACCTGGCTCGCCCCGGCAGCCAGTGCCAACGCAACGTCGCGCGGGTAACGGACACCGCCGTCGGCCCAGACACGTCCGCCCGCGGCCCGCGCGGCGGCCGAGCACTCCAGCACGGCGGAGAACTGCGGTCGGCCCACGGCCGTCATCATGCGCGTTGTGCACATGGCACCCGGGCCCACCCCGACCTTCACGATGTCCGCGCCGGCCCGGATGAGTTCCCGGGTTGCCTCAGCCGTGACCACGTTCCCCGCCACCACGGGCACACCGGGGTTGAGTCCCTTCACCGCGGCCAAGGCGTCAAACATCTTCTGCTGGTGCCCGTGGGCGGTATCAAGGACCAGCACATCGACGCCGGCGGCGAGCAGTTCCGCTGCACGCCCGGCAACGTCACCGTTGATTCCGACGGCGGCGGCGACTTTTAGCCGGCCGCGCGCGTCCAGCAGCGGCCGGTACAAGGTGGAACGCAGCGCGCCCTTCCGGGTGAGCGCCCCGGCGAGGACACCGTTCCGCTGCACCGGCGAAAAGTCGCTGCCGGCGGCGTCCATGGCGTCGAAAGCGCGGCGCAGACCCGACCCCGCCCCGGCGCCGCCGTCGGGCGCGTCCTCCAACAGGGCAGCGTCCAGCACCAGCGGCTGGACGCGCATGACCGAGGAGAGCGAGGCGAATCGGTCCTGGCCTTCGAAGTCCGCGGCCCGGACGATGCCGGTCACGGCCCCCGCATCGTCGACCACCATAATGGCCCCGTGCGGACGTTTGCCCATCAGATGCAGTGCGTCGATGACTGTACTGGACGGCGAGAGTGTCACGGGGGTTTCCAGGACGGGATGGCGTTCCTTGATCCAGGCCGCCACGTCACGGATCACGTCGAGCGGCACGTCCTGGGGCAGGACCGCCAGCCCGCCGCGCCGCGCCATGGTCTCCGCCATGCGCTTGCCCGTCACTGCAGTCATGTTGGCCGCGACGAGGGGAATCGTGGAGCCCGTGCCGTCATCCGCCGAGAGGTCCACATCCAGCCGGGACGTGACCTCCGAACGGGACGGCACAAGAAAGAGGTCCGAGTAGGTCAGGTCAGTGGTGGGCTCGGTCAGAAAACGCACGGCTGCTCCTTAGGTAGGCATTCCGGTGCTGAACGGGTTCTCCCTGCGATTGTATCGAGGGTTTTGAACGGCCGCGGACCCCGCCCTTCCCGGCGCTCCGACGCCACGCGGCGGTCGGCCGGAGGCCCCGGGAGGACTGGATTGGGTGACGCGGAGACGCGTTGAGTCGACTCGATGATTTGAGTCACCCTTATTGGCGGTTTGGCGAGAATCGTCACTAGACTGGCATGGGTCTGGGTTCACTGGACGCGGAGACTGGTTCAATCGCCGTGCTGACGCACCGTGACACCAGTGGGAATCAAACTCATGGAAGAGGCGTAATTCAAGTGCCAGAGCAGCCTAGCCACCGTCTACCAGAGGAATTTGGCGGAAACGAGTGGCTCGTTGACGAACTGTACGAGCGTTTTCAGCAGGACAAGAACACCGTGGACGCCAAATGGTGGCCCTTGTTCGAATCCTTCGACGCCGGAGACAGTTCCGTCACCAACGGGGCCTCGGGCGCAGCGACAGTTGCGCACCCCGCCACCCGCGAACTTCCTGTTGTAGCCCACGTTGCGACGACGGCAGCGCAGGCGGCAGCACCCGCTCCGGCGGCAGCACCCGCTCCGGCGGCAGCACCCGCTCCGGCTGCTAAACCCGCGCCGGCAGCCGAACCCGCGCCGGCCGTGGCGCCTGCAGCCGCGAAGAAAGCCCCGGCAACCGTCGCCCGCGACGGCTCCAAAACATCGGAGGCCGGCCCCGGCGCGGCGCCCATCCCGGCTCAGCTGCCGAAGAACGTCAAGGCGCCGACGGCCCCCGAGGAAGACGTGGTATCCGTCCTTCGCGGCCCGGCCAAGGCCATCGCCACCAACATGATCACCAGCCTCGAAGTTCCGACCGCCACCAGCGTCCGGGCGATTCCCGCGAAACTGTTGATCGACAACCGCGTGGTCATCAACTCCAACCTGGCCCGCGCCCGCGGCGGCAAGGTTTCGTTCACGCACCTGATCGGCTACGCGGTCATCCGCGCCTTGGCCCAGTTCCCCTCGATGAACGTCTACTACGACGAGGTCAACGGCAAGCCCGTAGCCGTGCAGCCGGCGCATGTGAACTTTGGCATCGCCATCGACATGCCGAAGCCCGACGGCAGCCGCCTGCTGATGGTGCCGAACATCAAGAAGGCGGAGACACTCAACTTCTCCGAGTTCTGGCACACCTACGAGGACCTGATCAAGCGTGCCCGCGCCGGCAAGCTGACCGCTGACGATCACTCCGGCACCACGGTGTCGCTGACCAACCCCGGCGGCATCGGAACGGTGCACTCGGTGCCGCGCCTGTCCAAGGGCCAGGCTGCCATCATCGGTGTCGGCGCGCTTGACTACCCGGCGGAATTCCAGGGCGCCAGCGCGAAGATTATCGCCCAGAACGCCATCAGCAAGGTCCTGACGCTGACCTCCACCTACGACCACCGTGTCATCCAGGGCGCCGGCAGCGGCGAGTTCCTGAAGCTCGTGCACCAGCTCTTGCTGGGCGCGCAGAACTTCTACGATGACATCTTCGAATCCCTGCGCATCCCCTATGAGCCGGTGCGCTGGAGCCCGGACCTCCAGGTGGACCCGGCCGACGAAATCAACAAGGTCGCCCGGATCCAGCAGCTGATCCACGCCTACCGGGTGCGCGGCCACCTGATGGCCGACACCGATCCGCTGGAATATGTCCAGCGCAAGCATCCGGACCTTGACGTCCTCACCTACGGCCTCACGCTGTGGGACCTGGACCGCGAATGGCCCACCGGCGGTTTCGGCGGCAAGCCGATGCTCGCCTTCCGAGACATCCTCGGTGTGCTCCGCGACGCCTACTGCCGCACCACGGGCATCGAATACATGCATATCCAGGACCCCGAAGAGCGCAAGTGGTTCCAGGACCAACTGGAGCACCCATACTCCAAGCCGAGCCGTGACGAACAGCTGCGCATCGTCTCCAAGCTCAACGCCGCCGAGGCTTTCGAGACGTTTCTGCAGACCAAATTCGTTGGCCAGAAGCGCTTCTCGCTGGAAGGCGGCGAGTCGCTGATCCCGCTGCTGGACGCCATCATCTCCGATGCGGCTGAGGACGAACTCGACGAAGTGGCAATTGGCATGGCCCACCGCGGCCGGCTCAACGTGCTTACCAACATTGCCGGGAAGACCTACGCCCAGGTTTTCCGCGAATTTGAAGGAACCCAGGACCCGCGCTCCGTGCAGGGGTCCGGCGACGTCAAGTACCACCTCGGAACCGAGGGCAACTTTACCTCGGACAACGGCAAGCAGACCAAGGTCTACCTTGCTGCCAATCCGTCCCACCTTGAGGCCGTGGACTCCGTCCTTGAAGGCATTGTCCGGGCCAAACAGGACCGCCTCGATCAGGGCGAGGCTTTCCCCGTCCTGCCGATCATGGTGCATGGCGATGCTGCCTTCGCCGGCCAGGGCGTGGTCGCGGAAACGCTGAACCTTTCCCAGCTGCGCGGCTACCGCACCGGCGGCACCATCCACATCGTGGTCAACAACCAGGTCGGATTCACCACCGCCCCGTCATCGTCGCGTTCCTCCACCTACTCCACGGACGTCGCCAAGATGATCCAGGCGCCGGTGTTCCACGTCAACGGCGATGACCCCGAAGCAGTGGTCCGGATCGGGCAGCTCGCCTACGAATTCCGGCAGCGGTTCCACAAGGACGTTGTCATCGACATGGTCTGCTACCGCCGCCGTGGCCACAACGAGGGCGACGACCCCTCGATGACCCAGCCGCTGATGTACAACCTGATCGAAGCCAAGCGTTCGGTCCGCAAGCTGTACACGGAATCGCTGATCGGCCGCGGCGACATCACCGAAGAAGAAGCCGAACAGCTGCTGCGCGACTACCAGGAACGGCTGGAGCGCGTCTTCGCCGAAACCCATGCAGCGCAGACTTCCCCGATTCCGATTATCACTGCCGATTCCGCCGCGGTGTCCGATCTGGAGCGTCCCATGGCCCAGCAGTCCGATTCCGGTATCAACGCCCCGGCGTCGACCGCAATCTCCGCTGCGACACTGGCACGCATCGGCAAAGCGCACGTTGATATCCCCGAGGGCTTCACCGTCCACGCCAAACTCAAGCAGTTGCTGGAGAAACGTGAAGCGATGTCCCGTGAAGGCGGCATCGACTGGGGCTTCGGGGAGCTTGCGGCGTTCGGCTCTCTCATTATGGAAGGTGTTCCCGTCCGCCTCGCCGGGCAGGACTCGCGCCGCGGCACATTCGTGCAGCGTCACGCCGTCTTCCACGACCGCGCCAACGGCGACGAGTGGCTGCCCCTGGCACACCTCTCCGAGGACCAGGCCAAGCTGTGGATCTACGACTCCCTGCTCTCGGAATACGCGGCGATGGGCTTCGAATACGGCTATTCGGTGGAACGACCGAACGCCTTGGTGCTGTGGGAAGCGCAGTTCGGTGACTTCGTCAACGGCGCGCAGACCATCATCGATGAGTTCATCTCCTCGGCCGAACAGAAGTGGGGCCAGCGTTCCTCGCTTGTGCTGATGCTGCCGCACGGCTACGAAGGCCAGGGGCCGGACCACTCCTCCGCCCGGATCGAGCGGTTCCTGCTGATGTGCGCCGAAGAGAACATGGTCGTGGCAAACCCCACCACCTCCGCTTCGCACTTCCATCTGCTGCGCCGGCAGGCGTACAGCCGGCCGCGCAAACCGCTGATCATCTTCACACCGAAGCAGCTGCTCCGGCTCAAGGCCGCAGCGTCTTCGGTCGAGGATTTCACCACGGGCACCTTCCGGACCGTCATCCCCGAGCATGAGCAGCTCCCGGCCGACGCCGTCGAGCGTGTCCTGCTCGTCTCCGGCCGCCTGTACTACGATCTCCTGTCCACACGGCAGAAGACCGGTGACAAGACCACAGCGATCGTCCGCGTTGAGCAGCTTTACCCGCTGCCCGCCGCCGAGATTGCCGCCGAACTTGCCAAGTACCCGAACGCCGAAGTTGTCTGGGCGCAGGACGAGCCCGCGAACCAGGGGCCGTGGCCCTTTATCGGCCTGAACCTTCCCGACGCCCTGGAGCGCCGGGTGCGCCTCATTTCCCGTCCCGCCTCGGCTTCCACAGCGGCAGGATCGATGAAGCGCCACGCGGCCGAGCAGGATGCTCTGCTCAAACAGGCGTTCGCACGTAAGTAAGGTCATCGCTGCCCGGCCGGAGGTGCACCTACACAACTCCGGCCGGGCACCGGTGTTTAACCGGCGGAGTCCCCCGCCATCACGGATGGTCCCGGGGAACGGTTTATTGGACGCTCTGGAGTGAAGAGGTAGTCGTGGAAGATCGAAAGCTGCGGATCGCAGCCGTTGGCGATGAAATGCTGGCCGGGCTGGGTGATCCCCGCGCACTGGGCTGGCTGGGCCGGGTGCTGGCGCGCACGCCGCAGGACGGATTGTCCCTGGAATGCTATTCCCTCCCCTGCCCGCAGGAAGGCACCGAAGGGCTGGCAGCCCGTTGGCTCGCGGAAGCCGGCCGACGCTTCAACGACCACTGCGAAAACCGCCTCGTAATTGGACTCTCCGGCCGGGATGTCGAATTTGGGCTCTCGACTGCCCGGAGCCGGCTCAACCTCGCCAACATCCTGGACGCGGCCTCGCAGAACAAGATCGAGGTCTTTATCGTGGGCCCGCCGCCAACATTGGATCCCGCGCAGAACCGCCGGCTCGGCGAACTGAACACCGCATTTGCCGACGTCACCACCCGGCGCAAGCACCTCTACGTCGACACCTTTTCGCCGCTGCTCAATCACGAGCAGTGGCGCCAGGACCTGGCCGCGAACGGCGGCACCCCCGGCCAGGCCGGCTACGGCCTGATGGCGTGGCTCGTGCTGCACCGCGGCTGGTTCCAGTGGCTTGGGATTGACGCGCCGGCGTAGCCGCCGGTATCCGTCCCCGGGAAAACTCCGCGATATATCTTGACCGTGCCAGGACGGCGATATATCGTGACTTATGGGTCACGATATATCGCAACTATCCGCACGAAGTATCGCCCTCCTGGAGGAGCCATGACAGAGAACAACTGGACCGTCACCGGTCCGCAGACCATCGACGTCGACGGCGTCAGCTCGCTTAAGCTCGGCATCGTCCGGGGACGCTTCGACATCGTCACCCATGATGATCCCGTCACCCGAATCGAAGTATCCGAGGTCCATGGCGACCCGCTGGCGATCAGCATCGTGAACGGCCGCCTCGAGGTCCGCCACCAGCTGCACGGGCCGCAGGGGTGGTTCAAGAACCTTATGGGGACCGTCAACAACAGCAGCAGCAACTCGCTGGTCATCAGCATCGCCGCGCCGGCCGGGATCGACATTGAGGCCGGGACCGTCAGCGGCGACGGTATGGTCTCCGGGGTCAGCGGGCACACCCGGCTGAACACGGTCTCCGGTTCCGTGCTGGCCGACGGCACCGCCGGGGACCTCTCACTCAACACCGTCAGCGGCGAAGTGATCGCCCGCAACCATCGCGGCGTGCTGACGGCCAAGAGCGTCTCGGGCGAGGTCACGGCCTCGGGTGACCTCAGCAATATCCGCGCCAACACCGTCAGTGGCGACCTCAATTTCGACCTGCACGGCTTCGCCCAGGACTTTGGTGCCAATTCAGTCTCCGGAGACGTCACCATCCGGCTCCCGCACGATGTCGGCGTGGACATCATTGCCAAGTCCGCCAGCGGCACCATCGTCATTGACGACCAGAAGTACAATCAGCCAGGAGGCACGGTCCAGACCATCGCCGGCCCGGACACCCAACTTATGCTGGTCCGGACCAATTCAGTGTCCGGCAGGACGTCGATCTTCCACGGCCTGCCCGGCGCGGACACCGTACAGGAACGCTGATGCCCCCGGTCTTCGCCCACGGGGCCCTGCGGCTCTATCTGCTGGCACTGCTGGAATCGGGTCCGAAGCACGGCTACGAGCTGATCAAGGCGCTCAGCGAACGTTTCGGCGGAACCTACTCCCCCAGCGCCGGAACGATCTATCCGCGGCTGGGCAAGCTGGAGGAGGAAGGGCTGGTGGACACCCACAGCGAGGGACGCCGTACCTACTACAGCATCACCCCGGGCGGACTCCTGGAGCTGGAGCGCCGGCGGGACGAACTTGCAGGCGTGGAAAAAGATATCAGCGCGTCCGTCCGGCGGCTGGCCGACAACCTGCGGCAGGACATCAAGGTCAACATGCGCGGCCTCCGGGCCGAGCTGGCTGCAACGGCCGAGGCCGCGCGTTCCTCGGCCCGCGCAGCTGGCTCAACAGTTGCCGCGTTGGCCGGGCAGCGCTACTCACCGGAAGGCGACACCCGGCTGCGGGAGGCCGAGATGCTGGTGCAGGCCTTCCGCGACGACGTCCGGGTGGAACTGCGCCGCCACGGCGGACGGCACCCGATCACGCCGGTGACGCTGGAGACTGTCAAGACGGTACTGGACCAGGCACGGATCTCCATCCGCAATTCCCTCGAGTGATCCGCCCGCCCCGCCGGTTCGCGGCGGGTGCCCCGATGTGGGAGACTTGAGGGCAGCTCTTTTGAGTACCAAAAATTAAGGAGGCCAGCTATGAGCAAACGTGCACGTAAACGTCGTGACCGTAAGCGTGGCGGCGCGAACCACGGCAAGCGCCCCAACGCCTAAGCAAAGCTTGGAATGACAGCTTTAGACGAATGACCCCGGAACCTCACGGTTTCCGGGGTCATTCGTTTTTGGCGGTCGAGCCGAACCTTGGGCCCGGTCAGGCCTCAACCGGGTTGCTCGAGTGGATCCGGTCCAGGATCGCGTTCTTGAGGTTTTCCGGGGCTGCCTCGCTGCAGGAACGCTTCACCATGACCCTGATGACACATTCGAGGTCGTACTGCTCAAAACATTCCGGGCAGCCGTCCAAGTGGTCCTTGATTTCGGCGATGTCATCGTGGGTGAGGGCACCGTCGAGGTACTCGTAGATACGTTGCATCCGGGTGTCGTCGCAGTCGCCCAGTCCCTGGCAGTCGCTCATTTCCTGTTCTCCTGTTTGTCGCTTCCGGCAGCCGCGATTGCATCTGCAGCCCTGAATCCGCGCTCGGCGGCGTAGTCGCCGAGCATATCCCGCAGCAGCTTCCGGCCGCGGTGCAGGCGGGACATCACGGTCCCGATCGGCGTGTTCATAATTTCTGAAATTTCCTTGTACGCGAATCCCTCGACGTCGGCAAAATAGACCGCCAGCCGGAACTCCTCCGGAATGGACTGCAGCGCCCGCTTCACATCCGAGTCCGGCAGGTGGTCGAGGGCCTCGGCTTCGGCCGACCGCAGACCCGAGGACGTATGCGACTCGGCCCGGGCCAGCTGCCAGTCCTCAATGGTGTCCGAGTTGGACTGCAGGGGCTCGCGTTGGCGCTTGCGGTAAAGATTGATGTAGGTATTCGTCAGGATGCGGTAAAGCCAGGCCTTCAAGTTGGTGCCGGGCTTGTACTGATGGAACGCGGAGAAAGCCTTGGTGTACGCCTCCTGGACGAGATCCTCGGCGTCGGCGGGGTTTCGGGCCATCCTCATGGCCGCGGAGTACAGCTGGTCAACATACTGCATGGCGTCGCGTTCGAACCGCGCCCGGCGTTCCTGCGTCGTTTCAGTCGCAGTGTCCAGCGCCTGACCGTCCACGATCGTCTCCCGGGCCGCCGCGTCCAGCCCGGCGTCAATCTCCGGGGTAGCCCCTGACGGTGCGCCAGCAGGACTGGCGGCGGGTGGCTTGGCGGGTGTGGCACCGTTTCCGGCGACCGTGTGCTTGGCCGTGACGGCCGGATCCATGGTGCTCATTGCCCCCAAGTCTACTGTGAGAGTGCGGCGGCCGTCCCGGCCTGCCGGCATGGTTGCCTGCTGCAGGGCATCAGCCCACAACTGCCCGCCTCCTAACGCCGGTTTCCCGCTGGTCGCCAAGAGACTGTTCCTTAACGGCGTATCCTTCACCAGAACCATAGTTCCGCCTTCCTGCGCCACGACTGACTCGTTTGCCCGTGGCACCGTGTTCCAGCCCGTCGTTCCGGGCCGATCTGACTCCCGCTGAACCTACATCCAGCCCTAAACCAGGGCCTGAAATCTGCTATTGACAACCCCGCCCGGCGGGCAAATATTCCACAAAAGTGCAAGACTAGAACCGGTTCTCCCGCTTCATTCCCGCGGTCCGCCCACCCAGGAGGAATTTCATGTCGTTTGTCCGCTTTCTCGCCCGGCCCATGCTGGCGTCCAGTTTCGTCCTTGCCGGGCTGGACAAGCTCAAGAACGCGGATGACACCGCCACGCAGCTCTCACCCCTGCTGCGCCGCGCGGCGGAGTCCCTGCCGTTCCAGACCAGCGAAAAAGTCCTCGCCCGGGTCATCGGCGGCACCCAGGTCGGGGCCGGCCTTATGTTTGCCCTCGGCAAGTCGGCACGTCTGGCCGCAAGCATCCTGGCTGTCATCTCGGCGCTCAACAGCTACGTCGAATGGCGCAGCGCGGACATCACCTCCACTGAGGGCCGCAACGCCCGCCGCAAGCAGCTGCTCAAGAACGTCTCACTGACCGGCGGCGTCCTGCTGGCCGCAGTCGACACGGACGGCCGTCCCAGCCTGGCCTGGCGGGCTGAGCACCTTGCGGCCGATGTCCGGAAGAGCACCGGCAAACAGATGAAAAAAGCCGACAAGGCCGTACGCAAAGCCGTAGACCACACCGTCGGAGCCTAAAGCAGCAATGACCGGCACCACCCCCACAGCAGCCGCACACCCCCTGCCGGCGAACGCTGCCGCACTCTGGCCGGCGCCCTTCGCCGGACACCCGGTGGACGCAACAGTCACCGTTCCCGGGTCCAAGTCCCTGACCAACCGCTATCTCGTGCTGGCCGCCCTCGCGGACGGGCCCTCACGGCTCCGGGCTCCGCTGCACTCCCGGGACTCCGCCCTGATGATCGCGGCGCTGCGGCAACTCGGGGCCCGGATCACGGAAGTGCCCGGCGACGGCGATTTCGGCCCGGACCTGGCCATCACGCCCATCAGCCAGGCGGCAGCCGGGGGGACGGGAGTGGTGGACTGCGGGCTGGCGGGGACGGTTATGCGGTTCGTGCCGCCCCTCGCGGCCCTGCGCCCGGGGCTGACGCTGTTCGACGGAGATCCGCACGCGCGCGAGCGCCCAATGGGCCCCATCATCGAAGCCCTCACCGGGCTGGGCGTCAGGGTCAGCGCGCCCGACGGAGGCCCGGCATCCTCGCTGCCGTTCACCGTCGACGGCGCGGCCGCCGTGCGCGGCGGCCACCTCGTTATTGACGCCAGCGCGTCCTCGCAGTTTGTGTCCGCACTGCTCCTGGCCGGGTCCCGGTTTGTGGACGGACTGCACCTCGAACACCAGAGCCACGAACACCCAGGGATGCCCGTTCCCAGCCTTGACCACATCACCATGACCGTCGCCGTGCTGCGCGGAGCCGGGGTAGCCGTTGACGATTCCCGCCCAAACCACTGGGTTGTCTCGCCCGGACCCATCCGGGCCTTTGACGTCAGGATCGAACAGGACCTTTCCAACGCCGGTCCGTTCCTGGCGGCGGCCCTGGCCACCCGAGGCACCGTCCGCATCCCGAACTGGCCGGCCCCGACGACGCAGGTCGGCGATATGTGGCGCAGCGTGCTAGCGGAGATGGGGGCCACCGTGTCGCTCACCGACGGTACCCTGACCGTCACCGGCGGCCCGGAGCTCACCGGCGGGAACTTTCACGAGACCAGCGAACTTGCCCCCACTGTCGCCGCACTCTGCGCGCTAGCCAGCGGTCCCTCCCGGCTCAGTGGCATCGCCCACCTCCGCGGGCACGAAACGGACCGGCTGGCCGCCCTTGTGGCGGAGATCAACCGGCTCGGCGGAGACGCGGAGGAGACCTCTGATGGCCTCATCATCCGGCCCGCCCCGCTGCACGGCGGCGTCGTCCGCAGCTACGCCGACCACCGTATGGCCACGGCCGGCGCCATCCTCGGCCTGGCCGTAGCGGGCGTCGTTGTCGAGGATATTGGGACCACGGCTAAGACCATGCCCGACTTTCCGCAACTGTGGGAGTCCATGCTTGGCCTCAGCGCAGGAAACACGCCTCCCGCAGGGGCCTCCCCGGCAGAGAAGGACGCCTCCGGTGGCACGCAGCACTGATTCCTGGGACGAATCCGACGCCCGGATCCGCCCCAACAAAAAAGGCACCCGGCCCCGCACCAAGGACCGGCCCAGCCACGACGATGCCGTGACCGGGCGGATCATTACCGTTGACCGCGGACGCTACACCGCCGTCGTCGCCGAAGGCACGGGGGCAGAACGGAAGATCATCGCCGCCCGCGCCCGCGAACTGCGCCGCAACCCGGTAGTGGCCGGCGACTTCGTTTCGTTGGTCGGCGACGTCAGCGGCGAGCCCGACACCCTGGCCCGGCTGGTCAGGATCCAGGACCGCAGGACCCTGCTGCGGCGCAGCGCCGACGACACGGACCCGATCGAGCGGGCCGTCGTCGCCAACGCCGACCAGTTGGTGATCGTGGTGGCGGCCGCCAATCCCGAGCCGCGGACCGGATTTATCGACCGCGCCCTGGTGGCCGCGTACGACGCCGGGATCGATCCGCTGCTGCTTGTCACCAAAGCCGACGTCAAGGATCCTGCCGAGCTCCTCGCCAACTACCAGCACCTTGCTTTCCCGGTGATTATTTCCAAGACGGCGGACTCCGCCGCCTCGGGCATCGATGCCCGCTCCGATGACGGGCTCTCCGCCCGGCTGGACAAGGACGCCGTCGCACAGCTGCGCGCCTACCTCGACGGGAAGGTCACCGTGATGCTGGGCCATTCCGGCGTCGGCAAGTCCACCATGGTTAACGCCCTCACCGGCGCCGAACGCGCCACCGGCGGTGTCAACGCCGTGACCGGGCGCGGCCGCCACACCTCATCCTCCGCGCTGGCCCTCAAAGTCAACGATGCGCCGGCGGGGAGCTGGATCATCGACACCCCGGGCATCCGCTCCTTCGGGCTCGCGCATGTGGACCCGGACCGGATCCTACGGTCCTTCCCCGACCTCGAGCCCGGCACCGACGACTGCGAACGGGGCTGCAAGCACGATTCCAGCGCCGTCAACTGCGGCGTGGACGCCTGGGTGGCCTCCGGCCAGGCAGGAGAATCCGGTCCGGCCAGGCTCGCCTCACTGCGCCGTTTGCTCGGGACAGACCCGCGGTTGGAAGCCCAGGACGTTAAGGAACTGGGCACCGTCTCCTAGCAGGCCGCGGCGCCTACCGCTTCCCTGCCCGCTTTGACGGTAGTTTGGAAGCATGAGTCAACCCGCTTCGAGCTACAACGACGACCTGCGCCTTGCCCATGTCCTGGCAGATTCCGTAGATGCCCAGACCATGAGCCGCTTCAAGGCGCTCGACCTTCGGATCGAGACGAAGCCGGACCTGACGCCGGTCACTGACGCCGATAAATCCGCCGAGGAGGCCATCCGTGGCCAGCTGTCGCGGTCCCGGCCCCGCGACGCCGTGCTCGGGGAGGAGTTCGGCAGTTCCGGCCACGGCTCCCGCCGCTGGATCATCGACCCGATTGACGGGACCAAAAACTTCGTCCGCGGCGTCCCGGTCTGGGCGACGCTGATCGCCCTCGTCGATGAGGGCGAGCCGGTGGTCGGCGTTGTCAGTGCCCCGGCGCTGGGAAAGCGCTGGTGGGCGGCAAAAGGCGCCGGTGCGTACATGGGCCGTTCACTGGCGGCCGCAACCCGGCTGAAGGTCTCCAACGTCGCGAGCCTGCCGGATGCCTCGCTGTCATATTCCAGCCTGGGAGGTTGGAAGCAGCGCGGCAACCTTGACGAGTTCCTGGGGCTCACCGAAGAGGTGTGGCGGACCCGCGCCTACGGCGACTTCTGGTCCTACTGCCTGGTGGCGGAAGGTGCCGTTGATATCGCCTGCGAACCCGAACTCAACCTCTACGACATGGCCGCGCTGGTTCCGATCGTCACCGAGGCCGGCGGCCGCTTTACCTCCCTCGAAGGAGAAGACGGTCCCTTCGGCGGCAACGCCCTCGCGACCAACTCCATTCTGCACTCCGAAGTCCTCAAGCGTCTGAACCCCGGGCTGGACGACCTGCTGTAAGCGCGTCCGGCGCCGTTCGGCAGCTTCGGTACCGGCCCGTCACAAAGGACTTCACAATCCTGCCCTGCCTTTTCCACGGAAGCCGGCATGGCCTAGGCTCGAACCAGGTCACGAGTGCCAGCGCTAAACCCCGGTTTGCTGGCCGGCAACCCTCCATTCGCGGCGGGGTGCCCCGGGTGACGACCTGGCCGGTCCGGAACGGACCCGGCAAGCGCGGATCCCCGGTGCGTGGGGTCCTTTTCGAGCGAGGCCCCATGACGACTGCCACCATTCCTGCCGGCGCCGAGGTTCAGGCCAAGACCGGTCCGGCACATCCCGATCCGCGGTTCGCCGTTGCCCGCCGGCCGCTGGCCGCGGTGACCGGCGCCGAGATCCAGGCGCCTCTCATCCAGGGCGGACATGTCCGCTACGCCAACCTGGACTACGGTGCCTCGGCTCCGGCGCTGTCCGTGGTCTCGGCCTACCTCAACGAGATCCTGCCGTTCTACGCCAGCGTCCACCGCGGCGCCGGCTATGCCTCCCAGATCAGCACCTCGGTCTACGAGAACGCCCGCGGGATTGTCCGCGACTTCGTTGGCGGCCGGCCGGACGATGCGGTGATCTTCACCAGGAACACCACCGATTCGCTGAACCTGCTGGCCGGCTGCCTGCCGGTCGTCGACGGCGAGCATACCGGCGAGGTGCTCTACCTCGACATTGAACACCATGCCAACCTCCTGCCCTGGCAGCGGGTACCCCACCGCAGCGTCATTGCCGCCCCCACCCTCGCGGCCACCCTGGAGCTGCTCCGCCAGGAACTCGCCCACGGCGGCGTCAGCCTGCTTGCCGTGACCGGGGCCTCCAACGTCACCGGCGAGATCCTGCCAATCCGCGACCTGGCAGCGCTGGCGCACGACTACGGCGCCCGGATCGTCGTCGACGCCGCCCAGTTGGCCCCGCACCGGCGGATCAACGTCTCCACGGACGACCTCGACTACATCGCCTTCTCGGGGCACAAGCTCTACGCACCCTTCGGTGCCGGCGTCCTGATCGGGCGTCCCGACTGGCTCGACGCCGGCATCCCGCACCTCGCGGGCGGCGGGGCCGTCCAGGACGCCCGGATCGATGCTGTCAGCTGGACCACGGGACCCGCCCGGCATGAGGGCGGATCCCCGAACGTGCTCGGCGCCGCCACCCTGGCCCGGGCCGCGCAAATCATCGCCGGGCTGGACGCGGACCAGTGGCACGCGCACGAGAACGCCATCCGGTCCTTCCTGGTGGAAGGCCTCGCCCGGATCGACGGTGTGACGGTCCACCAGATCTTCTCCGACAGCGGTACCTTCGACGCGGCTGCAGGGCCGGGGGCGGGCACCGGGTCACAAACCCCTCCCGGCGCCGGCACCATCGGCGTCGTCAACTTCTCGGTGGAAGGCTACGACGCGGGCCTGGTGGCAGCCTACCTGTCCGCCGAGCACGGTATGGGGCTGCGCGACGGCAGGTTTTGCGCGCATCCGCTGCTCCGGCGGCTTGGCCTGCCCTCGGGGTCGCTGCGGGCAAGCTTCGGTTTGGGCTCCAGGCTTGATGACGCCCAGCGGCTGCTCACCGGAGTCCGGGAGCTGCTCGGGAACGGCCTCGGCTGGGACTACGTGGTGGACGCAGGCCGCTGGGTACCGTCCAACGACACCCGCAGCTACCCGCACTGGGCCCCCAACACCCCCGGCACGGCCGGGGCGGCGCCCTGCACGCTGGACTAACGGCCGCCGGTGCGGCGCCGCGGGCTCCGGCGGCAGACGCGGCCCCTGCAAACGCGGCCCCTGCAAACGCGGCCCCTGCACGGTGCGGTAAATTCACAAGGTACGTACCCGGACCTGCCGAAGGAGATCAAACGTGGCACGCGGCGGACCCAAGCTGCCCCAGGGGCGGCGCCAGGAGCTGGGGCACAGCTTTCAGGACGGCGGGGAACACTACGACCGCGTCCGGCCCGGGTATCCCGAGGAATCCGCTGACTGGCTGATCCCCGGCGGCGCAGCGGATGCCGCGGACCTCGGCGCCGGAACCGGGAAATTCACGGCGCTGCTGGTCGGGCGCGGCCTGCGCACGGCGGCAGTGGACCCCTCCGCGGACATGCTGGAACAGCTGCGCCGGGCACTTCCCGGGGTCACCGCCGTCGAGGGTACCGCGGAGCGGACGGGGCTGCCCGACAGTGCTTTCGACGTGGTGACAGTCGCCCAGGCCTGGCACTGGTGCGATCCGCTCCTGGCCAGCACGGAAATCGCCAGGATCCTCCGCCCGCACGGTGTCCTGGGGCTGATCTGGAACCAGCTGGACACGTCTGTTCCCTGGGTGCACCGGCTCTCGCGCATTATGCATGCCGGAGACGTGCACAAACCGCACTTCACACCGCCGCTGGGACCTGAATTTACGGGACTGGAGAGCCATCTCACCCGGTGGGAAGATCCGGTGCGCGGCGCAGACATCCTGGCGCTGGCGAAGTCCCGCAGCTACTACCTGGCGGCCGGCCAGGCCACCCGCACCAAGGTGCTTGGCAACCTCGACTGGTATCTGCACGAGCACCTGGGCCATCAGGGCGATGAAGTGATCCCGCTCCCCTACCTGACACAGAGCTGGCGGGCCGTGCGGTCCTGACACCGGCGAAAAGGTCCTTTTGATCCCGTCGACGTTGCCGCGGACCGCCACCGTGGCTTAGGGTTTCGGTATGCCTAATAATTATTTATAGGCGTTCGCAAACTTCGGCGCAGGCATCCACCCGCCGTTGCCGCCCGCGTCGACGGCGACGCACCTAGCAGGGGAGCCCAGTGCTGGACGTAACAGGACACGACGGCGCGGGACCGGCGACGGCCGCCCGGCCGAAACCGGCCGGGCGCCGGGCCATGATCGGCCTGCTGGGGCCGGCATTTGTTGCCGCGATCGCCTACGTGGACCCCGGCAACGTGGCGGCCAACCTCACCGCCGGAGCGCAATACGGCTACTTGCTCGTCTGGGTCCTGGTGGCAGCCAACATCATGGCCGTGCTTGTGCAATACCAGTCCGCCAAACTCGGGCTTGTCACCGGTAAAAGCCTGCCGGAGATTCTTGGTGAGCGGTTGAAGCCGTTCTGGCGCCGGGCGTTTTGGGTGCAGGCCGAGATCGTGGCTGCTGCCACGGACCTTGCCGAGGTGGTGGGCGGGGCAATCGCGCTCTTCCTGCTCTTTGGACTGCCTTTGCCCCTTGGCGCCGTAATCGTCGGCGCCGTCTCCATGGGACTCCTCGCCGTGCAGGCCCGGAACAAGCAGCGGCCATTTGAGTTCATCATTATCTTCCTGCTCGGCATCATCACCATCGGGTTCCTGGCCGGCCTTTTTGTTAGCCCGCCTGATCCTGCCGGTGTGGCAGCCGGGCTGATCCCGGGCTTCCGGGGTCCCGAGACTGTGCTGCTGGCCGCGAGCATGCTCGGCGCCACGGTGATGCCGCACGCCATCTACGTCCACTCTGCACTGTCCAGGGACCGACATCGTCCGGACCCGCACGTCCATGTTCCCGCCCCGGCCCTCGCCCGGCTGGTCAAGGCGACCCGCTGGGACGTGGTCGTCGCCCTGGCCTTCGCCGGTCTTGTGAACATCGGGATGCTGCTGCTGGCCGCATCGACCCTGGGCGGTGCGGACGGAACAGACACCATCGAAGGAGCCCATGCCGCCATCACCAGCAGCCTCGGACCCGTCATCGGCGTCATCTTCGCCGTCGGGCTGCTCGCCTCCGGACTGGCTTCCACGTCCGTTGGCTGCTACGCCGGCGGCTCAATTATGGAGGGGCTGCTCAAGATCCGGGTCCCCCTGATGCTGCGGCGCATCATCACCCTGGTACCGGCGGTGGTGCTGCTGAGCGTGGGTTTCGATCCTACCTGGGGACTGGTCCTGAGCCAGGTTGTCCTGAGCTTCGGAATCCCTTTTGTGCTGATCCCGCTGGTTGTCCTGACCAGTAACAAGTCGCTGATGGGCCGGTTCGCCGATGGAATGGCGCTTCGGATCGCAGCTGTCGTCAGCGTCATCCTGGTGGTCGCGCTTAACCTCGCACTGCTGTGGCTGACCTTCGCCAGCGCGGGCTAACGGTAGGCTGGATGCTGTGAAGACCAGCCTGCCCTCTTCCTCGATCGAGGACTATGTCAAGGTCATCTATTCCTTTACGGAGTGGCAGGACAAGCCGATCACCTCCACCCAGCTGGCACAACGCCTCGGCGTCGCCAACTCCTCGGTCTCCGAAATGGTCCGTAAGCTCAAGGACCAGGGACTCGTGGACCACCAGCCGTACAGCGCGATCACCCTCACCGCCGACGGTGTCCGGCTGGCGTTGTCCATGGTCAGACGGCACCGGCTCATCGAAACATTCCTGGTCCGGGAACTCGGCTACCGCTGGGACGAGGTTCACAACGAGGCCGAGCTGCTCGAACACGCCGTCTCGGACACCTTCATTGAGCGGATGGCAGCCAAGCTCGGGAACCCGCGGCGTGATCCGCATGGGGATCCGATTCCTGCCGCCGACGGCTCCGTCCTGATCCCGGTGGCGCACCGGATGAGCGAGCTCGACGATGGGCACACCGGCCGGATTACCCGGATCAGTGACGAAAACCCCGAGCTCCTGCGCTACCTTTCCGCGGAAGAAATCGACCTTGACGACGACGTCGAGGTGCTGGGGCGCAAGCCTTTCGGCGGCGCCCTGGTAGTTCGCATCGGCTCGGGCGCGGCCGGGCAGGAAGTGGATCTGGCCGAGGAAGTCGCCTCCGCCCTCTGGGTCCACAGTGACGTTGCCCATCCCGGCTGCAGCCTCGGGCGGTCCTGAGTGCGGGCCGAGTTGACCGGAGCCGGGGTATGAAACACACGGCAAAGTCGCTCCCCCGGACGGCGGGTGCGGCGCATGACCGGTCGCCGGGCTGGCATGCATGGACGGCCGTCGCCGTCGGCGGCCTGATCGGAACGGAGCTGCGCTACGGGGCTGGCCTGGTGTTCCCGGAATCCGCCGGGACAATCCCTTGGACCACCTTGGCGATCAACGTCCTCGGCAGTTTTGTGCTCGCGGCCCTCACCACCGTCTGGATCGCGCGGCCGAAGACGGCGTTCTGGCTGCGTGCCGGACTCGGACCCGGGTTGCTGGGGTCCTTCACTACGTTTTCGGCGGTGGTGTTCGCCCTGGACCAGCAGTTCAGGGCCGGTTTCCAAACCAGCTCGCTGGTTTATCTGGGACTCTCACTCGTCCTGGGGCTCGGTGCGGCGGCCGCGGGGTGGAAGACCGGAAAGGCAATGGCTGATCTGACCGGCCGGGCATCATGATCACGGCACTGCTCGTCGGAGCCTTCGGTGTTGCCGGCGCCCTGCTGCGCTTCGCCGTCGACTCCTGGTTTGCTAACTCCTTCCCGGCCCGTCATTCCCACTGGCCCTGGACCACCCTCGCCGTCAACGTGACGGGTTCCTTTATCATCGGCGCGGCCATCGGCGGCACGGCACACTGGGGACTGGGGCCCGAGTGGCAGTCCGGCCTCGCGACGGGACTCGCCGGCGGCCTCACGACATTCAGCTCCTGGACCACCGCCACTGTCCGGCTTGCGAGCGAAAGCCGCTACCGCGCCGCCACCCTCAACGTCGCCGCCAACCTAATCCTCGGCCTCGCCGCAGCAGCGCTCGGGCTCTCCCTCACTGCCCTGTGACGAGCCTAACGCCGGCCTCCCGACTGCGATGACGGAGCATCCGATCCCGTATCGTTGAAGCATGGTTACCCGACGTGAAGCAGCCCAAGTCCTCGACATTCCGCTGGAAATGGCTCACCGTCACGGCATCCCGTCCCGGCTGAGCGAAACCGAACTCGGCGAACTCCTTGACAACCCGCCGCAGTGGCTGGTCCAGTCCAAGGCCAACCGGACCGGTAAACGCCCCGTCTGGGTCCAGCTTTCCTGTGCTGTCTGCGGCTTCTCCGAAGCGGCCCGGCCGAAGAAATGGTGGCCGGACTTCACCTACGTCTGCTGCGAACACCACGCCTCGTTTGAGCGTCCCGCAGCCGCTGCCGGCTTGGTCCGCAGCGAGTATGAGGGTGTGGGCAGCCGGTTCGTTGGAATCGTCGACGTCGCGGTGCCGGAGGCGTAGCTTTATCATATGGGGCCATTCCGGCCCCGCTGTGAGGGAGCACCCGCATGCCTGACAAATCACCGCACCGGAGCATGGCCAAAAAGCCGGTGAAGACCATCAAGGAAAAACGGGCCGAGAAGAAGTCCAAAAACGTCGCGGAGACGCACGCGGACCCGGTATCGCACATCAAGAAGCACTGAGCGCAACCCGCCAGCCGGGCCGTGCAGGCAAAGCAAAAGGCCGGAAGCGTCAGCTTCCGGCCTTTTGTGTGGGACTTTACGGGGTGGAGCAACGTTTCCGGTGCTCCGATGGTGGAGATGGGGGGAATTGAACCCCCGTCCGATGTCGTGTTGTCAGGGCTTCTCCGGGCGCAGTTTGCGTTGGATTTTCTCGGCCCCAGCCACGCTACAAACAGCTGGCTGATCCGGGCCCAGTCATCAAAGAGTCCCGTTCACCCCGATGACGGGGGTAAACAGCAGTGGCTATCTAAATGACGCCAGGATCCGGGGCAATAGCAACCTCGGGCTGACGGACTGTCTTACTGCTTAGGCAGCGAGAGCGAAGTCAGTGCGTTTTGAATTGGCACTTATTGGTTTGCAGACAGCGTTTACGAGATAATTCTGCATCCTCGGCCCGCTTCACCTGTCGCGACTAACATCGTCGAAACCGATCATCCCCGTATTTTTTTATCAAACCAAGCTGCTATGTTGCCGAACCGTTTCCGTGCTGCTGAACCGGTACCGCACCATTGGCTGCCTGGCTTCCAGCATAACGCACGGCATCGCAGATTCATTCCACCAGGCCGGGGACGGCCACGGCTACCGCCGGTTCCGTTCGCGCATCACCCGCAGGGCCTCACGCTTGTCCTGCTGCTCGCGCAGGGTATGACGCTTGTCGTATTCCTTCTTACCGCGGGCTACGCCGATCTCCACCTTGGCCCGCCCATCCACGAAGTACAGCTGGAGTGGGACGATCGTGAAACCGGATTCGCGGATCTTGTGCGAGATCTTGGTGAGTTCGTCCCGGTGCAGCAGCAGCTTCCGACGGCGGCGTGCGGCGTGGTTGGTCCAACTCCCCTGGTGGTATTCGGGGATGTGGATGCTCTCCATCCACAGCTCGTCGTTGTAGAAGGTGCAAAAGCCGTCGACCATGGAGGCGTGGCCCTCCCGAAGGGACTTCACTTCCGTCCCCATCAGTGCGATTCCCGCCTCATAGGTATCGAGGATGTGGTAGTCGTGCCGGGCCTTGCGGTTGGTGGCCACTACCTTACGGCCACTTTCTTTCGGCACGGTAGAACTCCTTGAATCGACGGGTGTGCCGTACGCCGAAACGGCGCAGGCTTATGCCAGTTTACGGCAGAGCAGCAGCGCACCGGCAGGGCTTCCGCTCCGGGCGGATCAGAGCAGGTTCATCGGATCCACGGCTCGGCCGTTAAGCCAGGTCTCGAAGTGCGAGTGGCAGCCGGTGGAGTTGCCGGTGGTTCCCGAGTAAGCAATCAGCTGGCCCCGGCTGACCTGCTGGCCCGGCGAGACGACAACTGAGGTGTTGTGGTAATAGATGGTGGTCAGCGAGTTGCCTTGGATCACACCATGGGAGATCTTTACGTTGTTGCCACCGCCGTCATTGGCCCAGCCGGCGGAAAATACCGTTCCCGCCGCCGCGGCAAAGACCGGCGTGCCGCAGGCGGCGCCGAAGTCGATTCCGGTGTGCATATAGCCGCCCTGGCCGTAGAAGTCGATGGTCCCGGGGGGTGTCGAGCGCCAGCCGAAGCCGGAGGTGATCGGGACGCCATTGAGGGGATGCTGCAGGCCGAAGGCCGACGGGGATCCCTGGGGGGCAGGAACGTACGGTGCTGGCTTCGCCTGGGCCTGCCCCTGGGCGCGGGCGGCCGCGGCGGCAGCCTCCGCGGCCGCCTCGGCGATCCGGCGCTGTTCGGCTTCGTAGGCCTCGCGCAGTTTGCGGTCGCGTTCGGCGATGTCCGCGGCAACGGCGTCCTGCTGGGACTTGACCTGGGCGAGTTGGGTCTGGATTCCGGGTTTGGCGGCCTGAAGTTCGGCGTCGATCCGGGTGGTGTCGGCGATGAGCTGGTCCACCTGGGCCTTTTTGGCCTCTGCCTCGCCGCGGGCTGCCTGTTCGCGGGCCAGCGCGGCATCAGCTTTGGCTTTAAGGTCCTTGATTTCGGCTTCCACCGCTTCGAGCCTGGCCTGGGAGTTGATGTTCGTGGCGTTCTGTTGGGTCAGCTTGTCCATGGCGGCGTTTTGGCTGCGCATCGCCTGGTCGGCCAGGTCAATGGTGTCCGTAAGGCTGCCGCCGTTGTTCGGGCCGAAAAACAGCGAAAGGTTGGACGGCACACCGCCGGACTTGTACGCCTGGGTGGCGATCTGCCCGATCAGTTTCTTCGTGTCGGTGATCTTCTGCTTGTCCGTCTCCAACTGCTGGGTGATCTTGGCTTTGTTTTGCTGCGCAAGGTCCACCCGGGCTGCGAGGGCCTCGGCTTCCTTGACCGCAGCTGCCACGCGGCCCTGGGCGTCGAGCAGGGCCTGTTGGGCACCGGGGAGCTGGCCTTGGTAAAGGACGAGGTCCGAGGCCGCCTGGGCGATCTTGGAGTCAACAAACTCCAGCGAGTGCTGAACCTTCGCCGCTTCCTCCCGGAGGGCTGCCTGCTGGTCTTCGAGGGAGTCGGCGACGGCCACCGGGGCCGAAGCTCCCATGGCCGCCACCAGAACCAGGGCTAGCGCGGCGCTGACGATGCGGCTGCGGCGGCCGGCCACGGCTCGCCGGAGGGGAACCGGCTGCGGGCCGGTTCGGTGCATCGGTGTCATGGGGATCCCTTTTTCGTTGCGCACGCTAAACCTTCAGGTATCGACGAAGGGTTAGGAGCGATGATACGCCTGCCAGCAGCACGCCAAGGCCAATGAGGGCCGGTGCGAGCACCAGGGTTTGGCCCGCGGAGATAAACGCGGTGTCCGGATACTGCTTGGAGAGGTATCCGCCCAGGAAGAAGTGCGCCACGGCCCACAGTGTTCCCGAGGCCAGCGCCGCGCCAATCACTGCGGCTATCACGCCCTCCAGGACAAACGGCAGCTGGATCACTATTTTCGATGCCCCGACCAAGCGCATGATCCCGGTTTCCCGTCGCCTGCTGAAGGCGGAGAGCCGGATCGTGGTGGCGATCAGCAAGATGGCGCAGATGATCATCACGCCGGCGACGCTGACGGCCACGAGGGAGGCGGCGTTCATGACCGAGAAGAGCCGTTCGAGGAGCTGGCGCTGGTCGATCACGGTTTCCACACCGGCCTGCGATGAGAAGGTCTCGCTGATGATCTGGTACTTTTCCGGGTCCTTCATATTGATCCGGAAGGAGGCCGGGAGCTGGTCCGGCGTCACCGAGTCAACGATCGGGGAATTGGAAAACTGTTCCTTGAAGTGCCTGTACGCATCGTCCTTGGACTCAAACTGGAAGTCGTTGACGTACTGGGCAACGGCCGGCGATTCCAGCAGCTTGCCCAGGTTGGCCTGCTGTTCGGGGGTGGCGGGCCCGCTGGCGCAACTGGCCGCCGTCGAACCGTCGCTGCACAGGAAGATGGCGACCTGGACCTTGTCGTACCAGTAGCCCTTCATTTGGTTGATCTGCAGCTGCAGCATGCCAGCGGCGCCGACGAAAGTCAGGGACACGAAAGTCACCAGGATGACGGAGACCACCATGGAGAGGTTGCGGCGCAGGCCGCTGCCGATTTCGGCGAGGACGAATTGGAGCCTCACAGCTGGCCCTCCCCTTGCGGGTCCCGCCCGCTGGCGTCGCGCAGGCGGCGCGACTGTCCCACGACCGGGATCATGGAGGTGTAGAGGGCCTTGGCCTCATCGCGGATGACAACGCCGTTCTTGAGCTCGACGACGCGTTTGCGCATCTCGTTGACGATGTCGTCATCGTGCGTTGCCATCACTACTGTGGTGCCGTTCTGGTTGATCTTGTCCAGCACCCCCATGATGCCCATCGAGGTAGTGGGGTCCAGGTTGCCGGTCGGCTCATCGGCGAGCAGGATGCCGGGGCGGTTGACGACGGCGCGGGCGATAGCCACGCGCTGCTGCTCACCGCCGGAAAGTTCGTGTGGAAGGCGGTTTTCCTTGCCTTCGAGCCCGACGGTCTTGAGGACCTCGGGAACGGTGTCCCGGATGACGCTGCGGCCCTTGCCAATGACCTGCATCGCGAAGGCGACGTTCGCGAAGACAGTCTTTTGGGGCAACAGGCGGAAGTCCTGGAAGACGACGCCGATGCCGCGGCGGAGCCTGGGTACCCGCCAGCTGGAGATGTTGGCAACGTTCTGGCCGGCCACGTAGACGGCACCGGAGGAGGCACGGTCCTCTTTGAGGACGAGGCGCAGGAACGTCGATTTTCCGGAACCGGAGGCCCCGACGAGGAAGGCGAATTCGCCACGGTCGATCTCAAGGTTGATGGAATCCAGGGCGGGGCGCGCCTTCTGGTCGTAGACCTTGGTGACATTTTCGAAACGGATCATGGCCCTAAATACCCTGCAGGACATGGACAGGTACGTCCCGGTTCTGCTGCCGGCGCGCGGGCTTTCTAGTGGGGGAAGTAGAGCTCCGGCTTCTCGACTATACGCACGGGCCCCGGCGGATCGGCCCGAGTGCCGGGGCGTGTCGCAGGATTAGGCGGCCGGGACGGGTGTGCCGCGGAAGACGGGGTTGTGTGCGGCTATTTGTCGGCGTTGCGGTTGTCGGTCCGCCAGCGGATGCCGGCATCAATAAAATCGTCGATCTCGCCGTCGAACACGGCCGAGGTGTTGCCGACTTCGTGCTCGGTGCGGAGATCCTTGACCATCTGGTACGGGTTCAGGACGTAGGAGCGCATCTGGTCGCCCCAGGAGGCTTTTACATCGCCGGCGAATGCCTTCTTCTCCGCGTCCTCCTGCTGCTTCTTCAGCAACAGGAGCCTGGACTGCAGCACTCGCAGTGCGGCCGCACGGTTTTGCAACTGCGACTTCTCGTTCTGCATCGACACGACGGTGCCGGTGGGGATGTGGGTGAGGCGCACGGCGGAGTCCGTGGTGTTGACCGACTGGCCGCCGGGGCCGGAGGAACGGAAGACATCGACGCGGATCTCATTGTCCGGGATGTCGATGGAGTCCGTCTGCTCGATCAGCGGGATGACTTCGACGGCGGCGAAGGAGGTCTGGCGGCGGCCCTGGTTGTCGAAGGGACTGATCCGCACCAGGCGGTGGGTGCCGGCTTCGACGCTGAGCGTGCCGTACGCGTAGGGGGCCTTGACCTCGAAGGTGGCGGACTTGAGCCCTGCTTCTTCGGCGTAGGAGGTGTCCATGATGGTGGTCGGGTAGCCGTGGCGTTCAGCCCAGCGGAGGTACATCCGCAGCAGCATTTCGGCGAAGTCTGCCGCGTCCACTCCCCCGGCGCCGGCTCGGATCGTGACGACGGCTTCGCGGATGTCGAACTCGCCGGAAAGCAGGGTAACCACTTCGAGTTCCGTCAGTGCCTTGCGCACGGACTCGAGTTCCGTCGCCGCTTCACCCATGGAGGCGGCGTCATCCTCGTCCTGGCCCAGCTCCACCAGGACCTCAAGATCGTCTATCCGGGAGGCCAGCGAGTCAAGGCGTGCCAGTTCGGACTGCCGGTGCGAGAGCCGCGAGGTAATCACCTGCGCGGCCGCGGGGTCGTCCCACAGATTGGGTTCGCCGGCCCGTTCGCTGAGTTCGGCGATGTCCTCCTTCAGCCCCTCAACATTCGAAACATTCTCGATCGAGGCGTAGGTGGCTCGGAGGGCGCGGATTTCTGCGGGAAAATCAATGTTTGCCATGGTTTTTTAACCCTACGCTATCCCCGCAGGCCGCCCGGACTGGGCTGCCTGGCAGCGCCGGGGCTCTAGCGTGAAAGCCGGGAGCGCGCCGTAGAACTCGCTTCGATCCTGATGCCGTCGGGGATCAGGAAGTTAACCACGGGCGGGTGGACGGCGGCGCTGAGCACCACGACGGCGGTGGCCCCGTCCGGGCTCCCCGTCCCCGGGCCAACGGTGAGGCCGGCGAACCGGGTGAAGGCATTGCTGCGGTCCAGGAACTCGATGGCGGTTGCCCGTACGCGGGCGCCGGTCAGCACAGCGGTGGGGTTGCCGCGGGCCGCTTCGAGCTGTCCGAGTGTGAAGCTGTCTGCCGCGGCTACCGAGGCGCCGTCGGCCATCGACAGGAGCTTTTTGTGCTCGATATAGACACTGGAGGCGGCAATGACAACTGTCGAAAGAAGCACGGCGAGCAGCACGTACCCGATGATCAGCACCATCAGTTGACCGTCGTCGCGGCGCTGGCCGGAGCGTAGTTGCGGTGCCCCGGAGCCGCTCATCGGAAGCGGCCCACCAGCTGCGTGGCGGAGGCGCTGAGCTGACCGGCGTTCAGGTTCAGCACGTCGCCGAAGGGGACAAAAGGCAGCGGTACGGTGAGGTGGACGGTGACCGTCACGGCCGTGCCCGCGGCCATGCAGTCGGCCGGGGCGCATGTGGTCTCGACCCGGGCATCCGCCGCGGGGTGCCCGTGGTCTGCGAGCGCCAGCAGCACGGCCTGCTCTGCGGCTGCCCGGGCGGCAGCGCCGTCGGGCTGCGCCACGAAAACCTTGGCGGCCTGGTCCGCGGCACCGACGACCGCAAATGAGCCGCTTTGGAGCGCTCCCATGGTGATGATGAAGTAAACCAGCGGCACCATCAGCAACAGCGACAGGAACGTAAATTCGACGACAGCGCTTCCCTGTTCTGCGTTCTGCGGGAGGCCGGCGTTGACTGCGCGGCACTCAACCGCCGACAGCCTGTGCCGAAACTGGCAGCGCGGTGGCTGCCAGTGCGCTGAATGCCAGTGCGGTGAGAGCCAGTGCGGTGGACGCTCAGGGCTGAATGGCAGCATGCCCTTTCACCTCCAGGGCTGCGCGGGGACCGATCAGCCCGATCACGGGCAAGGGCGCGCGCACAGTGACTTCCAGGGTCCGGATACCCTGGTACGTGGCCTCGCTGGTAGTGACGTCGGTGGCAAAATCCTGGTTGAGGGCGACTCCGATCAGCTGGACTGTCCTGTCCCGGGCATCCGCGGAACCGCGGTCGGCGAGGGTGCCGTATCTGGCGCCCGAGGCCGCGGCGTCGACCAGGGTATTCCGGACGTGGATGACAAGGGTGAGCTGGATGATGGCGAGGAAGAACAGCGTCAGCAGTCCACCCACAAGCACAAAGTCCACCACTGCCGAGCCACGTTCGTCAGTCCTGCCCCAGCCGCCTCGGGGCAGGGGCACGTGTTACTGCCCTACCTTGTCCATGGCCTGGTTGAACAGTGCCTCCAAGGCCGGGCCGGCGAGGGCGAGGAGGGCGGCGACGAGGATGGCGGACATCAGGGTAATCATCACCCAGCCGGGCACGTCGCCCCGTTCGCTCGGATCGCTGCGCCGTTCAGGATGCTCTCCGGCATCCTGCGCCGTGGAATGTCTTGCCGGTACGGGCAGCATGCTGATGGTGCAAAGCAACAGTGTCATCTGGTTGCGGATCTTTTTCACGTTCACTCCTTGGTTCGCATGTTCGGTTGATTTCGGTGTTTTCCTTTGCTGCGGTTAGAGGCCCATGCTGATGGCGGCGAGTCCGGGAAACACGGCGAATACGACCGTCAGCGGCAAGACGCCAAACACGACCGGCACCATCATTCCGATTTCCTTCTTTCCGGCCGACACCATGAGCTCGCGTTTGGCGGTATCCCGGACGTCCTGCGCCTGGGCCCGCAGCACTTCAGCCAGGGGGGTTCCCCGTTCGACCGCCACGATCAGCCCGTCCACAAAACGGAGAAGAGGGCCGAGTTCGGTCCGAGCGGAGAACTCCTGCAGGGCGTCCACGAGCGGCTTCCCCGCCCGGGTCTCGGCGAGGACCAGGGCGAATTCTTGGGAGAGCTCGCCTCGGGCGCTGCGGCACACTCTGTCCAGTGCCCCTGTGGCACTCTCGCCGGCGCTGACAGCCAGCGCCATCAGTTCGGCGATGCTGGGGAACTCCGCCATCATCCGCGCTTCGCGCTTTTTGATCCGGACGCCCAGCAGATAGTCCCGCAACAGAAACCCTCCGGCGGCGCTGCCGAGGACCAGCACAGCGGCGACCAGCGGGCTGAAACGCCCGGCCGCACCGAACAGCACGACGGCGCCGACTGCGGCCGCAAAGCCGCCGGCTCCCCAGAGAAGTTGTTCTGCCCGGAAATCGGCTGGCGACGCGGCACTCCCTGCCCTGGACAGACGGCGGTTCAAGGTCAAGGAAACCGGATTCAACCGCCCCAGCGACCTCACGGCGTCGCCGATGACCGGGCGCAGAATTCTTTCCAGCGGCCCGAACGGTGTGATGTTCCCCGGCGCCGTGCGCAGCAGCCGGGATTCCAGATTGTGGGCCTTCAGCTGCGGGCTGATGCGTTCCACGAACGTTGTCGGCCGCATAAACGGCAGCCGGACAAGCAACAGCCAGAGGCCAATGCCCAGGACGACTCCGCAGACAACAGCTGCCGCCATCAGGCCGGTCATCGAAGGACCCGCTCGTCCGCAGGGAGGGCACCGATGCGGAGCATGGTGGCATAGGAGACCAGGGAAACTGCCAGTCCGCCGAGCAGTACAGCGGCACCGAGGGCAGTGTTGTAGGCAGCTACCGCTTCGGGGCGGCTGGCCATCAGCACCAGGACAAGCCAGGGGGCGGCGACCGCAAGCCGTGCTGCGTTGACGGTCCAGGACTGTCTGGCCTCCAGTTCGCTTCTGGTGCGGGCATTCTCCCGGAGGAATTCCGCCAGGGTTCCCAACAGCCGACCCAGATCGGAGCCCCCCACCTCCTTCGTCAGACGGAGCGCTTCGATAATCCGATCGGCGACGGGGTCCGCCAGACGGTCCTTCAGCCGGGTCAGGGAGGGGCCGAACTGCCCGCCGGCACGGTAGTCGGAGCCAAAGTCACGGAACACCTGCCGGAGCTCCTCGGGCCCCTTTTCGCCCAGCTGGATCAAAGCCTCCGGCAACGACAGGCCGGCCCTAATCGCCGAGCGGAGGTGGTCAACGACGTCGGGCCACAACTGTCGCAGCACGGCGGTCCGCTTCCGTGCGCGCCACGAAACGATGGCCATTGGCAGCCAGCCACCAAAAAGGCCAAAACAGCCCGCGATGGGCCATGACCGGGTCACCGCGAAGAAAACAAACATTGTGAACCCACCGACACCCAGGCACGTCGCCGCCAGGCCCGAGCCACTGACCTTCTCGATTCCGGCGGTGCGCAGAAGATCCTCCAGCCGGCTGCTGCGCCGTGCGGGGCTGGCTGGCTTGGGCTGTTCCCAGGCGGACCACCAGATCAGCAGGAATCCGGCGCCCGCCACCATGCCGATCAGTGCAGCCATCAGCGCGGCTCCAGCAGGGCTGCGACGTCGTACCCTGCCCGGGCAAACTTCTCCGCTGCCGGCATCGAATTGGCACTGGGCTGCAACTGGCCGTCAGCGAGGGCAAAGACCATGGAGGATTCGATAATGCCGTTCTCCACACGCCGGCCCAACGACAGGATCTCGGTCACCTCCCGGCGTCCGCTGGCGTGGCGGGCGCAGTGGACCACGAGGTCGATGCAGGATGCGACTGTTGGGACGACGAAAGCACTGGAGATGTTCTCGCCTGCAAGCAAGGGCAGCGTGCAGATCTTGGTGACGGCATCGTGGGCCGAGTTCGCATGGACGGTGCACATGCCCGGCATGCCCGAGTTAAGGGCGATCAGCATGTCCAGGCTCTCGGCCTCCCGCACCTCGCCCACCACCAGGCGGTCGGGGCGCATGCGCAGTGCCTCCTTGACCAGCCGGCGCATGGGGATTTCACCTTCGCCTTCCAGGTTGGGTTGCCGGCACTGCAGCCCCACAACGTCCCGCAGCGGAAACTGCAGCTCAAAAATCTCCTCGACAGTAATAACGCGCTCGCGGGTTCCGATGCTCGCGGCCAAACAGTTCAGCATGGTGGTCTTGCCAGCCTGGGTGGCGCCGGAGACCAGGATATTCAGTCCGCTTGCCACGGCCGCACCGAGGAACCGGGCAGCCTGGGGCGTCACGGTGCCCAACTCCACCAGGTGCTCAAGCCGACTGGCTTTTACAACGAACTTGCGGATGTTAATGGCCCAGTGCTTTCTGGTCACGTCAGGAATGACGACGTGCAGGCGGGAACCGTCGGGCAGCGCTGCATCCACAAAAGGAGAGGACATGTCGAGCCGTCGCCCGGAGCTCTTCAGCATCCGTTCCACAAGGTCCCGTACCTGCTGCTCCGTGAGCGAGACCGAGGTGAGCTCGGATTCACCGTTGCGGGCGACGTAGATCTCGTTGGGCGCATTTAGCCAGACCTCCTCAATGGCGGGGTCGTCGAGCAGGGGTTGCAGTGCCCCAAAACCGGCCACGGCGTCGAAGACAAACCTCCGGGCCGATTCAAGCGGGCCGATGGGCGGGAGCGGGGCCAGCAATGCGCGCTCGTCGTAATCCAGGACGGCGGCCTCGACCAGGCGTCGGACCTCACCGGCCTGCCGCATGGGGTCCAGTCCGCGGCGGCGAATCAGCTCGCGGACTTCGTCCTCGACAATGCGAACAGCCTCCACAATGGCCCCCAGTTTGCCTATTCGCCCTGCTCCGGGGGCGCTGCAATTGGGTTAAAACTAGGGCTCCCCACGCTTCGGAACAAGAGTCCGGTGCGGCGGATGTGGAAAACTACCCGCAGTTTTACAACAATTTTCACATTGGTAACACAAGAAACTCTGGTTTCACTACTTTCCCCAGATAGGGTGAGCCCGACAAGTCAGACATTCTCACCACCCGGCAGCCTTGATGTGCTGATTCTCGGGCGCGTGACCAGCGTGGCACGGCCGCAATCGTGTCGTTGTTCCGGAGCGAAAAATGAAGCGGACCCTACTTCCCCCTACCAGTCACCTGGGCAGCCGGGTCGGAGCCACCCTACTGGCCCTCTGCCTCGTCGCCGGACCGGGCTTGTCTGTTCCCGCCGGTGCCGTTGAACCGACACCGAGCGTCACCGCGACTCCCCCGGCCGCAATTCCGGCCCCGGGGGTCACTACCTCGCCGGCACCGGCCATTGCCGAGGCCCAGCCGACCGCTTCCGGCCCGGCCATACCGGCCCCTACTGCGACTGCCGCCACAGTGCCCCCCACAACACCGGATCGGTCCAGTGCGGGATACCGTGCAGCCATGGCAGCAGCGACGGCCGGAGGCGGGGCAGAGATGGGCCAGGGTCTGGCGCCCAGCCCCGATGCAGCCGCAAAAACGCTGACCACGCAGGGGACCTGGATGCCAACGTTCGGCGTTCAGGGTCTCGATGTCAGCCAATACCAGCCCTCTGTGAACTGGCAACAGCAGTGGAACATGGGCGCAAGGTTCGCCTATATCAAGGCGTCCGAGGGCAACTATTACACCAATCAAATTTTTGACTCACAGTACAGCGGGTCACGGGCGGTCGGGATGATGCGGGGCGCCTATCACTACGCGAACCCGGCCGCTTCCTCCGGCGCCGACCAGGCCAGAATTTTCGTGCAGAGCGGTGGCGGCTGGACTGGCGACGGCTATACGATGCCGCCCGTGCTCGATTTCGAAGGCAATCCCTACGCAGGCCAGACCATCAACGGCTACTACCAAGGCAACGCTTGCTACGACATGTCGCCGGGCGCACTTACTGCCTGGGCCAGGGACTTCAGCAACACCATGTATGCGCTGACGGGACGGCTGCCCGTCATTTACACCGGCAATTACTGGTGGAAAGACTGCGTCGGGAACCCCCTGGGCTTCGGCGACAACCCGCTATGGCTAGCTTCCTACCCGAGCTCCTTCTCGAACGACGCCGGCCCGGTCCCGGCCAGCTGGTCGACCTACAGCATCTGGCAGTACAGCGACAAGGGGCCCTTCGCCGGCGATTCCAATGTCTGGGCCGGCGACTACGCCAGCCTTCAGCGCTTCGCCGCGGGGAGCCCGCCACCGGTGCCCACCGACGCCACCCGGAAGGTCATCTCCACCGGGGACTTCGATGGCGACGGAAAGTCTGACCTCATTCAGCGCAGGGCCGACGGTGAGCTTTGGCTGTATTCCGGTGACGGGACCGGCCGCTACCCGGTAAGCCGTCGTATCGGCGCCGGCTGGCAGATCTACGACAGCGTGGTCGGCGTCGGGGACTACAACGGGGACGGCAAGAACGATCTGCTGGCGCGGAAGTTGGATGGATCCCTATGGTTTTACGCCGGCACCGGCTTCGTTTCTGGCAGCAGCGAAGGCTACCGCGGGGCGGTCAAGATCGGCGCGTTCGGCTGGGACGTCTTTAATGCAATCCTTGGCGTCCGCGATTTCGACGGCGACGGGAAGGCTGATCTGCTGGCCCGCACGGCGGACGGCGCCCTGTATCTTTACTCCGGAACCGGAACCGGCCAAACCGGAACGGGCCGGAAGATCGACTTTGGCTGGGACGTGTTCAACCAACTAGTGGCAATCCAGGACTTCGACGGCGACGGCACCAGCGACCTTGTCGGCAGGAAACCGGATGGCACCATGTGGTTCTACTCCAACACCGGCAAAGCCGTCTTGGTCAACCCCCGCCAGATCGGCACCGGTTGGGGCATCTACGACCAGCTTGTGGGAACCGGAGACAGCAATGGGGACCGGCTGGCTGACTTTGTAGGCAGCCAGACCGACGGTTCCCTCTATTTCTATGCCGGAACCGCCATGCGGGACCAGGGCTATCAAAGCGCCCGAAAGATCGGCGACTTCGGCTGGGGTGCGTTCGACACACTCGTCGGCACCCCGGACTTCAACGGCGACGGAACGGCCGACCTGCTGGCACGCATGCCGGACGGAAGCCTGTGGTTCTACCCCGGAACCGGAACCGGAACCTACGGAACTGCGCGGAAAATTGGAAACTTCGGCTGGGACGCCTTCGACTCCCTGACCGCCGTCGGCGACTTCAACGGCGACGGCAAGAGCGACCTACTGGCGCGCAAGCCGAACGGGAGTCTGTGGATCTACGCCGGCACCGGACGTGTGGATGCCAGCAACAGCGGCTACGCTCCTGCAGTGCAAATTGGCAAATTCGGCTGGGACATGTTCGATTCACTTGTCGGAACCGGCGATCTTGACCGCGATGGAAAGAACGATGTCCTTGCCCGCGGTAAGGATGGCTCCCTTTGGCTCTACCGTGGCACCAGCAAGGTTGACGCCCTTAACACCGGATACCAGCCGGGCGTTAAGATCGGGGCCTTCGGCTGGGAAGTTTTCGCGGAAATCGTCGGCGTTGGTGATTTCAACAGCGACCGTAAGAACGACGTCCTTGCTCGCAGGCCAGACGGCACGTTGTGGTTCTATGCGGGAGACGGGACCGGAAAACTTTCGCCGTCGCTGCGGGTAGGAACGGGCTGGAACGTCTATGACAACTTCGGGTCGGCACGGAATCTGGATGCTGACGCGAACCCGGACCTTGTTGCCCGGCGGCCGGACGGCTCACTATGGAGCTATTCCGGGACCGGCATGAAGCCAAGCCAGGGATATTTGGGCAGGACGTTCGCAGGCAGCCTCTAGCCACCCGCCGCGGCACCGGGTTGGAGCCGTCAACCCGCCGATGCCATTGGTGATAGCTTCTATGATCATGCACTTACAGCGTTCAGGCCGCCGGCCGGAAGTCCCTCTGGCCCGGACGAAATATATACCCGCCCTCGTCACGTTCCTCATCCTGGGCACCCTGTCCACCCTGTGGTCACTGGCGTCGCCGCTTATGTCAATACCTGACGAGCCCGCCCACACCATCAAGGCTGCGGCGGTGGCGCGGGGGCAGTTGCAAACCCAGGAAAGCGGCAAGCAAGGCGACCCGGCAATTGTGAAAGTTCCCGGCTACGTAGCCGAACTCGGCAACCAATTGTGCTACGCCTTTAAAGTCCAGGTCTCTGCCGCCTGCTCGCCAGACATCAACGGCCAGAACACGGCGCTGGTCCCCGCGACGACGACTGCTGGAAACTACAACCCGCTCTACTACCTGATCGTGGGTCTCCCATCGCGCTTGTTGTCCGGGGAAACTGCGGTTTATGTCATGCGCATAGCAAGTGGCCTCCTCTCAGCAGTCTTTATGACGATGGCAATCATGGCTGCCCGGCAAATGCGGCATGGCCAGTGGCCGCTCGTGGCCGCTGTCGTCGGGCTCACGCCGATGGCTCTATACCTCGCCGGCTCGATCAACCCAAATTCCCTGGAAGTGGTCACCACGGCCGCGTTCTTCGTGAATCTGTGTCTAGCCCTCGAGAACTCGAAGTCTCTAGCGGCCACCCGGGCCCCGCTAATTGCCGTTGGCGTTTCTGGCGCCGTACTCGCCAACACCCGGGCCTTGTCCCTGCTATGGCTGGCCATAGCCTTTGCAGTAGCCCTCATCGCCTACGGGTGGCGGCCATTAGCCGAGATCTTGCGGAGTAAGTTCGGTGTGGCGATGGCCGGCATCGCGGTGCTGGGTTGCGCCGCCGGGCTCGGGTGGCTGGTTGTTGCGGACAGCTTCAAGAGTTTGGGCGGGATTCCTTCCAAAGTGACACCGGACCAAGCCTTCGTAACGATGCTGGACCGGACCTTTGACTATGTCAGCGGCTACATCGGCCTGATGGGCTGGGTGGATACGCTTACACCGTCCGGTGTTCAGGTATTTTGGCACTTCGCCTTCGTGGCATTGGTCTTGGCCGCAGTGACCTCACGCCCACTGAGGAATCGCTGGCTCCTGGTTCCCGTTTTCATCGGGGTCCTTGTGCTTCCCCCCATCCTTCAGTCGCAGGTCATCCAGGAGCTGGGTTACATCTGGCAGGGACGATACCTCCTCGCGCTGGTGGTCCTGATGATGCTCGCTTGCGGTATGGCCCTTCGCTTTCACTCGTTCCCTCTTTCCGACCGGGCCAAGTCAATTGGCCGATGGACTTTGGTTGCTGCAGTGGCAGCCCATGTCTACGCCTTTGTTTTCACTCTCCGGCGCTACACGGTGGGCCTGTTCCCCGAGCACGTAAATTGGAGCGAAATGTGGGAAACAACGTGGCAGCCACCGCTCACCTGGCAGGGTTTGTCAATCGCTTACCTGATCACGCTTACGGCCGGCGCAGTTCTCCTGTACAGGGCGCTCTTCCCGAAGCGGCATTGGCGCAGCCGGACGTTCGGCGCGGAAGCCCGACCCATGCCCCAAGGATCTTTGCCGCAGCCCCGCGCCTCCCGGCTGAATGCGGCCGCACCGGCTCAGGCTAAGGTTGATGGAAACCGCAATGGCTCTGTCAAGGTAGCTGACGAAGGGGATCGACGGAATGCGCTGTAAGCCTCGCAGGCAGGTACTTGCCCTGCTCGCATCGGTGTGCGCGCTGGGGCTTGCCTCGTGCAGCGCGGCCGAATACGGCACTGGCGTCACCGGCTCCCTGACGGCAATCGGCAGCATCAGCCAGATGGGCTCCATCTCTGCCTGGCAGCAGGGCTGGAGCAAGGAGTTTCGGCAGACCTCCCTGCGGTTCTCGCCCGATGGCGATGCCAGCGGCAGGGACGCGCTATTCCGGGGGATGGCCCACTTTGCCAGCCTGGATTCCCAGTTGACAACCAACGACTGGGAACTGTCAAAGGCCGCGTGCGGGCCGGAGGGAGCCTTTGCCGTACCGACATCCGTTACCGCCGTCGGGGTCGCCTACAACGTTGCCGGGTTGCGGAATGTCCGCTTGGACCAAGCCGTTCTGGCAGCGATGTTCGAAGGCAAGATCACACGCTGGGACGACCAGAAGATCGCGGACCTTAATCCGGGCACCGCATTGCCTGATATGAAAATCGTGCCCGTCTGGGCTGCAGGCGGCTCTGGACTCACCCAAGCCGTCGGCGACTATCTACGGTCCTCCCCTGAAACGGCAGCGAGACCGCCCATAACCGGAAAATGGCCCGCGGACACCGCTGGGCAGTCCGTGGGCACTTATGCCGATCTGGCAACGAAGGTGGACGCTACCGCAGGAGCCGTAGCATTTATGGACCGGGCATCAATCGGAACGCGGTTCTCAACAGCGACGGTGAAGTTCGGAGAAGATTTTGTCAAAGTAACGGACGATGCTTTAGGCACGGCAGTCGACAGCGGCACCGTCAGCGAGGCTCCCGGCGGCGGCGTCCAGTTGACCCTCCATACCGGTCGAGGTCCAGGCTATTCCCTGGGGTTCGTCGGCTATCAGGCATTCTGTCATTCCTATAAGAATCCTGCCCTGGCCCGCCTGGTAAAGTCCTGGGCCGAATACGTCACTGGTGAAGGCGGACAAGCCAATTCGTCCTACTTCGCCCAGGTCGTCTCGCCGAGCGTTGCGGCGCTGGAGCGGTCCCGTTCGGCAGTCGGAACGATCAGTGTGGAGCACGATGATAAGTAACAAGGCCAAGCCCTTGGCAGGGCAGCGGACCAATCGTGCGGCGTCCGCGCCGATTCCGGGTGCACCCGGAGCCACTGCATCTGCCCCGGTAGCTCTCGGGGGACGGCGCAAACACGTGCTGGGACCATTTATTCGGATCTTCACACTGCTTGCCTTACTCACCACTCTGTGGTCGCTGGCCACCCCTTTGATGGCCTATCCGGACGAGCCCTCGCATACCATCAAGGCAGCCGCGGTAGCACGTGGACAGTTCGTGGTTCAGGAAGGACAGTCCTTTGGCCACGGCGTCCATGTTCAGGTTCCCTCCTACATAGCCAACCTCTCCGCTCAGACGTGCACAGCCTTCAAACGCGATGTCACCGCAGCGTGTGCACCCGCTGTGCCCATGGACGATAACTATCTGACCATCGGTGTAACCTCCGCCGGACTGTACAACCCGATGTACTACTGGCTGGTGGGCCTCCCCAGCCTCGTCCTGACTGGTGCGCCCGCAATCATCGGCATGCGGATCGCCAGCGCCCTCCTTTGCACCGCTTTCCTGGCGGCCGGCTTGACTGCCTTGACTAAGCTCAGAAAACCCAAATGGCCAGTTGTAGCGGCCGCTGTTGCCATAACGCCGATGGTGCTGTTCCTCTGCTCCGGAATTAATCCGAACGCGTTGGAAGTAGCCGCGACCATGGCAGCGTTTTGCGGACTTCTCGTTTGCCTGGAAAGCTCAGCACGCCTGTCAGAAGTTAAACCCGCAATTGCCACGGTCGGAATCTCCGTTGCCGTGCTGGCAAACACGCGGAACGTTTCGCTTGTCTGGCTGTTGGTTGCCTTTGTAGTCGCCGTGGCTTTCTTCGGGTTCGGGAGCCTGGGCCGGCTTCTGCGGAACCGCACCGTGCTGGTCACCGCGGGCTTGATGATAGTGGGCATTGGACTGGGCCTGCTCTGGATTGTCCTGATGCTCTTTGCCCCGGGTTCAACCGCGGCAGCCCCCGAGGGCATTACGAACCTCGTGGCCGGCGTCAGGCCGCATCAGGCATTCCTGACCATGATGGATCGCGCCTTCGATTTTGTGCCCCAGTACATCGGCATCATGGGCTGGCTCGAGGTCCCGGCTCCGCAGGCCGTCATTCAGTTCTGGAGCATGCTCTTGATGCTGGCGCTGCTTGTACCGTTCACTGCACGGCCGCGGCGGAACGCGGTCGGGTTCTGGATCTCCGTGGCCGCCCTGGCCGTTGTGCCGGCCGTGGTCCAGGCCGGGCTGATCAGCTCCGTGGGGTATATCTGGCAGGGGCGCTACAATCTGCCTCTGTTTATGGTCGCCATAATCTCGGCTGGCATGGCCGTTCGATTCCGCGCCTTCGGAACCGCGCCGGGCTTCCGGAGCATCGCCCGTGTCCTGATAATTTTCGCCGCAGCGGCCCACATCTATACGTTTGTCTACATTCTGCGCCGCTACGTGGTTGGGCTGAAAGACTCCGGCAACTGGCAGGTGATGCTCACGAATCCGGACTGGCAGCCACCATTTGGCTGGATCGTGCTCACTGTTGTCTACGCAGCCTTGATCTACCGGGGGGCGTCGGCCCTCTACGGCTATCTTTTTCCGGGTTACGTCCTGGCACGCCTGCCGGGGCTCCCGTTGCGGCGCCACGGCAACAACGCCGCGAAGCCCGCTCCGGACCCCGTGCTTGATACTCCGCGGGAGCAGTCCCAGCACGTTTGACTTGATACTCCGAGGGAGCAGTCCCAGCACGTTTGTCTTGGCCCGCTGCGATCCCACGATGAGCCGGCGACCAGGGGTCTCGTTGAACTCATGGGAATCCGCGCTGCGCGGGGTCGGTCAAGGCTCTCCCCGTGCTTGCAGGGGTCCGCGGCTTCAGGCAGCCAGACTGACAGCCGGAAAGGGTGGTCCGGAGCTAAGCGGTAAGGTCTACTCCGGGCGTTCGTGAGCGGCGGAGGGTGTCCCCGCCGCCGTCACGTCGATATGGTCGTCCGCAACTGGCGCCGCCCTGAAGATCCAGTGCTTGTACAGCAGGAAGTTCCAGCCTGTTGTGGCAACAGTCGCAATGACCTTGCCGATTGCGTAAGACTGTCCGGAGCCTGCAACCACGTTCACGATGATGTCCGTGGCGACTACGTTAAACACTACTAGCGCCCCGTACTTCAGGAAGCTTACGTGAGCTCGCTCATCAGATTGGAAGGTGAACTTTCGCTGGACGAGGAAGTTGAACACCAAGCTGGCAAGGAATGCCACGGGGGTCGCAATCCACAAATCCACACCGGCACCTTCGTGCAGCAGCGCAAGAAGTCCGAGATCGATGGCAAAGGACGCCGCACCGACAATGAGGAATTTGACCAGGTGCCCGTTGCGCACAAAATGTTGAATACGCCGGACGAGGCTCATGGAACTATCCCGCATGATTCGAAAATACCGCCCGTACTCGTTGGATTGCCCGCACCGTCCTAGGCCAGTGACACCAAAACAGTCTAGACCAGGCGACTGCAATGTCCATCCAGGAACGCTGGCGAACGTTTTGCCGTCGCTGCCGCGCAAGCACCGCAGGCTTGTAGAGTGAGGTAGGACTTGACGCCGTACCAGAGAGAATCATGCCTTCCTTGCCTGCCTTGAAAACCCGAACACTTCCCGTCGTCCTCCTGCGGTTCTTCGCAGTTTTTGCGGTTGTCGGCCTGCTGACAACCCTCTGGTCCGTGGCCAGCCCGCTGATTTCGGTACCGGACGAGCAGTCACACGTTATCAAGGCGGCTTCGGTTGTTCGGGGTCAGCTGCAGGGTGAATCCGGCACAGCCCAAGGGGAACGGTCCCAGGTTGATGTCCCTGCTTACATTGCCGCAACCGACGGGCTCCCCTTCTGCTTCGCATGGAAGTCTCTGGTCTCCGCCGGTTGCAGCCCGCCCGTCACGTCGGACACAACGATCGTTAAGGCACTCACCAGCGCCGGGAACTACAACCCCATGTACTACGCAGTTACAGGCCTGCCGAGCCTTTTCCTGTCCGGGGCCAAAGCCATCTACGCGATGCGCATTGTCAGTGGGCTGCTTAGCGCTGCTTTTATAGCCATTGCCATGATTTCGCTGGCAGGGCTGCGCCAGTGGCGCCTGCCGCTGTTCGTCGCGTCGTTCGCACTGACGCCCATGGTGCTTTTCCTTTCCGGCGCGGTGAATCCCAATGCCCTCGAAATCGCGACCTCCATGTCCGTATTCGCCGCACTGTGTCTTACGTGGGACCGCCTCCAGTCGAACGGTGCCTGGAAAGGCCCGCTCGGCGCGGCTACTCTGTCCGCAGTCGTCCTGGCCAACACGCGCGCCGCGTCGCTGCTGTGGTTGGCCCTGGCTGTGGTGGCTTCGCTGATGCTGTTCGGCTATCGGCCACTGCTGTCATTGTTCCGGCAAAAATTCGGCTGGGCCATGATCGGAATCGTAGCTATCGGTTGCGCGCTGTCCCTCGTGTGGCTCCGTGTGGCCAACAGCCTGCAGAACCTTATGGGCCAAGGCATAGACGCAACGCCAACTCAAATTGCGACCATCATGTTGGACAGGACCTTCGACTTCGCTGTCGGCTATGTTTCTTACCTTGGCTGGCTGGACACCCCCGGGCCGGCAGGGGTCCTTGCCGTATGGGCAACGCTCATCATCGGCTCGATCTTCATCTCCTGGTCTGTCGCGGACAGGGCCGGACGCTTGACCGTGGCCTGTCTCACGGTGGCCGTTATCGCGCTCCCGCCCCTCCTTCAGATCCCGCTGGCGAAGGACGTGGGACTCATCTGGCAGGGCCGCTACATCCTTGCCCTCGTAGTTGTACTGGTCACGGCCTGCGGAGTGGCCATGAGGTCATTCTCCGTCGCAAACGCCGGAGTTGGCCGCCGGGCGAGCGCCGCCGTGTTAACCCTGCTCGTCTTTGGCCATTTTTACAGCTTCATGTACGGTCTGCGGCGCTACGTTATCGGCCTGCAGGACAGCTCCAACTGGCGTGACATGGTTGAAGCACCGCAATGGCAGCCGCCCTTTGGCTGGATCACCCTGGCCGTCCTCTACCTGGCAGTCCTTGTGGCAGCTGCCATCCTCCTGCACCGGTGGGTAACCGTCAAGCCGCCAGCAACAGCTGCCGCTGCGCACACCGGCACCGCTGTGGAAGCCAACGGCTCTCAGGCGCCGCACCACGACCCGCTGCCCACACCTGTTGCGACACTGGAAACCTAGCCGAACGGTTCAGTCGATTCGATCACAGGCGGCGGCTGTGGCGAACTGTCTTCGGCGATCTTGTCAGCCGGCCCGGTTCTTGCCGCCGGCGGCCACCGCGGTCGCGGCGGCCCTGCCATTCTTGAAGGCCAGGGCGGGCTGCTCAACGTAGCGGCAGCTCAGGTAAGCCAGCGGAACGGTTGCAGCCACACTCAGTCCAACGAAGACCCACACCGGGAGACTGTCGCCGGCGATCAAGGCCACCACCTGCTGCACCGGCCAGCCGTAAATATAGACACCGTAAGAGACGTCGAAGCGGGAACCGACCCGCTGCAAGGGGATGATGGCGCTCAGGACAAAGAGAAGGTAAGTAAAGGGCAACGGTGCCAGCGTGGTGGCTGTCTGTGTCAGCACGGACATAACGAGCATCCCCACAGCGCCCGGGACGGCCCACCGTCGAATGAACTTTTCGTCGTAAAAGAACATCACGGCGCCGCCGGCAAAAGCAGCCAACATGGGCAGCGTCCTGGTGATCAGGAGGGGCACCACGGGATTTTGCTCGGCCGCGAGAGTTGCCACCGACGCGATGACGAGCGTCGCTGCCAGCAATGGACCCAGCACACGCCTCGGCAGAAGGCTGGCCGCTACCCCCACGAGCACGTAGCAGCTCGCTTCCCAGAACAGCGTCCACAGTGGACCGTTCCAAACATCAGTGAACGGCACCGCTGACAGCGTTGAACCGATGTCGTACTGGCCGAGGAACGGCGGATAGAGGAGGATGTTCCGCAGGATATAGCCGAGTTGGTCAACGATGGAGAAGCTGCCCGCCGGATCCCACAGCCTCGACAGTGGCGCGAAGACAAATGCGACTGCGAGCAGACAGACAAGGAAACCAGGAAACAGCCGGAGGAACCTGGCCCTGTAGAACTGGCGGACGGAATGGCCGGAGAGCCTGCTTCTGGTGATCAGGTACCCCGAGATTCCGAAGAATCCGAAGACAGCCCACGTACCCAGGTTTGCGCCCCCGAGCTCTGGCTCAGCCCCGGCACCACCAAGAGCCCACGAATGGGAAACCATGACCAAAAGGGCCAGCCCGAGCCGGATCGCATTCAGCGAATTAGAGCGGGGGTCAAACGCGGATTTCAAAGACATAAGTACCTGCGGCTGGTTCCAATGACGCAGCCAAAAGGGCCGCCGGTCCGAGGGCTAGACTACGCCACGGCTACTCTGCACCCAATTTTGACACGACGGGCTAGCGTGACCGGCCCCGTCCGCCCGGAGCCGGCCGCTGTTCAGCCGGCAGCGGGCAGGCGGGTTATCCCTTCGTCAAATACGTCTGTAGACGATCGGCCGCCGTTGCCGGCACAAAGCCTGCGGCTGCTATTTTTGCCAGATCCAGGAGGCTGTTGACCGGACGGGGCGCAACGGATTTTCCGCGGAAGTATTCTTCCGTGCTGACCCCGGTGACGGCGTCCCGTGACTTGCCGGAGAGTTCGTAGACGTCGGCGGCGATGTCCGCCCACGACTGCGGAGCACCTTCGTTGGAGAGGTTGTAGGTCCCGAAGGGCGCGCCCGTTTCGAGCAGGTGCCGGATGCCGGCGGCAATGTCCTCGGTAAAGCTCAGCCGGCCGATCTGGTCGTTCACGACTGACGGCTCAATTCCGCGCCCGGCGAGCGATGCCATGGTCCGGACGAAGTTGTTGCCCTCCCCGATCACCCAGCTGGTGCGCACGATGTAGTGCCGCGGCACCACGGAAACGACGGCGTCGCCTGCGGCTTTGGTCTGCCCGTAAACCCCCAGCGGGGACAACGGCTCGTCCTCGGTGTGGAGCTCTTGGGTGCCGTCGAAGACGTAGTCGGAAGAGACGTGGACCAGAACCAGGTCGTGCTCGACGGCGGTTCGAGCCAGCCGTGCGACGGCACTGACGTTTGCCGCCCAAGCCGCGGCCCGGCCCTGGCCCGACTCGGCCGCGTCGACTGCGGTATACGCGGCGGCGTTGATGATCGTGGAGTAGTTTTTCCAGTTCCGGGCCGCAAACGCGTCCGCGCTGCCGAGGTCAAACTCGGTGCGGCCGGCGAACTCAACGGAAGTATCTCCGTCGTAGAGTTCCCGCAGCGCCTTGCCGAGCTGGCCGTCGGCGCCGAGGACGAGGGTCTTCTTCGGCGGCATCGGGACGACATCCCCTAGCTGCGGGTGGGCCTTGTCCTTGTCGGAGAGTTCGGCCTCCTCCAGCGGCACGGGCCAGGCGATCGCGGCGCTCTCGTCGGCGAGGTTCAGGAACGTGTACTGGCCCTGGGCGTCGGCGGACCAGTGGTCGTTGACCAGGTACGTGTAGGCGGTGTTGTCCGCCAGGGTCTGGAAGGCATTGCCGACACCGCGGGGGATAAAAATGGCCTGGCTGGCATCGAGTTCGGCCGTGAACACAGCACCGAATGAGGCACCCTCGCGCAGGTCAACCCAGGCACCGAATATCCGGCCGGTGGCGACCGAAATGAATTTATCCCATGGTTCGGCATGGATGCCGCGGGTGGTTCCGGCCTTTTCGTTGAACGAGATGTTGTTCTGCACCGGCCGGAAGTCCGGCAGGCCCAGGGCCACCATTTTTTCCCGCTGCCAGTTCTCCTTGAACCAGCCCCGGTTGTCGCCGTGGACCGGAAGGTCGTAGAGGACGACGCCGGGAATCGGGGTTTCGTGCGCGGTGAGCTTTTTCGAGAACTCGATCGACATAATCTACTGGCCCTGTTCCGTGTACTTAGCTTCCGTGGCCGCCTTCTGCGGACGCCACCAGTCCTCGTTGTCCCGGTACCAGGCAATGGTGTCCTCGATCCCGGCGTCGAAGTTGGAAAAGCGCGGCTTCCAGCCGAGCTCATCGCGCAGCTTCGCGGAGTCGATCGCGTAGCGCATGTCGTGGCCGGGACGGTCCACCACATGGTCGTAGGCCTCCGGGGACTGGCCCATGTGCTTGAGGATCAGTTCGACGACGTCCTTGTTGTTCTGCTCCCCGTCCGCGCCGATCAGGTAGGTCTCCCCGATCCGGCCCCCGGCGATGATCGCCAGGACAGCGGAGGAATGATCATTGGCGTGGATCCAGTCCCGGACATTCTCGCCCTTGCCGTAAAGCTTGGGACGGATCCCGTCGATCACGTTGGTGATCTGGCGCGGGATGAATTTCTCCACGTGCTGGTACGGGCCGTAGTTGTTCGAGCAGTTGCTGATCGTTGCCTGCAGCCCGAAAGACCGCACCCAGGCCCGGACCAGCAGGTCCGAGCCCGCTTTGGTCGAGGAATACGGGCTGGAAGGGTTGTACGGGGTGCTCTCGGTGAACCGCTCCGGATCATCGAGTTCAAGGTCGCCGTAGACCTCGTCCGTGGAGATGTGGTGAAAACGCTTGCCGTGCTTCCGGGCCGCCTCGATCAGCGTGTACGTGCCGATGATGTTCGTATCAAGGAACGGGCGCGGATCATGCAGCGAATTATCATTGTGCGACTCCGCCGCGTAGTGGACCACAACGTCGGCCTCGGCCACGAGCCCATCGACCAGGTCCGCGTCGCAGATGTCACCCTTGACGAACTCCAAACGCCCCGCCGGAAGGCCCTTCAACGAATCCAGGTTGCCGGCGTAGGTGAGCTTGTCCAGGACGGTCACGTGATCGTCTGTGTTCTCAACTACATAGTGGACAAAATTGGAACCAATGAAGCCGGCGCCGCCGGTGACAAGGAGTTTTTGCATTCAGTCAGCTTACCGTCAACCGAAAAGCTCCAGCGATCAGGGCATTGGAGCGCGCTACTTCGGTGCGCGATTTTGCCCCGCAGTGCGCCGCAGGGCCTCCCCCATCAGCCGTAAAAGGACCAGCCTCGCGGACGCGATGACCCGGAGGGAGCGCCAGCCTTCCGGAGTCGCGTTCGCGCCGTGGATTCGACGCAGCAGCGTCGACTCGTCCAGGTGGCCGATCGAGCCAAGGACGTTTCCGCCGATCGCAAGCCACAGGTCATGGGACTCTTTCAAATACCGTGGAACGGGAGCAAATAGTCCTAGGACCTCCCGACGAAAGGCCATGCCGCAGCCGTAGTAAGCCCGGTAGCCGATCAGGATGCCGGCCAGGTTGGGGCCGCGGCGGTTGGAGTCGGCACTTCGAAGTCGGGCAATAGCCGGGCGCGGACCACCGCCAAGCACGTCGAAATTGCTCGCAACAACCGCATACTTGTCCAACGCCGCCAGCATCAGCTCAAGACGGCCTTCGATCCAGATGTCATCCTGGTCCGCCAGGAAGATACGTGACCCGCGGCTGGCCAGGACCGCCTGCTCAAAGGACCTGACGTATCCCTGGTTTGACGCCGCTTCAAGGAGCCGAATGCGGTCGTCACCGAACGCCCGCACGGCGTCTCGGGTTCCGTCAGTAGACGCGTCGTCAACGATGACAACCTCGTCCGTCGGTCCCAGCTGCTCCAGGATGGAAGCCAACTGCTCGGTGATGTACGCCGAGCCGTTGTAGCTGGCCATGCACACGCTCGCGCGGACGGCGGCCACATTGTTTGGCTGTAAAGAACTCATGGACTCGCTTCGCTCGGTTGGGCACAATGCCGACGGGAAACCACGGCAACCCCGTCAATTCATCCTAAGCGACCTCGATCTGCCGGAGCTGGTGCAGGCGGCGTCCCGTGAGGGAAGTCCCGTAAGATCGAGGCAGACTTCCAGACCGACAAGGACCCGCCCACGCATGAAGACCGTACTGCTGCGCCTGACCGGGTTTGCGATCCTCCCCCTTCTGTCCTTAGTCACTCCCCTGCTGCTCCTTCCGGTGATAGCAAGCGTCGTGGGCGCCGAGGGCATATCCAGTGTCATCTCTGGTCAAGCCATCGGCACGTTCGCCGCCACCATCCTGCTGTGGGGCTGGAATGTTGACGGACCGGTCGCCATAGCCCGCGCCGCAGGCAGCCACGAGCGCAGTGAAATCTACTTGCGGAGCATGCGCACGCGGCTCCTTCTGATGATCCTCGTTATGCCGAGCGCCGGAATCGTGGCGGCGGCGGTCGCCGTACCCGGCTTCCGCTACGAAGCGGTGGCAATGTCGTGGGCTGTCGCCCTGGCCGGGTTGTCGCCTGCGTGGTTCTGCATCGGCGTCGGGCAACCCCGGCTACTGGCCCTCTATGACACGGTGCCACGCTTCGTCGCCACCGCGGCGGCCGCGCCGGTTCTGCTATTGACCCACCAGCTCTGGTACTACACCATTCTCCTCGCGGTAGCGACGGTCCTGGCCCTCGTCGGCTTCCACCGGCGCTACTCTGCAGGTGGCCAGTGGTTGCCAGCGGACCTGCGCGAATCCTTCGGCCAACTCAAGACCCAGGCGAAAACAGCGGGCATCAGCCTGGCAGGCAACGCCTATGCGTCGACTCCGGCCCCCATCGCCACCGCCACCACCGCCCCGCAGGCCTCGGGCAGCCTGGCGACCGCAGACACGCTCTACCGGTTCGGGCTCTTTACGGTCGTGGCACTGGGAAATGCCTTTCAAGGCTGGACCATTGAAAGGGGTGCAACGAACCCTGCCCGCCGTCACCTTGCTGCCATTTGGGCGCACGCCGGACTCGGGGTCCTCGGAGCGCTCATCCTTACGGTGTTGGGCCCATTCGCGAGCAGCCTGCTCTTCGCCGGCAAGCTGCAGGCGAGCACCGAGCTCTGCGCATACTACGGACTGGCGTTCGTGTTCCTCAGCGCCAGCACCCCGTTCATCCGCAATCTGCTGATTCCGGCCGGCCGCCAGTCACAGGTCCTGCGCTGGACCCTGATTTCAGCCGTCGTTGGGGTCGCCACCATGATCTATGCCGGCGCGAACGGAAATGCGCCTGGTATCGCACTTGGCATGGCCCTGAGTGAAGCGGTGCTGTTCGTTGCCCTGCTGATCCCGGGCCTCAAGCTACTACGTAGAGAAAGGGCATCCGACCATGCCTTCGAATGACCAACCAGGCCGCACGGCTGCCGTGATCGCCGCCTACTCACCGCCCGAGTCCTTGGTCGAAGCCATCCGGCGGCTTCGAGGCCAGCTGGACCACATTGTCGTCGTCGACGACGGGTCTCCTGCGGATTCGGCACCAGTATTCGCCCGCCTTGCCGAGCAGGGTGCCACGGTGCTGCACCAGGGGACGAACCAAGGTATTGCGGTTGCCCTCAACACGGGGATCCGGACCGCCTCGGAGAAGTGGGCGCCGGAGTTCTTCCTGACGCTGGACCAGGACTCGCTGGTCACCGATCGATACGTGGAGCTCGCCCACAGAACCTACGCCGACGCGAAGGCAAAAGGCCTTGACGTTGCCTTCGTTTGCGCGGCCTCTTACAGCGGCCATGCGGTACCCACCATCCCGAGCCACGATGGCTTTTTGCATGCATTCGACCCCATGCAATCGGGATTCGTGATCCCGCGCTCGACGATCGACCGGGTCGGCGCGTTCGACGAGGGCCTCTTTATCGACGGCGTCGATTCCGAGTTCACAGTGCGCTCGCGCACCGCCGGACTGGACGTGCTTGTGGGTGCCGGCTGTGACATCGACCACGACCTCGGCCAGCGGCGTCCCGGCACTCTCTTCGGACGTCAGGTGCGGATCGGCGGAACGATGCTCTCATACAACTACCACTCGCCGGGGCGGGTCTACTACATCTGCCGCAACGGCACGATCCTCACCAAGCGTTATGCGCTGAAAGCACCCAAATGGGTGGCCCGCAGGCTTGTCGAAGAACTCAAAGCGCACCTGCTTCGTTTCGCTTTCAGCCCTGGCAGACTCACCCTTCTGCGCGCTGCGGCACGCGGGTTCTGGGACGGCGCCAAAGGTGTCTCGGGCCGCATTCCGGTAGAACTTGAGCGCCGGATCCGCTGAACCGCGCGGCGCGGGGCGGCCGGCCCTGCCAGCGCCCCGGCTATAGAGTCCGCCCGACATTGATATAGTTTGGACACCATGGAACCCACTGTCCCCCCACGCGTTCTGGTCATCATGCCCGCTTGGAACGAAGCCGAGGCAATCGGCCAAACCGTTCGCGAGGTATTGACTACCAGCAACCGCTACGACGTCGTCGTAGTCGACGATGGCTCGACAGACAACACCGCGGCGTTGGCCGCGGCAGCTGGCGCTACAGTGCTGCATCTGCCCTTCAACCTCGGTGTGGGGGGAGCCATGCGAGCCGGTTTCAAATACGCGCGCCGCTATGGCTACCACCAAGTCATCCAGGTCGACTCGGACGGCCAGCACGATCCAAAGAACATCGAAGAAGTACTTGCCGGCCTCGAGCATGCAGATATTTCCATCGGAGCCCGTTTTGCGGACAAGGGAAACTACACTGTCAGCGGCCCGCGCAAGTGGGCGATGGTATTCCTTGCCCGCGTTATTTCTTCCCTCGCAAATACCCGTCTGACGGATGTCACCAGCGGTTTCCGTGCCGGCAACGAACGCGCCATCAGCCAGTACCTTGATCATTATCCGGCTGAATATCTTGGCGACACCATTGATTCCCTTGTCGTCGCCGTACGCTCCGGATGCAGGGTCACCCAAGTCCCGGTGGAAATGCGCGCCCGGCAAGGCGGGAAGCCCAGCCATAACCCGGCCCAGGCTGCGGTCTATTTGGGACGGTCTGTTTTTGCCCTGCTCTTTGCGTTGACGCGCAAGCGATCCCATGTAACCGTGCCGACGCACGGTGTGAAAGGAACCTAGCCTTGGGCAACATAGCTGCCTTTCTCTTGTCTCTGGCAATCGTCGCACTGGTCGTCGAAATGCTTCGCCGCAAGAAGCTTCGGGAGAAGTACGCCGTCCTTTGGCTGGTGGTCGGAGTTGCCACACTTGTCCTGGCTGCCTTCCCGAGGCTCCTAAACATCGTCGCTGAGTTTGTAGGGGTCCAGCTTCCCTCCAACCTGCTCTTCACCATGAGCATCCTGATGCTCCTGGGAGTCTGCCTGCACCTGTCCTGGGAGATCTCGGTTGTCGAGGACGAAACCCGCACCTTGGCGGAAGAAGTCGCCATCCTGCGGTCCCAAGTCGAGGCGCTGTCCGCGCTAGAGCCGGGCCTGCCCCCACACCGCGACGCCAGTACAACGGACGACTCCCGAACATCGCCGGTCCCTGCTGGCGAACCCTCAACTGAAAGCTCCGATTCCTAAAATGCCACTGGACATCTTCATCCCCTATTGGGGCGAGCCCGCCTACATGATTGAAACCCTCGAGAGCGTGCTGGCGCAGGAGAACCCGGATTGGCTCTTGACCGTGATCGATGACGCCTACCCCACCCTGGAGATCAGGGACTACATGGCTGATATCGATGATCCCAGGGTCAAGTACATCCGCAAGGAACACAACGAGGGAATCACGGAGAACTACCGTGCCTGCGTCGGACTCGCGAGCCAAGACGTGATGGTCATTCTGGGCTGCGACGACGTCCTCCTCCCGAACTACGTTGACGTCATACTGAAGGCCCACAAACGGTATCCGCACGCCGCGGTGATCCAGCCCGGAGTGGAGATTATCGACGAGAACAGCCGTGTTGTGACCACGTTGGCCGATACCGTCAAACAACAGCTCGTCAAGCCAAGGGGACGTGGCTGCAAGGTCGTTTCGGGCGAGGCCATGGCACGCAACCTGATGCACGGCGACTGGCTCTACTGGCCGTCGCTGGCATTCCGGACCGACAAGATCCGGGAGGTGGAATTCCGCGAAGGCTTCCCGATAATCCAGGATCTCGCGTTGGTCATGGACATGATTTTCCAAGGGCATCAGCTGCTGATCGAACCGACGCTGTGCTTCCGGTACCGCCGTCATTCCAACAGCGCTTCCGCAACGAAGCTGGTCGACGGTTCGAGGTTCGCCGGCGAGCGTGAATACTTCGAAGTAGCGGCCATCCAGGCCGAAGAACTCGGCTGGCACCGGGCGGCGCGGTCTGCACGGCTGCGTGTCACGTCCCGGGCCCACGCCGTTTACCTGATTCCCAAAGCCGCAATCACGCGGAACACCCCTGCAATCAAGGCCCTCGCCCGCCATGCTTTCGGCAAATAACCTGCCCGCTAAGAAAGGTCCCCAGTGACTTCTGCCTCAACTTCCGTCCGTCCGGGCGGCACCGTTCTAGTGACCGGCGGAGCTGGTTTTATCGGCTGCGCCATCTCCCCGTCATTGGCCGAGGCCTTCGACCGCGTCGTCGTCGTTGATAACCTGCATCCCCAGATCCACGAATCCGGCCTGCGTCCCGAACAACTGGACCTGCGCGCCGAACTTATTGTGGCTGATGTCGCTGAAGCAGCCACTTGGGACCAGGTCCTGCAGGATGTGTCGCCGGACGTAATCGTCCATCTCGCAGCGGAGACCGGAACCGGTCAATCCCTGGAGGAGTCCACCCGCCACACCCATGTAAACGTAGTGGGCACCTCCCAGATGCTGGATGGCCTCAACAGGCACCACAAACTGCCGCGCCGCATCGTCCTCTCTTCCAGCCGCGCCGTCTATGGCGAAGGCGCCTGGCAGGACGCGGAAGGAAAACCCTTCTACCCGGGACAGCGCATGAGCGCCACCCTGGATCAGTCCCAGTGGGATTTCCCCGGCGCCACTCCCCTGGCCATGAAGGCATCCGAGACCTTCCCTGCACCGGTCAGCGTGTACGGCGCGACGAAACTGGCCCAGGAGCATATCCTCCAAGCCTGGTCCAAGTCCTATGGTGTCGAAACCGTTATCCTGCGGCTGCAGAATGTGTACGGACCGGGACAGTCGCTGATCAACCCGTACACCGGCATCATGAGCCTCTTTTGCCGGATGGCAATGGGCGGAAAATCAATTCCGCTCTATGAGGACGGGGAGGTCCGGCGCGACTTCGTGCTGATTGACGACGTTGCCTCGGCCATAGTGGCTGGTGCCGTCTCAGCCACGGTCCAAGGCGAACCGATGGACATCGGGTCGGGAGAATTCCAGACAATTGGCACCGCGGCGAACCTGATAGCTGAGCACTACAACGCGCCGGAGCCACACGTCACGGGCCAATACCGGCAGGGCGACGTTCGACATGCCTGGGCTGATATCTCCGCGGCGCAGGAAGTGCTCGGCTGGTCTCCGAAGTTCAACCTCGCGCAGGGCATCGACCAGCTGGCGACCTGGATCGATGCGCAGCCCGACGTTAAACCTGCCTGAGGTGGACGGCGTACCTGTGCGCACAACCACCGCCGTGATCTCCTTGTTCAACCCAACCGAGGCGGTCCTGGCCAACGCCGCAGCATTGCTCCCCCAAGTTGACCGGGTTGTTGTGGTTGACGACGGGAGTCCAGAGGACCCGGCCAGGCTCCTTACGGAGCTGGAGGCGATGGGTTGCGTCGCGGTTCGGCTGAGCGAGAATTCAGGCATTGCGGCAGCGCTAAACGCAGGAATTTCGACGGCGCTCGCGGCCACACCGAGACCGGACTTCATCCTCACCATGGACCAGGACTCCCTTTTGGACGCGGGCTACGTGCAGGAACTGCTCACGACCGCCGCCGCCGCCTCGGCCTCGGGTGTGCCGGTGGGAATGGTTGCTCCGGGCTCGGTACGCGGCCTGCCGGTTCGGCGTGGACCTGTCCGGCACGGTGTCCAGCTCGGCGGTGAACCGATCCAGTCCGGACTCCTCGTCCCGGTCCCTGTCATCGAACGCCTGGGCCTCCTGCAGGCCAGTCTCTTCATCGATGGAGTAGACAGCGAGTTCTATCTCCGATGCCGCACCCACGGTTTGGCGGTGGCCCTAGCGCCCGGAGCTTCACTGCGGCACGCGCTGGGAAACAAAGTCCCGGCCCGGGTATTCGGGAGGAGCCTGTCCTTGGGCGGCCGAGTCCTCGAAGTCCGGACGGCGGCAACCTGGCGTTACTACTACATCTTCCGCAACAGGATTCTGCTGGCCCGGCAATACGGCCGTCACTACCCGCTCTGGACCATCAAGGGTTTCTTGGCCGACTACCGGCACCTGGCCATCGTGACGCTCCTCGCCCCCGGGCGATTTTCGCGGATCGCGAGTGCATTGGACGGGATCGCGGACGGATTCAGGGCCAAGAGCGGCAAGAAGCTGTCCTAAAGCCTGCACCATGCGGCACACATAACGCTGCCGCTTGCCCAAGAACCAATGGACAAGCCAGCTGCGGCCCTAGCTGCTTTTCCTGGCCCGCCGCATCACCGGACGTTCAATGAAAAGCCAACTCGCCGCCGCTAACGGAATCGTGCAAAGTGTGGCAGCGAGGGTGAACCACCAGACGCCCCAGTGATACGCACCAAAGACTGCCAGCAACTGCTGCACCGGGAAGGCATAGATATATGCCCCGTAGGAGACATCGTGCCGCGCGACAAGCGATGGCTGGGGCAGCCACGTAGAGATCCACAGCAAGCCGTAGGCAATGAAGGGCGCTGCGAGCTGCCCGCCATATCCGTCGACGAAGCAGATGGACAGCCCAGCAATGGCGATCGAGACCGGGCCTGCGACGCGGTGAATCCCGATGCGTGAGCTCAGGACTTGAACCACCGCGCCGCCCAAAAAGTAAGGCACAAGCCGGGCGGCCAACTCAAAGTCGAGGTTCGACTGCATGTACGGTTTGATGGAGGCGATATTTGCCCACAGGAGCACACTTGCCACGTATGCCGTAACGACCGGCCAAGGTGTCTTCCGGGCCAGGGGAATGAATCCCACAACAGCAATGAGCAAGTAGCACATGAATTCGAAGTAGAGCGTCCAGAGCGAACCATTCCATGCCCCCGGGTAGGGCACGCCGGCTGGAGTTCCCGCCACGTCATAGCTCACGATCCGCAGCGGGAGGTTCGCGAAAATGGAGTTCAGCGGGGTGGTTGGTGTGGAGAGGAATCCACGCAGGGAGCCGTGCTGGATTGCGTAGGCGATGGGCGCGAACACAAAAGCCATCACTGCCAGGCAGACGATGAATGCCGGGAAGATCCTTGCCGCACGGTGAACCAGATACGAGCCGATCCTATTGCTGAACCTGCTCGCCGTGATCAGGTAACCGCTGATGCCAAAGAAGCCCGCAACGGCCCACCCGCCAAGGTTTTCGCCGCGGAACCCCGGGCCGTTGCCGGCGCCGACGATGTGCCAGCTGTGGGCAAACAGCACAGCAAGGGCCAAGACCAGGCGGATGAGGTTGAGGCTGTTGCCCCGCGGATCGAGCCGGTTCCCGAGTGAAGGGGCCGGAATCGCTTGGGGTTTAAGTGCAACGCTGCTCAAGTCCGGGCTTCCTTCGTCATATGTGCGGGCACTTAATTCTACACGGCGGCCGCTAACCGCTTCACCGGTCCGGGCCGACCGCCAGCGGATAAAAGGGTGCGCTATTTGCTGTGGCGCCGCCATTACGGGAGGATTGATAAATGCGTGGAATAATCTTGGCAGGCGGAACCGGATCGCGGCTGCACCCGATCACCTTCGGCATCAGCAAGCAACTCGTGCCCGTGTACGACAAGCCGATGATCTACTACCCCCTCTCCACCCTTATCCTCGCGGGGATCCGGGACATCCTCATCATCACCACCCCCCACGATGCAGAGCAGTTCCAGCGGCTCCTGGGCGATGGATCGCAGTACGGGGTGAGCATCACCTACGTCCAGCAGCCGTCCCCCGACGGCCTGGCGCAGGCGTTTATCCTGGGTGCCGACCATATCGGAGACGACACCGTTGCCCTCGTTCTCGGGGACAACATCTTCTACGGCCAAGGCATGGGTACGCAGTTGCGCCGGCACGCCAATATCGACGGTGGCGCCGTGTTCGGCTACTGGGTCAAGGACCCCAAGGCCTACGGCGTTGTCGAGTTTGACGACGACGGCAAGGCCCTCTCGCTCGAAGAAAAGCCGGCCAAGCCGCGAAGCCACTACGCCGTGCCCGGCCTCTACTTCTACGACAACGATGTCATCGACATAGCGAAAAACCTGCGACCCTCCCCCCGCGGAGAGCTTGAAATCACCGACGTCAACCGCACCTACCTGGAGCGCGGAAAGCTGCAAGTGGAAATCCTTCCCCGCGGCACGGCATGGCTGGACACCGGCACGTTCGACGACCTAAGTGATGCCTCGAACTTTGTCCGGACGGTCGAGAACCGCCAGGGCCTCAAGATCGGCGCACCCGAAGAGATCGCCTGGCGCAATGGCTTCCTCAGCGACGACGAACTGCGCGAACGGGCCGAGCCCCTCATCAAGAGTGGGTATGGCAGTTACCTGCTCGGACTGCTGGACCAGTCGATTTGATATGCCCGCCCCTGGCCTAGTCCTCGAACACCCCGACTTGCGGTTGTCCATTTGAGTTGGCTTGAAACTGTCCCCCTCATCCTCGCCGCCGCCGTCTTTCTCATTCTTCCGGGCGGCCTGGTCTCGTTTGGACTTGGCCTTCGTGGACTTCTAGCCGTCGCCGCGGCCCCGCCGATCACCGTCGCGGTCGCAGCCGTCTTGGCTGTGGCGCTGCCCTATCTCGGCATCAAATGGTCATCGGCGGCCATCTTGCTGGGCGGGGTCATCCTCGGACTTGGCCTGGCCGGCCTTCGGTGGCTCCGCCGCGACCGCACACTGGCCGAACAGTTGGCTCTCAAGTTCCAACCCGGACGCCAGTCCGTCTGGCTGGCGGCTTCCTTCGCCCTCGGCGCAGGCCTGATCCTCGTTCAGCTGGCTGTTGCCTTTGTTACCCCGGCCAGCTTCTCTCAGACCTTCGACAACGTCTTCCACCTCAACGGCGTGCGCTACGTCCTGGAAACGGGCAGCGCCTCGTCGCTGACGATGTCATCAATGGCCAGCGGAGGCGCGGCCCCCTACTTCTACCCCGCGGCCTGGCACGGTCTCGCTGCGGCCTTCATCCAGTTGACCGGGGCGCCGCTACCGGTGGCCGTCAACGTCCTCAACATGGCCATCGCCGCGTTTATGTGGCCGCTGGGCTGCATGATGCTGACCCGGATTGTGGCCGGCAACAGGCCGATAGCAATCGCCTCTGCCGCCGTACTCTCAGGTATCTTTTCTGCGTTTCCCATTATGTTGTTGGACTTTGGGGTACTTTATCCGAACTTCCTTTCGGTTTGCATGCTGCCTGCCGCTCTCGGCGCAGTCGCCGTCTTCTTCGGCCTCGGCACTGAACTCCACGTTTCTGCGTGGGCACGTTTCGGCCTGCCCTTGCTCTTGATTCCGGGGGTGGCCTTGGCTCATCCCAACGGCGTTATGTCCTTGCTGGTTCTTTCCGTTCCGGTGGTCGCACAATCCTATTGGCGGCGCTATATCGGCAGAAAGAAGGGGACCCAAGGCCGGGTGCCGGCCAGCTTGGGCCTGGTCGTTTTCGCAGGTCTGCTCCTCGTGCTCTGGAAATACATCCGCCCCCCGCAGGACGCCGCCTTCTGGGGCCCGGTGCAGTCAGCGCTTGGCGCAGGGTTCGAGGTGATGACCAACTCTGCAATGAACCGTCCCGTCGCTCCCGCGCTGAGCGTGCTGATGGTCCTTGGACTGGCACTGTCCTTGCGCCGCAGTCGCCACGCCTGGATTCTGGCTTGCTTCGGCATCACGGCAGTCCTTTTCGTGATTGTCTCCGGGACACCAATCAGCGACTTCAGGAGCCGGATAACAGGGGTCTGGTACAACGACAGTTATCGGCTTGCCGCGCTCTTGCCGTTGACTGCGGTCCCATTTACTGCACTCGGCGCTGACGCCATAGCCACCCGTTTGCGCAGCGTGCTGCACCGCCACCGGGCGTCCGCAACTGTTGACGGCCGCAGTGTGACACCGAAGAGCACCCGAACCGTCCTGTGGGCCAGCGCTGCTGTGGTCGTGGCCGCAGCAGCACTAGCGTCCCAGCTGCCCTCGACTGCTGCCGCGGTGCGCTCGGCCCGCGCAAACTACCAGGAATCCCGGGACTCACCGCTTGTCTCCACAGATGAGCAGGCACTGATTGACCGTCTCCCGGAACTGGTCCCCGCTGGATCCGTCATCGCAGTTAATCCCTGGACCGGCGCCGCCATGGCGTACGCCCTAGCTGACCGGGAGACCACTGCAAAGCACGTCCTGACTGCCAATTCGCCAGCTGTTGAGCTCCTGAACGCCGAGCTCCGCGACGCCGACACCGTTCCGGCAGTCTGCGATGCCGCCAAGGCGACCGGCGTGCGCTACGTGTTGGACTTCGGATCTCAGGAAGTCCACGGCGGAAGCCACCGATTCCCCGGCCTGGAAAATCTAGCGGAATCCAAGGCCGTGAAGCTCGTTTTCGCACAAGGCGCAGCCAGACTCTACGAACTCACTGCCTGTGCGGTTATGTAGGGGCTACATCCGTCGCCGACTAGGGCAACGCAGCGACGGCGCTCAACTTCTGTTGCATCCCGTCAACCTGTGCCGCAGCTGCGGGAACCGCAAGTGAGATCCTTGTCACGGTCAGTCCGTCCACAACCTCAAGCACATACTCGGTCGAATCGCTGAGCCGGTTCAGTGAGTACCAGGCCTTGCTGCCGAGCCCGGACACGGGTTTTGGCTCCATCATAAGCCGGGGTAGCTCAAGCTTTTTGAAGGCCACTTCGTCATTGGCTGTCGTTGTGGCAATCAGCAACGAGTTGCCAGGCTCGGGCACTTGACCGGCCGGTATCGGCGCAAGGGCGAACGTGCAGGTCACGTCGGCCAGACCCGCTTTGGAGGATACCTTGGCGATGGGCAGTTGAAGCTGATCGGCGACAGTTCCGAGGACACCCCTGATGCCAACGACTCCGGGTGAACTGCAATCCTCAGGCCGGGCGGGCAGCACGGTACGGCCGTCGTGAGTCGTGGGTTCCGTGCCGGGTCCGACGTCGGAAGTGCCCGCCGGCGACGGGGGTGGGCGTCCTGCATCTCCGGACGCAGTCGCCCCGGAACCGGTAACCGGTCCAGCCGTGCAGGACGACAGCAGGAGGCCGCCCACCATAAGGAGCACGCACCGGCGCAATGCACTTTTGCCGGGGCTGTTAATTGAAGATGTCATTTGCAACTCCCATGACGAAACGGTCACCGGGATTCGCCGTTCGCATAAACTGCAGCAGGTCTCCGTCATTGAGTGAAATGCAGCCCCACGTCGGAACGTTGTTGCCATGCAGGAAGATGGCGAAGCCAGCGTTCATTACGATGGGCGAGTCCGGCGGACGGTTGTAGTTGATCACGACGCCCTGGCGGTAATCCCTCGAGGGCCTGGTGGCGTAGTACCACATGTTCTCGTCCGGGAAAACGTCGCCGCTCGACTCAAAGTACTTATTGTAGTTGCCGTTGAGCTGGCCGCCCCAGCGCGAATATGGGTTCAGGGTCCGGTAGGCGAGGCTGGTACCGGGGTTGCCCAATCCGAAAGCCTCGGTCACGGTGAAACTTCCCGTAGGTGAGTACTTCTGCCAGGTCGGACCGGTGGCATACCCGGGTCCGGCGAAGCCCGACTCGCCCGCGGAGCCCAGCGCACCCCACTCGGTGGTGTACTGGCCGCTTGCTTGGCGGACGCAAGTGATGAAGTTGACCCGCGTGGCCCGGTAGTCGGCAGCGATCGCGAAAGATACTCGTGATGCTCCCCCGGTGGCGTACTTCACCGTGCCGGTATTGAGCGCCGGACAATACCCCGAAGTGGCCGGCATGAACTTGACTCCGTATCCGGTGACCCACTGAAGTTCGCCGAACTGGAACAGTTGCCGGCAATTTCCGCCCGAATCGCACATTTCACCGGTAGTGGGATAGCCGAGGACGCCGTCCTGAGCGTATCTCGAGGCATAGTACAGACCCAACCCGCCCCACACTGCCTGCGTCCCCGCTCCGATGGCAAAGTAAATACTGCCTCGTTGGAATGCTTGGGAGCATCCCCCGCCACGCAGTCCGCACTTTTCGTTGGCCACCGGGTAGCCGAGGTAGCTGGCGCTGCCGCCCAATGCGTCATAGCGGCCCTGGATACCGCCCCAGACCGGAAAGGTCCCCGCACCCGGCACAAAGTAGATGGTTCCCCGCTGGAACTTCTGCAGGCAGGCGTTGCCCGGCAAACCGCACTGCTCGGGAGCTACCGGGTAGCCGAGATAGCCCGACGAGCCGCCAAGACCTTCAAAAGTGCCCCCGATGGCTCCCCAAATCGGCCAGGTTCCACCGGGCCCGAAGTAAATCAAACCTCGCTGGAAGTGCTGGACGCAGTGCCCGGCAGGAACACCGCACACCTCAGCCTCGCGCGGGTAGCCAAGATATCCGGCAATGCCGCCCATGCCTTCATACCGCATGCTGACCCCGCCCCAGACAGGAAACGTGCCCACACCCGGCACGTCGTGAAGGGAGCCGCCGCGGAACTGCTGGCGGCAACTGTTGGCCTGCAGCCCGCACTTGCGGTCCTCACTCGGATAGGAGAGGTTCCCTCCGACGCCGCCGTATTTTACCCACGCCGCCTCGATTGGCCCGGCCATCAGGTGGGCGCCGGTTGCCGGACTCCACGCGATCGTGCCGTGGGCGAATGTCTGCAGGCAGCCGCCGTTGGCCAAGCCACAAAGCTGCGCTGCGGTGGCTGGGCCAACCGCCCCGGAGTCACCACCGAGCCTCTGATGCTCGGCACCGATGGGCCCGGGCACTGTAAACACTGCGGCGGCCGCTGCGGCCGGATCGGAAACTTCCAGGCTCGGAGCCACGGGGGCCGGGGTCGCCGTCGGCTCCGGCGAGGCTGTTGGCGGGGCTGGTGCTGCTGTCGAAGTAGGCGACGGAGCGGCGGGTGGGGGGTCAGCCGGCGGTGTCGGCGCCGGTGACGTACCCGATGCAGACGGGCCCGGCTTTGTGGCCGAGGGGCTGGCTGTGGGCGTCACAGTAACGGTTTCCGTGGCGGTATCCGCCACTGCCGGCCCTTGGGCCATACCAACGAGGCAAAGGCCGCCGGCCACAGCTACCGCCACGGTCTTGCGGACCTTCGCCACTGCAGTGCGGCGTCGGCTCCCGGCCCATCGGTCCCGTTGTTTTTCTGGTCCCAACATTGTCATCGATCGCGCTCCCGTATCCCCCAGTACGGGGCACGTTCCCCGTTTCCGCCCCATCCTATTCGACGCCGGCCCGAGGTGGAATGCCACACGGCCGCTAGGCCACGGCTGATCTCCGCCGGAGCTCCGCAACGACGTCGTGCACCTCTGCGTCCATCACGACCTCGCCGTGTTCGAGCAGCACCCCGCGTTCACAGACCGTCGCCACCAAATCCAGGTCGTGGCTCACCACAAAGAGCGTCTTGCCCTTCTCGGCCAACTCCTGGATCTTCGCGATGCACTTACGCTGAAACGGCTCATCGCCGACGGCAAGGATCTCATCAATGAGGAAGACCTCCGGGTCGGTGTGCACCGCGATGGAAAATGCCAAACGCAGGTACATACCCGACGAGTAGAACTTCACTTCGGTGTCAATGAATTCACCGATTTCCGAGAACTCCACGATGGAATCAAACATCTCATCGATCTGCTTTTCCGACATGCCCAGAATCGCACCGTTGAGATAAACGTTGTCACGTCCGCTGAGGTCATGGTGGAAGCCCGCGCCGACCTCGATCAGCCCGGCGACCCGCCCCCGGGTCCGCACCGTGCCGGCGTCAGGCTGCAGCACACCGGAAATCAACTTCAGGAGGGTGGATTTACCGGAACCGTTCAGGCCCAGCAGGGCAACCGTTTCGCCTTGCTTGACCTCAAGGGAGACGTGGTTCAACGCCTGGAACTTCTTCGACAGATCTCCCTTGCGGCCCCTGACAAGCCAGACCAAGGCCTCCTTCAGGGAGCGCGTGTGCCGCAGGACGAACTGCTTGCGGACGCCAATACAGCTGATGGCAACGTGGCCGTGGGACGTCATTTCAGAGCTCCTGTGCGAAGTGGACGGAAAGCCGGCGGAACATCAGCTGGCCAAGGAACAGGATTGCCACAGACATGACCAGGGAAACCGGAAGCCAGAAGCTCAAGAGATCCGGGGGCATGGTATCCCCCACGAGCTGGTTCGCCTTCAGGGTCGGCTCCCAAAAAGCCCAGTGGAAAACTTCGACGGCGGTTGTCATCGGGTTGAGCTGATAAACCCAAAACCACGGTCCCATAACCTGTTGGACCATGGTCCACACGTAAAGAACCGGCGAAGCCCACGTGACAACCATAACGATCATGTCCACGATGTTTTCGGAGTCGCGGAAGTAGACGTTGACAGCACCGAACATCAGGCCCAAGCCGGTCGCCAGGATCGCCACCATCACAAAGATCAGGACCGCCGCCAATATCTGCACGATTGACGGTGTCCACCCGACAACCAGGCAGGCAGCAATAAGTACCAACAACTGAGGCAGGAAATGGGCGGCTGACACCCACACGGTTGCGACTGGAAACAGCTCCCGCGGCAGGTAGATCTTCCGAATGAGGTCGCGGTTGTCCACTATCGACCGGGTGGCGTTGGACAATGACTCCGTAAAGAAGTTAACCAGCACAATGCCCGAAAAGAGATAGATCGCGTAGTTGGGTGTCCCCCGCTCAAGATTCAGGAAAATACCCAGCGCGATGAAGTAGATCATGAACTGCATCAGCGGTTTGACATAGGACCACATCAGACCAAGCACCGAACCGCGATAGCGGATCTTTATCTCTTTGCGTACCAGCAGCTTCAACAGGAAGCGATCACCGTAGACATCGAGCAGTCCGCGACCACGTCCGGGCTTGACCAACTGGTCCACAGGGCCGGCCATCTATTGCCCACCCTTGGTGTCGGCGTCGAACGTCCTTTTCCAGGCTTCCATCGAGGTAATTCGTGGAACGGCCTCCCGGTACTGCTCGGCCAACTTGTCCCACTCCCGGTACAGCCGAAGGTGCAAACGGGTGGCCTCGGCCAGCATCGACTTGAGCTTCTTGGGGTCACGCCGGTACCAGGAGGCACCTGTTCCCTCGGCGTTGGACACCACAACACTGTCGTAGTGGGCAAGCCTGAACCAGCGGTTGTCCCGGTGGGCCAGGAATCCCTGCGGACGTTCGGCGCTCTCCGGCGCGGGAGCCTTGACGAGCTGACGCGAGACTGTCTTGATGCCCCAGGGAACCAGGTCCTTTTTGCGCGGCATTCCGATCGGCGCACCACCCATTGGGCCGCGGCCCAATTTCGGAGCCGGGAAGTCGTCCACGTCATCCTTCAGCTGGGCGTCCGTGTACTGGGACTTGAGGGCGTTGATCTCCGGAAGCCTGGACGCCAGGACCTGATGCAGAGCGTCGGGTCCTCTGAAGATGTCTTTCAGTGCCTCGATGCGGCCGTGCTCGGTGAAATACTGCATCGACACAAGATGCTTGACGTCGGCCTGGACCGATTCCCTGAGGACCCGTCCGCCCTTGGGATAGGGGCTGTGAACGAGCGTGGTTATCAGCCGGTTGCGTTCGTGGAAGTACGACTGCCAGCCGACCATGTCGTCCTTATCCGCCCACGACACATGCCACACCGCTGCGCCCGGCAGTGACACGGTCGCGAACCCGGCTTCCCTAGCCCGGAGACCGTATTCGGCGTCGTCCCATTTGATGAACAGCGGGAGGGCCAGCCCGATTTCCTTGATCACCTTCGTGGGGACCAGACACATCCACCAGCCGTTGTAGTCGACGTCCACCCTGCGATGCAGCCAGGCGGTCTGGCGGAGGTTCGCGACGCTAAAGTCATGGCGAAGCTCCATGTCCGCATGTGGCTGCGCCGGCACAATCCGGTAAGGGTCGACCACCTCGCCAAAGGTGTGCAGGACGCTGCGGTTATACAGGTCAAACATGTGCCCCCCGATGATGGTGGGCTTCCGGCAGTGGTCGGCAAAGGTCAAGAGCCGAACGATACTTTCCGGCTCGACGACGATGTCGTCGTCGAGCAGCAACACGTAATCGCTGCCGTTCTCCACCGCCTCGTACATTCCACGGGCAAAACCGCCGGACCCGCCCAAGTTCGCCTGATTAATGACCCGTAGCTTGCCCCCGAGTGAGGCCTGGACCTCGGCGAACCCCTCTTGGTCTTCCACCTTTTGCGTGCCCTGGTCCACGATCAGGATTTCCTTGACGTTGGCCAGGACGTCGAGGTTAGCTGCGAGGATGCGGGCGTTGTTGAGGCAGTAATCGGGCTTGTTCATTGTCGTGATTTCGAGGGTCACCTGGCCGCGGCTGCCGGTGAGATCGTGAGACTCCCACTGGCCGGCCTCAAGCACGAGGTCCGTGGAACTCGCTGCCAGATCAAACCAGTACCAGCCGCCGTCGCCGAACGGCTTGAGCGATAACTCGAAAACCGAAGTGGACTCGCCGTCAACGTGGCGCCCATCGACCCGCTGAACCGACCCGCGGGCATTGGACTTGTAAACGGTGACCGCTCCGCTGCCGGTTGTCCGAACGACCAGCCGGATGTCACGGACCGAGGTCCACCGTCGCCAGTAGCTTGCCGGAAATGCGTTGAAATAGGTGCCGAACGATATTTGCTCGCCGGACCGCACCCGCATGGACTCACGCGAGAGCAAGTCCTCGAAGTGCGCCTCGCTCCCCCCGGAGCTGAACATCTGCAGTTTGTCCTCGGGCAGCTTCGGCGAGCGGGCAAGTTCGTCGTTCTCCCGCAGCCGGATGCCGCTGGCGGGCCCGGCGTCCACGTACAGCGGGATAGTGTCGGTCTGGTCACCCGACGGAAGGATTACCCGTTGGATCCGTGCCCAATCAGTAGTTTCGTCCGCGGCGCTCATGCGTCGACCCCTCCGCTTTCAATTTTGGCGCCACCATCGAAATGCGGGCGGATCTTATTATCGAACATGGTCAGTGCCGACCCGATGGCCATGTGCATGTCCAGATACTTGTATGTGCCCAGACGACCCCCGAACAGGACATCCTGCTCGGCGGCGGCGAGATCGCGGTACTTGAGCAGCCGTTCGCGGTCCGCTGCGGTGTTGATCGGGTAGTAGGGTTCGTCGCCCTTTTCTGCTGCCCGCGAGAACTCGCGCATAATAACGGTCTTTTCCGTCTGGTAGTCGCGCTCCGGGTGGAAGTGCCGTGGCTCAATGATGCGGGTGTAGGCCACGTCGGCGTCGTTGTAGTTGACCACTGACGTTCCCTGGAAGTCTCCGACGTCGAGGATTTCTTCTTCGAAGTCGATGGTGCGCCAGGAGAGGTCGCCCTCGGCGAAGTCAAAGTAGCGGTCGACCGGGCCGGTGTAGATGACCGGGATGTTGCCGACAACATTGTTTTTGCTGTACTCGTGCGACTCGTCAAAGAAGTCGGTGTTGAGCCGGACCTCGATATTCGGGTGCTCCGCCATCTTCTCGATCCACGCGGTGTAGCCGTTGGTCGGGAGACCCTCGTACTTGTCGTTGAAGTACCGGTTGTCGTAGTTGTAGCGAACCGGGAGCCGGGAAATGATGCCCGCGGGCAGGTCCTTGGGGTCCGTCTGCCATTGCTTGCCGGTGTAGTGCTTGATGAAGGCCTCGTACAGCGGACGGCCGATCAGCTGGATGCCCTTGTCGTTCAGGTTCTGCGGATCCGTGCCGGCAAGTTCCCCGGCCTGTTCCTTGATCAGTTCCTGGGCCTCGCCCGGGGTCAGGTTGGCGCGGAAGAACTGGTTGATGGTCGCCAGGTTGATCGGCAGGGAGTAGACCTCGCCCTTGTGAACGCCGTACACCTTGTGAACGTAGTTGGTGAAGGTGGTGAAGCGGTTCACGTACTCCCACACACGCTCGTTGGAGGTGTGGAAGAGGTGCGCGCCGTAGCGGTGCACCTCGATGCCGGTCTGCTCTTCTCTTTCGCTGTAGGCATTTCCGCCAATGTGGTGCCGGCGGTCGATAACAACGACCTTCAAGCCCAGCTCTGTGGCGGCCTGTTCTGCGATTGTCAGGCCAAAGAAGCCCGACCCTACGATGACGAGGTCAGCGGTCACAAACTCTCCTGGTTCGAATGCGGGCAGCGCAATCTTGCGCATTGTCTGCTGGTCCAGCCTACCCGAGACACGGTGTGAACCCGCGAATCGCGGCCCGCGTCCAGGCCCGCGGACCGTCCTGTCGCGGGGCAGTTTTCCCTCTGTCGGCACCGCTTTCCACATAGCCGGATTCCCGCGTGCCGCAACGCCGCATCGCCGCCTACCGTGGGATCAAACGACACCCCGGGGAAAGGACCCAACCCGATGCTGCTGCATTGCACACTGGTTCCCGCCCCGGGGTCGGCACTGACCTCCGGACCTGCGGAACTGGCCATCGAACTGCCGGCTACCTGCCCCGGCGCGGACCTCGAAGCGGCTATCTCCAGACGTTACGGGACCGGGGCGCTGACCGTGGACCGGGTGCCCGTGGCCGCTTTGACGCCCGGGAAAGTCCCCCTCGTTGCCGGTGCCATCCTGGTGGACGGCGCTGCGCCGCCCACGATTGTGGACCCGCCAACGCTCGTGCTGACCGTGCACAGTGGCCCGGGTGCGGGCCTGATCTTTCCGTTGCGGCGGGGGCGGTTCCGAATCGGTCGCAGCGGCACCGAGATCGTCATTCCAGACGCCGAGCTGTCCCGGGAACATGCCCGGCTGGACGTGACTGACTCCGCCGTCAGCCTCGTCGATCTCGGCAGCGCCAACGGGGTCCGCGTCGACGGACGGAAAGTACAGTCGGCGCCCGTCTCCACGGAGTCGGCGATCCGGTGCGGCGGTTCGTCGATGTCCCTGGTTTTCGGCGATTCCCTCGACGCCGGCATTCCGGCCTTTGCCGGGTCCGACATCTCAGCACCGTTGGTGCTCAGCAACCCCGCGGCGCACAGCAACAGGGCGGCCCTGCTGCTGTCAGCGGGCCTGCCCCTCTGCCTCGGAGTGGGCCTGGCCGTCCTCACCGGAATGTGGGTGTTCCTCGCTTTTACTGCCCTGTCAGCCGTGTCCATTCTGGTGCCCGTGTTTTCGGGCCGAAGGCAGCGCCGCGAACTGCGGGCCGCCGTGGCCGCCGCGGCGCGCCAGGACCGCGAACGACGGCGGCGAGCCGCGCCCTCCGCCGGCGAACTGTCGCTGGGGGCTCGTTTCCTTGCAGCGGATCGCGGGGTGTCATCCGCAATTGCCACAGGACCTGTCTGGTTGCGGCTCGGCCAGGCACCGCAACGCGCGAATATCGGTCTGGAACCACCGGATTCCGGATTCCAGCCACCGTTGCTCGGCCTGGTGCCTGTGACACTCAATCCAGCGACGAGGCTGACCACCGTGCGTGGCCCCGAAACCGCCGTGTCCGGACTGGTCAGATCCTGCCTGCTGCAACTTGCCAGCTACCCCGCAGCCGGGCGAACCAAAATCCTCATCCACGGCCCAACCGCCGCCCTTTATGCCGCACGCTTCCTGCCGTCAGTCGTGCTCTCCGCAAAGGAGACATCCACGCTGGAGATCCTCGCAACCGGCCCGGGCCCGGGCTACGAGCGCGGGGTGCTGGTGATCGTCACGACAATGGGGCGGGACAGGCTGTGTTCGGCTGCGGCAGGCCACGGCTGGCAGGTTTTCCACTGCTCCGAAGGTCCTGCTGCTGCCGCCGCTGGTTCGGTCCTAGAGCTCACCGAGCGAACCGCCGTGCTTTCGTCCGGTCACTCCGCAGTGGAGTTCATTCCAGATCTTGTTCCAGCCGGCGTCTTCGACCGGGCCTGCCGCCGGATCGGCGGACAGAACCCTGAGCAGGCTCCGCCAAAAGGCCTTCCGGATGCCTGCTTCATGGCGGAGCTGATGCCAGCCTCAGCGGCGGAAATCTCCGCACGCTGGGCCGCCTCAGCACACGCCCCCGGACTTCCAGTGCTGGTCGGCGTCGGAACGTCCGGCCCACTGTGGCTGGACCTCCAGGCCGACGGCCCCCATTTCCTGGTGGCGGGGACCACCGGCTCGGGCAAATCCGAATTATTGCGGACCATGGCGGTCGGGTTGGTGGGCCATTACCCGCCCGATCGCGTCAACCTGCTGTTTATTGATTTCAAAGGCGGCTCCGGCCTGCGACCGTTGGCAGCCCTGACACACTGCGTCGGACTGCTCACGGATCTCGACCAGGGTGAAGTGGAGCGCACGCTCGTATCACTGCGGGCGGAAGTACGCCGCAGGGAAGAGCTCCTTGACTCGTACCGGGCTGCCGACCTCATTGCCTATGAATCGCTTCAACCCGCGGCGCCGCCGCTGCCCCATCTGGTGCTTATCATCGACGAATTCAGAATGCTGGTAGAGGAAGCCCCGGAAGCGCTGGCCGAGCTCCTGCGGGTAGCTGCAATCGGCCGCTCGCTTGGGATTCATCTCATCATGGCCACCCAGCGACCCCAGGGCGCCGTTTCCGCAGACATCCGTGCGAACGTGACCAGCCGTGTCGCCCTGCGGGTCCAATCCGAACTGGAGTCCCTCGACATCATCAATTCACGGCTGGCGGCAGCCATCCCGATTGCGCGGCCGGGACGCGCCTACCTGGTCCGCGGCAGCGAAGCGCCGGAAGAGTTTCAGACCGCCACGACCACGCCGCTCCCGTCCGAGGCTGCCGGCTGGCCAAGTGTGATGGAGGTCAGTGAATTCCTCAACCGCCCGGCGGCCGAACCGTGCGCCGCCCGCGCCGCATCGCCACCGTCCCTGGCCATAACCCACCTGACGGAAACAGTCCGGGCTGCCTGGGCGGCAATCGGCGGTGGGGAGCCGCGCCGTCCGGTGGCAACACCGCTCCCCGGTAAAGTGCCGTTTCCGACGGATGGCAGCCGCGGCCGGATCCGGCTGGGGTTGTTGGACCTTCCCAGGGAACAACGAGTGGCAGAGTTCGAGTGGCATCCGGGCACCCACGGCCACCTCGGACTGATCCCGGGACTCAATGGAGGTGCCGACACCGTCCTGGAGCTCATTGTGAATCAGCTGCTTGGCTGCGATGACGAATCCCACATGTACCTCCTGGATGCCACAGGTTCATTCAGCGCCATGTCCACCGCCGCTAGAGTGGGCGCAGTTGTCGGGCTGCACGAACTCCGGCGGGCCGCGCGGGTCCTCGAACGCGTCTCGGAAGAAATGACACGAAGGCTGGGCCTTGCCCAGCCGGCGGACCTGCCTGTCCTCGTCCTCGTCCTGTGCGGTTGGGGGTCCTGGGTGTCGGCGTTTCGGGCCGGACCCCTGGCCTGGGCCGAAGACCTGGTCCACAACATCGTCCGGGATGGTGCCCGCGCCGGGATTGCGGTGCTCGCGGCGGGGGAACGCGAGCTCGTGACCGCACGGTTCTTCGCCGCCGTGCCCAACCGGATTTTCCTGCCTGCCGGCTCGACCGAGGAAGCGCGGCTCGGTTGGCCCCGGCTGCCCGCCGGCGGGACGGCCGGAGATCGAGTGGTCGTTTTTGGACCAATGTCCGTCTCACCTTCTCCTTGCGGGCACGTGGGACAACTCTTCGGGCCCCGCCCGCCGGCAGTCGGCGGCGAGGCCTGTCTCTCGCGAATCCGGCCGTTCCGCATCGAGCCCCTTCCATCACGGGTCACGGTCAGCGAAGTCCACGCGCGGTCCGGTCCAGTAAGTGCGGGCAGCAGCGAGGCAACGCCCCGCCCGGGCCCGCCTGCCTCGAACGGGCAGCTTTGCCTCGGCGTCCAGGGCGACGAACTCTGCGCTGTGGGAATCCCGTTACCTCCGGGCGCAGTCCTAGCGGTCCTCGGTGGGCACCTGTCGGGGAAGAGCTCGCTTCTATCGGCCCTTCCCGGGCTCAACCCGGCAGCCACTTGGCTCCGGCCCCCGTCGGCGACGGATCTGGAGGAGTACTGGGCAGGCACGTACGACTCCGCGCTCGCCGGGGTGCTGGACCCTGCGGCGGTCCTGCTGGCGGACGACCTCGACCTGCAGTCAGCTGAAACCAATCGCCGGCTGGTCCTGTTGAACAACCTGGGCTGGCGCGTGGTCCTGACGGCAGGCTTTAACCCCGCCATTCGGCAACGGGTACCACTGGCCCAGAATGCCGCGGGCTACGGAAGGGGCGTCCTGCTCGCCCCGCGGTCGGTGCTGGACGGAGACTTGTTCGGAGTCAGGTTCGATCTGGAGCCCAGCCCTCCCCCGGGCCGCGCGGTCCTGATTTCGGAAGGTCGGGCCCGGGCGGTGCAGTTGGCGTTCGATCCTGCAGCAGACAGCAGCAGGGATCAGACGGGACCTGGCTAGAGGGCCGGCGGAGCCCCGCCTGCCCGTGATGCGAACACGATGACTCGCTTGTCAAACAGCAAAATAATGGCGGTAACCGCAGGCACCAGCAGGGCCAAGCCCGCCAGGGGATAGCCGCCGGACATCGTGGGAAAGCCGATGGTGAGCGCAAAAAGCTGGGCCACCAGCGCACCCGATCGCGGCCACCGGTACCCGCGGAACAGGAACGTGGACACGGCCACAAGCCAGGCAGCGAAGACCAACAGCAGCCCCAGCGTGAAGACTGCACCCCAGAAGGAGAGCACCGGGGCTCCGGTAACTAACTGGCTTCCGTACCAGATGGCGGCAACCAGCAGCGCGGTCGCTTCCAGCGCCACGATGACAGCAATGACCAGAATTCCTGCCGGCCGGCCGCGAACGCTGCCGGCGGGCCCGCCGGAAGGGCTTCCCGCAGGGCCGTTCCCGCGGTCAGCGGCAGGTTCGGAGGGGTTTTCAGAGGCTCTTGACACACTGGCACAGTACCGGACATAGTCGACTGGACGTGAGGGCCCGGCCGCACATTGTGATGCATCGCTCACGAGGGCGCGGCATTTTGCATGCTAGTACCCCTTGTTTACGCAGCGTTAACATGACACGCTTAATTCAGATGATCGAGGGGGCCCCACCGGGCCCCTTTCTTATGAAGCCTCTAGTGAATAATTTCACAAAGGCAAAACTGACTGCCCAGGAAATGGAGTGACTGATCAGCATGGATTGGCGTAACCGCGCAGCGTGCCTTGACAAGGACCCGGAGCTTTTCTTCCCCGTAGGAAACACCGGCCCTGCCCTCCTGCAGATCGAGGAAGCCAAAAGTGTTTGCCGTCGATGCCCCGTCGTTGACACGTGCCTTCAGTGGGCCCTCGAATCCGGGCAGGACGCCGGCGTCTGGGGCGGCATGAGCGAAGACGAGCGACGTGCCCTCAAGCGGCGCGCGGCTCGTGCCCGCCGCGCCTCCTAACACCAACTGCTGGCCGCCGGTAGAACCGGCACCCAGCCGTTACAGGCAGGAACAAGGAATGGCCGCAGACTCACGTCTGCGGCCATTGCTCGTTAACCGCCATGGTCCCGCCCCCGGCGTCCGCCCTGGCCGACGGGCTAGGACGGGCTAGGTGTATTAACCACGGAGGTTAGTGACGCGGCTTGCTGGTGGCTGACCCTTGAGTGA